>NZ_JAVREO010000007.1:0-378200 GCF_031845445.1 Streptomyces chisholmiae | reverse complement strand
GCCGTTGCGCACCAGCATCTTCCGCACGCCCTGGATGGTGTACGTCAGATGGAAGCGCCGGCCGATCACCGTCTTGATCCGCGCGAGCGTCCACCGCTGGTCCTCCCAGCCGTGCGCGGCGGGCCCCTTGGCCAGCTCCGCCTCCAACTGGGCGAACTGCTTCTGGCTCAGCCTCGGCAGCGACGCCGGTCCCTGTGACCGCAGAGCCCGCGGACCGCCCTCGTCCCACAACTGCCGCCAACGCTGCACGGAACGGACGCTGACCCGCAGGTCCCTGGCGATCAACGAGCTCGCCTCGCCCTGGGTGAACCTCTCAGCCGCCTTCAGCCGTAACTCCTCGCGGAACTGCTGCCGTTCGGCGGTCAGCCCGCCCCCTTGTGGATACCGCATGCTCCGGTGATACCGCAGGGGACAGCCGCCCGTCAGCCCCTACGACACCACGAGTTCAATCTCAGTAACAGCACCAGCGTGACACCGAGGGCGCGGTGAACTCCGAGCTGTCAAGGATGCGCGGTGATCTGCGGGACACGCGCAAGGTGCTGGCCGACAACGGTGTGGACTTGAGCAAGTCGGTCCACACGCTGCTGGAGACCCTCCAGCAGGAGATCCGTGACCTTCGGGAAGCAGTCCGGGATGCAGGGAGCGAGCCGCTGCCCGGCTCGCTGGAGGGGCGGGTCGGACTCGGGCGGGTGGACGCGCTCCTGGGAGAGCCTGCCGTCGCCGGGCGCGCCGGCGTTGATCGGAGCTGCAGACCATCGTGACGCGGCTTCTGGGCACGTTCGGTCAGGTCAGAGCACTGAAAGTGGGATCTGCCGGAGTGTGGCCGGCGACTGAATGTGTCAGAAACCGCGACGCTCTTGCCTCATGGGGAAGAGCAACGAGGTAGCAACGCGGTGATGGTCTCGTCGGCGTCGTCGGTCGGGTGCTCGAAGTAGGAAACGTGGTGTCCTGGCTGCTGGGGCGTGGGGTGCCTGCCGAAGTCGGCGGCCTTCTTGAGCAAATGAGCTTGGGCAGGAGAGCTTGAGCTGGGCAGCGGCCTGTGGATCTTGTCCTCGTTGTCCACGTGGGAAATGAACTCTCCAGGTCGCGCCGCCCGCGCGCACCCAGGGGTCTGGGGCTCGGCCGGTGGACGGTCGGCAGCGACGGGCCGGGCAGGTGGGCGGGAGCCCGCGACACGGTCGGGTGTCGAGGCCTCCGGGCGGGGGCGGTTCAGATGCCGAACCCGATGCTGGAGACGTAGGAGTAGGAGTCGTAGTCGGAGCCGAGGTCGGTGATGATTTCGTCCCAGACGATGTCGAGCATTTCGCCGTCTTCGTCGATCCAGGCAGCGATGATGTCGTCCCAGATGCGGTGGCCGCGCACCGTCACGCGTCGCACGGCCAGATCCCGGGCGCGGCCGCGGGTGACGTCGCGTTGGTCGACGGGGTGGATCTCGATGCGGGTGCCGGTGCGGGCGAGGCGGCGTTGCCAGTCGATGGCGAGGTTGCGGCGGCGTAGGTCCCAGTAGGCGGCGTCGAGGCGTTGTCGGTTGGCGGGGAGTGGGCGCCTGGTGCCGGCTCTCCAGGCGGCGATGGTGCGGGGGCGGGTGGTGATCCCGGCTCGGGCCATGGCCTCCCGGCCGGCCGGCGAGTTCAGGTAGCGCAGGCGTGCGGCTAGGCCCCGGCGGGTGTCGACCGGGGACTTGATGCCGGTGACCTGGCGGTCCATCTCGCGTCCGAGGGCGACCCAGCCGGGTACGCCTTGGGCACCGTAGAGGCCGAACTGTGCCCAGCGGCCGGCCATCAGCCCTCACCTCGTCCGATGGTGTACTCGGTCTTGAGCTTCATGTCGGTCAGGCGCCGGCCCTCGGTGAACACCGTGCGCCAGTCGCCGCCGGTGACGTGGAGTTCGTCGGTGCCCGTCATGCGGACGATGGTGAGGCCGGCCTGGTGGGCTTTCCATGCTTTCAGCCAGAGGTTGGTGAAGGCCTGGGAGCGGATGATGTGCATCCAGTCGGGGCGGCGCATCTCCCGGTTCGCCGACGATTCGCCGATGGTGGACACGAACTTGCTGTACATGGCTTTGATGTATTCGAGGGTGACGCGGTCGTCGGTCTCGATGGCGGTGTCGCGGGCGGTGGCCAGCTCGCGGCGGAACCGTTCCAGCAGCGCCTCCGAGGAGCCGGATGTCCACGACTCGTGAATCACCGGGGCGGCGCACAGGCCGTGCTTCGGGCCGGCTAGGCGGTTCAGGAGACGGAGGGTGGGGTCGGTGACCCACAGGGGGCCGGGTTCGTCGCGGTTGCCGAGGGGGTTGGGGAGGTCCTCGTGCGCCCACTCGGGCGGGGTGATCAGGTAGACGCCACTCCGCTTGCGGTCGTAGGTGCCGTCGGGGTTGTGGCGCAGGGTGCCGATCGGCAGGTGGGTCTTGAGTGCGGACAGGTAGGCGCCGTTGACGTCGAGAGCGGTCACGGTGCGGGCCGGTCCGGTCTCGGCGGTGTGGTTGCGCCACTTCGGGCGGCCTTCCCAGATCTGGTCGGCGCCGTCCCGGGAGGGCTTCTTCAGGATGGGGATATCGTCGACGGAGAGGTAGTGGGTGAAGTCGTAGGTCGACCCGACGCGGGTGCTGTTGAGGAGGGCCATGCCGTCGGGGATCGCCCGCTTCACGAGCGTGGTGAGGGCGGCGTCCATGTCGCCACCGTTGTCCTCCAACGCGGCGGCGACGGCCTGCGCGATCAGGCCACCGGTCTCTTCCTGGCGCCGCTGCGGCCGGCCCGGCCCCGGACCCGAGCCCTGGCCGGGGCCCGCCGGGGCGGTGCCAGCCGGGCCAGCTGCGGCTGCGGTGGTCGGGGTGGCCGCGCCGACCGGACCAGTAGCGGTGGTGGTGGGCTCCGGGCCGGTGCCGGCCGGCGCCGCACCGGCGGTGCCGGCAGTACCGGCGGTGCCGGGGGCCGGTGCCGTGTTGGTGCAGAAGCCGCCGATGTGCTGCGGCCGGCCGGCCGCCCGGTACGGGGTCGGCTGGCCACACAGGACACACGACTCGATGGCGGCGGTGACCACCGTGCCGTCGGGGAGACGGTCGGGCTCCCCCACCGGCACCACCACCGCCACCGGGGCGGGCACGTCCTCAGGCGCCTCCGATACGGCGGCCGGAGGCGAGGGCGAGGGCGGGAGTGGGTCGTCGGTGGGCCGGGGCAGGAGACGGGCACGGGCCAGGTCGGCCCGCAGGGCCCAGGCCGCGGTGGGGCCGTGCCGGTGCCGCCTGAGAGTCAGGCTCGCCTGCTCGTCGTCGCGGTCCAGGTACAGGTCCAGGTCGGCTTCCACCGCCAGGTCCTCGATACCCGGGGCGCCAGACGTCGCGACGGCGAGGACCGCGGCGGGCAGCTCGCGGGCCAGACGACGCAGCGCCAGCGGCGGAGGCACGGGGGCGGTGAGGTCGAGGTGGGTCACCGGGTCGAGCACGACCAGGGCCAGGCCATCGATCCGTTCGGCGGCCGCGCGGACCTGATCCAACGTCGACAGGTGGTCGGCCAGGTGCAGCGGAGCGGTGCGCAGCCGGGCCGCGACCTCGCTCACCCGCTGCCGGTCAGCATCAGGCAGGGAGTTGGTGGCGATGTGTTGGAGGTCGGCGTCGGCTTCCGCGGCCAACACCCGCAGGAGCACGTCGCGTGCGGTGAGGCGGCCAGGGACGACCAACACCGGCCGCGACCGTTCACCGAGCGCGGCCGCCCGGACCATACCGAGGGCCAGGGCAGTTGAGCCGGCACCCGAAGACGCGGTCAACACGGCCAGGCGGCCCGGGCGCAGCCCGCCAGCGGTCACGTCGTCCAAGCCCGGCAGACCGGTGGGCACCGGTGCCACCACCGGCGCGTCGCGGGTCTCCGTAGTGAGGCTGTCGAGCAGGTCTCCCACGGGCGCGGCCACCATCACCTCCGTCGTGAACTCGCTCCGGGTCAAGGAGCGCTTGCCTGCGGGTGAGTCAGCTTTGCCGCCGAGTGGGACGGAGGCGACCAGTCCAGCGACAGGTCGGCCCCTACGAGCCAGCACGACCGACTGCCCACCCGCCGCCTGCCGGACCAGGTCACCCAGCTTGGGCCGAGCATCCGTCACCGCCCACACCGGCCACTCCCCCGACATCGAGATGCCCTCCCGGCCCAGGGGCAGCAGAATCGCCTCCGCACCAGAATCCCGATCCCGCAACCGCGTCGCGCGGCCGGTCTCGGCAGCACGGACCAGTTCAGCCCACCGGCCACGCGCGGCCTCGATCAGCACCAACTCCGACACAAGGTCTTCCCCAGACACCAACACACCCCCAACCGTAAGGCATTGACAGGGGAACCTTACGCCAGAGATGTAAGCCTGCTGCCAGTTCAAGTGCCTGGACAACAACACGATCCTCCACATGCCATCGCCCCATTCCTGATCACCAGCCCCCAATACCCCCGCCCATGGGAACGGACGACCGATCGTGACGGCCAATGACCGAGTGACCGCGGCGGACGGACAACCCTGGAGCGTCATCGTGAATCCCCAAGAGCCGTTGACGAAACCGTGTCCCTGACGCTTCCCCGCGTGCGGGTCCTGACCGGTACGAGAGCGAGGCAAAGGAAACACGTTGTCCCCTCGAAGGCAGACCGCCGGCACGGAAAAGGTCGATACCCGGACGGGTCACCCGGCGCAGAGAAGACCACCGACGCGACCACCCCGAGGTTCTGGAACGGATCGACGAAGGAGAACGGCGGTAGCGCGCGGCACAGAGCCGGCCCGCCCCGGAACGCCAAGCAGGCCGGCACCAACCGGTGGCCGGCCGCGTCTGTGCCGACCTCGGCCGCCGGACGACGAGTCGCGGTAAACGTCCGCCCAACCGCCGGCGCGCGTGGCTGGGCGGGCGTCTCCCGGCCGCCCGATCGCCGGTGAGTGCGTGCGGGCGTCAAGGTCTGTCGGAGCGCACTGCCGAGCTGCGTGAGGGCCCGTCAGGGGCGAGCCCGGTGCGGGACATCGACCTCGTGTCCGGTGTCGCGGACGGTGAACAGGCGGTTGCCGAACTGGAGTGGGAGACGGGCGGTCAGGCGGCGGAAGCGACCCCCGTCGGTAGTACCAACAGGGGCGGGGCAGCCGAAACGGGGGCGGGCCTCGATCGTGATCCCGCCGGCGGTGGCCCGCCGGCCGCGACGTACACGGTGGTGGGTCGCAAGCGGTCCCGCCCATTGCCCAGCAGCAGAGCCAAGCCCACCGGGCCGGCCTGGAAGAGGTGGACCGCGGGATGGGCGCGGCAGGCGCGAGGCAGCGGATCCCAGACGCGGCGACGGCCAAGGTACTGGCCCTCGCCGCATCTGGGATGGAGTCGTTCCTTCGCGCCGCCGGGACGGCGCGGTACCAGGAGCCGGGAGACAGGTACCTGCTGCTGCCGCGGGAAGTCCAGCACGTCTGGCCGTGTAGGTGAGACAGGAGAGCGCTTGTAGGCGGTTTGGGAGAGCGGTCTGGGTCTATGTCCCTGTGGGATGTTGCCGGGAACTGGCAGCGGGCAGTCGCGTCGGAACCTGGGTGACGTCAAGCAGATGTTGACCGTAGGCTCTCGGCGAAGGGCAGGTGCGGTGGACATCACGGTGCAGTGGATCAAGACGTCCTGGACGAAGCAGTCTCGGGGCGGGGAGGCCGCTGCCCGCAGAAACGCGGCGCCGATCCGCTTCTCGTTGCCCCAGGTGCCGTCTGGATTTGCCCACTTCGTTCAGATGTCCGAGCGTGATGGCTTCGAGCCGTGTCCGAGCCAGAAAGACTTCCGCGAGGTCGGTGTCAGTCTGCGGGACGAAGGTGATCGACTTCGAGTGCTCGCTCGTGTGGAGCCGCTCTTCGGGTTGCCTCCTCGGCCGCGCCGGCCGCCGGCGGTTCGACTGCTTCCCGGTCAGTGGGTCCGCTGGCAGTTGAACTACCGGTTCACCAGTGCCATGGGGATCCGCGGGTGGTCGTACTGGCTGGATACGTTCAACATCGCTTATGGCCCCGTCGACCGGGATGTCTTCCTGTCAGAGCCGACCGTGATCGTCGATGAGTGCGCGCCAGTTCGGTAGGGCGGGCTCACTGCCGCTCAACCGGCTGCCCGTTCCGCTTGGGCACGGGTGGTGGCGAGGCGGTAGGAGTCGGTGCCGGTCTCGATGATGCCGCGGCCGAAGGTGCGGCGGTCGACGATGACCGCACAGAGGCGGGGATCGGTGAAGGCCCTGCTCCAGCCGGAGAAGGACCGCAATGAGAGCGCGGGCGCCGTCCCGATCACCGTGGGCCTTGACCGCAGCGTCCCACCAGGCGTCATGGACAAAAGTGAACCGGCCTAACGGAGCGGACCTGGTCAAGCACGGTTGCTCCCGGGAAGGCCGCCGGGCTTGCGCACGAGCGCTTCGGGTGGTGCTCCAGACCGAGGCAGGCGCCGCCTTTGCCGATCAGCCGCACATACCGGGCAACCTTCTCTCGGCCGTCACAGACGACCAGCTCGCAGACGTGCAGCATCGCCCGGACGATCCGGCCGATCAGCCGGACCGCCACCGAGTAGCGGTTGACGCGGACGCTGATCCGGCCACAGCGGTCAACCCGCAGAGTGAAGAAACGGGCCCGTCTCGAAGGGCTCCCGTGGCAGCAGCGCCAGCAGCGGCTGCTCGGCCGCGACGTACTCGCCGATCGTGCCAGGACGGGACCGGATCCGGCGGGCATCGTCCTCCCGGTCCCACCCTTCGATCATCGCGTTGGACTCGGCGAGCGTCGCGGACCTCGGGCACCGGAGCGAGGTGGTTACGGCCCAACCAGCGGGGCCCTTGCCAGGGCCGGGTGCCGGGGCTGCTGTCGTTCTGCCGCCCGTCAGCGGGCCTCTTCCAGGGCAACTGCCGGGTCTTTTCCGGACGTTCCCCAAGGTGCGTCCCTCCTGCCACATACTGGAGACTGAACGGAGCAGCGCGACGAGGCCGCGTCCACCCCGCCCGCCCGTGTCGGGACGGGCCCGCCGCGGACCGGCCCCCCGGGAGCGACGCCGCGACGGGACGCCAGCCCCCCGGCCGCCGCCTCGGCGGCGGGCGCGGGGCGGCGGGCGCGGCGGGCGCGATGCCGTCCACGCCCCCGGCGTGGACGGGGGGCTGCGGTCTGCCCGCACCGCACCGTTGTCGCCGGACACCTCGGGAAGGCAGGCGCGCCATCCAGTCGGCGACCGCCCCGCTGGGCGCGTCGCGGACCTCACGCCTCACGCGTCAGGGAGATCGAGTGGCGGAGCCGGAACGAAGTACGGCCGGCGGCGAGGCGGCCCCGCGGGCCTGGGCCGCCGACACCGTGGGGCTGGCCGAGGAGTTTCTGGACCGCGCCGGATACTGCCCGGTTCCGACCCAACTGCTCGACGTGGTATCGGGCCAGGAGCTGGACGAGGTCACAGAGCAGTTGGTCACGATCGAGGGTTTACTGCCCGAGAACGACCCCGCACGGGAGGAGGTGGTGCCCGTGCTCGGTGTCCTGTTGGGCCTGCGCTACGGCATCCTCTCCGGCAGTCCCGGACAGACCTACCGCGCCTTTCACCCGTCCCCGGGTCGTCGGGACGCGCGGCCCCATGACCGGGCGGCCGCTCTGCGCCACCTGCGGTGGGTCGACAGGTACGGGCCGATCGACGACCCGCTGGCGATCAGCGCCCGGTTCTCACTGGTCCGGCTACTGGCCCCAAAGTGGCTGGTGCGCTCCCAAAGCAGCGGCCTTGCCCACATCGTCAGGGAAGCTGCACGGCAACACACGCTGGACCGGGACGTGGTGGAGGCGGCGCGGGTGCAAGGCCGCCTGGTTCCCACCGATCTCCCACCGTCCACCCAGCTACGGCTGGACTTCACCTGGCGGGTCCTGTCTCTCGCGACCACCCTGGCGGCTCAGCACGACAGCCTCGCCGAGACGGGACTGTAGGGCGCCCAACTGGCCAGGGCCCGCCGGCTGTTCACCAGGATGAAGAACGTACGGGACGACGAACAGGCGGCGGTCGCCGTCCGCGCCTGGATCGACCTGTCGGCGGAACACTCCGCTCGTTTCCCCGAGTACTCCGCCGTACGACGCGATCTCGCGGAACAGCGCTCACACCTGGAAGGTGCTGCTGCGGGTGGCGAAGCCGGCCACCGCGGCGGAACGGAACGCGGGCCCCGCCTTCCTGTGCGACGGGGATCGCCCTGACGTCGCCGCCGCCCGCTTCGACCTTGCCGGTCTGCTCGACAGGCCCGTCATGTACTTCGGCAGCCTGAACGATGACGACGCCACCCACGCGAGGATACTGCTGCGCCGCGCCGCGTCTGCCGGGCAGCCGGTCCGGGACGTGGGGAGTGTCCAACTCGCGGTGAACGACGCCGTCCAGGCAATGCAGTTCGCCCGCCACGGCGGGGACCTGTCCGCGGTTCCCGAGCTGATCGCCGAGCTGACCAGCCTGTACGCAACCCTCCCGGGGGACCACGAGGCCCGTCACGCCGTCGCCTCAGTCCTGGGAGCCGCCCACCGGGACCACGGACACTCACGCGGGGACCAAAACCACCTACAGGAAGCGGCCCGATACCTGCGGAAGGCGCTGCCGGTGCGAAGCACGGATCCCGAGAACGCCGCTTTTCACCCCGCGAACCACACGCTCGGCCTGCTGTCGCTGGCCCGAGTCGACCCGGACCGCGACATCCTCGACCAGGCGATCGTCCAGGCCCGCTGGTGCCTGACCCGCGGCCCGATACTCAAGCACCCCGATCTCCACCATCTACTGGAAGGCACCCTGCGCTGCCATCTCGGCCTTGAGTTGCTCCACGCGGGCCTGCGAGACGACGACCACACGCTGTTCGAGCTGGGCGTCACCGAGCTGGAACGTCTACGGCAACTGGCGGCCGAGGGCTGGGGCTCGACCACCGAGTACGCCGCCCTGTCACGGCTCACCTTCGCCTACGCTCTCCGTTCACGACGTGGCGGCGAGACCGCGGGAGCGGATCTCGACCTGGCGCTGGAAACCGGACACGAGGCGATGCGCGAACTCGCCACCTATGTGCTGCTCCAGCACGGGGCCGAACACGCGCTGACCGCCGCCCGCGCGGGCACCACCCTGGCGCTGCGGGTGGCGGGCTGGGCCGCCGAACGCGGCCGGGCGACCGCGGCCGTCGAGGCACTCGAACAAGGCCGAGCCCTGGTGCTCCACACCGCGGCCGCCTCGTCGAGGATTCCCGAACTCCTCCAGGAGCGGGGCCACCGCGAACGAGCGGAACAGTGGCGCACCGCCGCCCCGGAGGACTTCCCGCGCTCGGAGGCCGGCCAGGCGTTCACCCGATGGTCGGAGCTGTCCGGCGAGGCCCAGCCACCGGGCCCGAGCGAGCTACGCTTCGCATCGTTCGAAGCCCTCGGCACCTTCGAGCGGTTCGACTCACATGGCGGCAGGGGCACCCGGAACCTGTTCGGCCACACCGCCCCGGCAAAGCTGATAACCCGCCTCGCGGATTGCGGCGCCGACGCCCTCGTCTACCTCATCCCGGGAACGACCGCAGGCAGCGAAGGCCACGCGCTGCTCCTGCGGCCGGGTCACGAGACCCCGGCCATCATCGGCCTGCCCCACCTCGGTCTGGCCGACCCAACCCTGACCCGCTACCTCGACACCGCCGCCGCGCGATCCCAGCCAACCGGTCCCGGGGAAGAAGCCGTAGCCGAGGCGAGGTGGCGGCAAGCGTTGGAGAAACTGTGCGACTGGGCGTGGCCAGCGGCCATCGCACCGGTCCTCACCTCCCTGGAACCCCTCGGCCGACCGCCTCGCGTCGTGCTGGTGCCCTGCGACCGGCTCGGCATGGTGCCCTGGCACGCGGCACGCGGCACGCCGAGAGGACGAGAAAGCGGGCACCGTCCGCTACGCCTGCCAGGACGCCATCTTCAGCTACGCGCCCTCCGCGCTGGCGCTGACGAGGGCAGCGAACCGGGAACGGCTCCCACTGGCCGAGCGGCAGGTGCTACTCGCCGACCCCGAGCACACTCTCCCATGGTCCTCAATCGAGGTGGAGGCGCTACGAGACCACTACCCGAACGCCATGCTGCACGGCGGACTCCTCGACATCGAACCCGATACCTCCGGCACCCCCGAGGACCTACTCGCCGTCCTTCCCGGCGGCCACGACCCCGCCTCCCTGATCCACCTCTCCTGCCACGCCCTCGCCAGCCCCAACCCAACCCGCTCCGCCCTACGGCTGGACAGCGGAAAACTGACCGTCGCACGCCTCCTGGACCTCCCACCCACGGACACGACACACACCGCCGGCCCTGGTCGTCCTGGGCGCCTGCGAGACAGACCTGAGCACCCGGGACCACGACGAAGCCCTGACCCTGGCCACCGCCCTGATCGCCCGCGGCTCGACCGACGTCGTCGCCTCCCGCTGGGCCACCCAAGACAGCGCCACAGCGGTCCTGATGGCCGTCATCCACCACCACCTCACCGCCGGCGGTCACGCCCCGCCCGACGCACTACACGCCACACAGCTATGGATGCTCAACCCCGACCACCCACCACCCTCACACCCCACCCTCCACCACGAGGCCACCCGACCCGACCTCCACCACCCACATCTATGGGCCGCCTTCACCCACCAAAGCAACCCAAGACCAAACAGCCACCCGCCGAAAACAACCCCCGGCCAGCGAGCGACCGACCAGCGCTAAGCCAACACCACGCCACACACCAACCCGCCACAGGCCCCGAAGCAAACCCCGAACACGGAGACCATCCGCCCCCACCACCCCCACCCCAGGTTCCCCACCACCCAGCCGAGAACCGGAGCACGCACAGGAAGGCGTCCCAACATCAGTGGGTAGGACCCCAGAAACGAACTCGCACTACCGAAGATCGGGCGAGGTATGCGAGGAGAGTTACTCGATGGCCGATACCGGAACACCGACCGCATCGGAGCGGATGGGACGGGCACAGTCTGGGAAGCGAGGGACGAACGCCTGGCGCGGACCGTCACCGTCAAGACACTCACACGCCTGCCAGAGAGAACCGGCAACGATCTCCCCGAGCGGTTCGAGCGGAAGGCGCGGCTGGCCGGGATGCTCCCCAGCCCGCATGTAGTGACCATCCACGACTACGGACGCACCGAGATGAACAGCCGGCAACTGCTCTACCCGGTGATGAAACATGTCCAGGGTCGGCCACTCACCCCCACACCCAGCCAGCCACTCGAGCTGTGGGAGATCACCCGCTGGGGAAGCAACCTGTGCCGGGCACTGACGACCGTCGCCGGATGCCCGGCGGACCCGCTCGATCGTTCAGCCAATGTCCAGCTGACGCTTCATCGCAGACTGCCACCCGCCGCAACGGGCCGTTCGTCAGACGTCGCCGTCGGGCAACTCGATCACGAACATCTTCCGCCGCTCGCCCGAGGAGGTCTCAACGTAGCCGATGACGCCGCTGGGCGTGTCGATCGCGAGGACCTCGTGGCCGGTGTACTCCGCGCCGGGCTCGTAGGCGCCGAGTACGTGACCGTTGTCGGTCAGGTACTCGGTGGGGATGCCGGCCGGGTAGGCGCCTTCTCGTACGGCCCACTCCATCCCGTAGCCCTGAGGTAGGAAGACGCCTACGTGCTCCCCGAGGTTGGTGATGGTCAGATCGAGCCGCACGTAGAGTTGGTCCGCGTTACCGAAGGAACTCTCGACGCCCTGCTCGGGGTCGGGGCCGCGGAAGTAGGTGATGTCCTCGACGGTGATCGACATCTCGGTCCGGAGGTCGCGGTCGTCGGGGTGGGTGGATTCCCAGGCTGTGGAGTCGCCTATGCCCAGGCGCGGCAGGTCCTCGGGCGATGGCGTGGGGGCCTCGGTGGATTCCCGTGGTTGCTCGGTGGCGGTGGGCGAATCCGGGGTCGGGGTCGCCGCCGGCGGACGGTCCGCGGTGCTGTCTCCTCCGGAGCAACCCACGCTCAGCACCGCCGTGTTCAGCAGTACAGCGGCGAACATCGTACGTCTTCGCATGGCTTTCCTCTCTCTTGCCGTCCCCGGACGGGAAACGGGACAGGTCGAGCGCCTGTCTCAGTGATCCTCTTACGGCGGGGCCGGCCGGCGACAGCTGGGGTGGGCGGGGCCGCCGCGTACCGCTCGACCTGCCACACCCCGGTCCGCGGCCACCCGGTCCCGGTTTCCGACACCCTCGGCGGCTCAACAACCTGTAGCCCAGCGCGGATCGTCTCCCTCGTGCGGTCAGGCGGAGGGTGCCTCACCTCGCTTCCGGGGCCGGTTCCGACAAGCTCAGGAGCTGTCGATCGCGCAGTCTTGTACTCGTCGAGTAGCACCAGCACGGAACACTGCCCTGTGCAACAACACCGCGCCGCCCAGGTATCCGAGAGGGCCGGCGAGGCTGTGTCCGGTGGTGAAGACGCAAGCGTGTCCCCAACGGCCCTACTCAGCAGGGAAGATACGAACGAGGATGCCGAGCCAGCAGCCCCGTACCGTTCTGCGCGGGTTCTACGCATCGGACGCTGGCCCCCCGCGAGGGGCCGGGGGCCGAGCGGCCGAAGGGATGGTTCAGAGGTCGGTGCGACGCCCATCGAGGAACAGGCCGACGCTGGAGAGTTGGTGCAACCCGGTGGCGCCGAGTGGTTGATGTCCCCAGCGGAGCACCCAGGGGTTGTCCGGTCCTTCACCGTGCCACCACTGGTGAGCAAGGAGTGGGCTGCGTGGTGGTCCCCAGAGCGCAGGGAGGGCCGCCACCGCGTCCTTCGGTTGCCGATACTGGGCCAGTTGCCCCCAGGGGAAGGCGGCGGCCAGCGCGGCAACCGTGCCAAGGCGCCGGAACGCCTCGTCGGGCGCCAGTCCGGTATTGCTCAGCTTCGACGCGATCAGTTGATCGCCCCAGATGACCCAGAGGAGGTCCAGTTTTTGGGCTGCCTCCCGTACCGCGGGCACGGAGAGCAGCATTCGGGCGAACTGCGGGTCGTCACTGTGCCGTTGCTCGCTGGTCGGCTCCAACGCGCCTGACTTCCTGGGGGTGGTGAACTCGCCGCTGCCATCGTCGCTGTACTCCCACGCTGCTTGCGCGGAGAGGTATGGCAGGGCGAAGGGCAAAGTGACCGCGCACACGGTCAGATAGTCCTTGGCGCACTCCACGGCCCGGTCGAACTGGCCGCGCCGACGTAGCTCGCTTAGGTCGACCTCGTTGACAACGGCCAGGTCGAAGATTGTGCTGGGGAAGCCGCCGCGTTCACCTCGGACGACGCCTTCGGCGGTCAGTTCCGCGGTATGCCGCGCGCGCGGCCGGAAGGGAAGCCTGGTGCTCTCCGGGACATCCTGCTTGACTCGTCCGTAGAGGGCGGCGAGTTCGACCGACTGCTCCTCGTAGGTCATTCCCTCCCGTGCAGCGTGCCTGGCCCGCTCGCGAAGCAGCTGCTGGTGGGATGCCTCGTCCTGTTCGCGCTGCCGCATCGCCATCTCGAACGACCGTTTCCCGAAGGCGCGGCCATAGAAGATCAGCCCCGCGATCCACAGAGCGAGGGCGATACCGAAGCCGATGCCGCCCAGCAGGACGTAGGCCCCGACGAGCGACGTCAACATGAGTGCCGCAAAGATCTGGTTGTACGGGGTTCTCTTTAACGCGTGCTCGGGCAGGGGGGTGCGATTCATGTGGGTGGCCCTCTTCTCGTCGCGGTCGAACTGACACCCGGCGACCGAACCCCGAAGCACGGCGGTGGCGACCGCGGGGAGAGAACAAAGTCCGCTACCAAATGAGGGTACAAAGCCGCTGGGGCGCCCGTGAGTTCGCACAACAGTGCGCTGGATGACCCCTCCCGCACCCACCGTTCCCTGACCGAGGCCAACAGGCCAGTCCCTCCCCGCGTCGTGGTCCGCCGCCACCTGGCCGCGGTGCCGGGCCCCGCACCGCGGGCTCCCTCAACCGGTCCCCACCTCCCACACCTCTTCGTTGGCACCGCCGACATTCGACCCTGTCGGCTACCGCGGTCCGGTGCCGCCTTCGGTGACGGCGAGGCGCTCACGGGTGAGGTGGAGGCGAGGAGGGGGAACTCGTGATCGGCTGACACCTCTCGTCTCCCCGGCCCCCGTTGCCGCCCGCGGGGGCGCGTCCGCCGCGCGTTCAGGCGTCGGCGACGACGACCTCGACGCCGTGTTCCCGCAGCGAGTCGAGGCAGTGTGTCGAGGCGGTGGCGTCCGTGACGAGGGTCCACGGCACCGGCACCCGCAGCCAGGCGTGGAACGGGGCCGCGCCGATCTTGCTGCCGTGCGCGAGGACGAAGACCCGTCCGCCGCGACGGATCATCAGCTCCTTGAGCCGGGTCTGGACGAGGTCCGCCTCGCAGATCTCCCCCGTGGCGGACACCCCGTCCGTGCCGAGGAAGACGATGTCCGCGCTGATCCGTTCCAGCGCGGCCTCGGCCAGCGGGCCGACGAAGCCCTGGCTGGCGGGACGGAGCCGACCGCCCAGGCACTGGAGCGTGACGCCCTCGGCGTCGGCGAGCGCGTCCAGCACGGTCAGGCTCACCGTCGTCACCGTGACGTCCTCGGCCTCGGTCAGCTCGTCGGCCAGCGCCCCGACCGTCGATCCCGTGTCCAGCAGCAGCGCGTCGCCCGGCGCCACCTGGGCGGCGGCCAGGCGGCCGATGGCGCGCTTGGCCTCGTGGGCCTCGCCCAGTCGTTGCCGCAGCGAGGACTCGACGTGACCGTGCCGGGCGGCGGGGGCCGCCCCGCCGTAGGTGCGGGTGATGCGCCCCTCGGCGGTGAGCTTGGCCAGGTCCCGGCGGATGGTGGACGGGGTGACCCCGAAGCGCCGGGACAGCTCCTCCACGCTGGCGAGGCCGGAGAACGTCGCGAGGTCGACGATGGCCGACCGGCGGCGCTCGGTGGCCGACAGTGCCATGGGATCTCCTAGGACGCGGGGCGGGGTGCCACCTGGATCGCCTGCCGCATGGCCTCCACCATGCTGCGCGTGTCGACCACGCCCTTACCGGCGATGTCGAAGGCGGTGCCGTGGTCGACGGACGTGCGCGGCACCGGCAGACCCACGGTGATGTTGACCCCGGCCTCGATCCCCAACACCTTGACCGGCCCGTGGCCTTGGTCATGATACATGGCCACCACCAGGTCGTAGTCGCCCCGAGCGGCCAGGAAGAACAGGGTGTCCGCGGGCAGCGGACCGTGCGCGTCGATGCCGGCGGCGCGAGCCGCCTCGACGCCCGGCTCGACCTTCTCGGCCTCCTCGCCGTCGCCGAAGAGGCCGTTCTCGCCGGCGTGCGGGTTGATGCCGGCGACACCGATCCTGGGGGCCGGGTTGCCGGCCCTGACCAGCGCCTCGTGGCCGCGGCGGATGGTTCGTTCGACGAGTCCGGGCTCGATCCTGCGGACGGCCTCGATGAGGCCGACGTGGGTGGTGACGTGGATGACCTTCATCTGCGGGGTGGAGAGCATCATCGACACCTCGTCCACGCCGGTGAGTTCGGCGAGCAGTTCGGTGTGGCCGGGGTAGAGGTGACCGGCCAGGTGCAGCGCCTCCTTGTTGAGCGGCGCCGTGCAGATCGCCTGGACCTGGCCGCTCATGGCGAGTTCGCAGGCGACCCGCACATAGTGGTAGGCGGCGTCGCCGGCGACGTGGGAGACCTGGCCCCAGGGCAGGTCGGGGGGCAGCAGCCCGAGGTCGACGACGTTGACCGTGTTGCCGTCGAACTCGGCCTCCCCGACGTCCTGGACGGGGTTGATCCGCGGGGTGAGCCGCATGATCCGGGCGGCCTGCCGCAGTCGCTCGGCGTCCCCGACGACGACGGCGTCGCACGCCTCAGCGATGCTCGGGTCGAGCAGGGCCGCGAGAACGACCTCGGGGCCGACGCCGGCGCCGTCGCCCATGGTGACGGCGATCGCTGAACGGTTCATTGGTGTGCCTTTCTACGGACGGTCGGCGGGGCCCGGCGGGACGGGTGAGTGGCCGCGGGCGACGGGTCGGAGGGATCGGGCGATGGTCAGCAGGCTGTCCGGACCGCCGAAGCTGCCGGGCCGGGTCACGACGGTGCGGCCGTCGGGGGCGAGCAGCCGGACCGCGCCGTACTCGACCTCCCCTGGGCGCTCGGGCCGGTGGATCGGACCGCCGTAGGCGAGGGTCGGGTGGCCCAGGGCGTCGATGACGGCGCGCGCGGTGGCGCCCCCGGTGAGCACCAGGTCGGCGGGGGTGCCGGAGCGGGCCACGGCGTCGGCGAGGGCGCCCGTGAGGGCGCCGGGCGGTGCCTCGACGAGGGTCTCGGCGAGGGTGACGGCGGAGACCGGATGGCGGGCCGCCGCGGCGAGGGCGGTGGCCGCGGCCCCGGGGTCGGTGAGCAGTTCGGTGCCCGGTAGCGAGAGGACCGGGACGCCGGCGCGGGCCAGCCGTTTCGTCTGGCGCCGTGCCGAGGGCTCGGCGGTGCCGACGACGAGGAGGAGGGGCCGCGGGTGGTCGGCTGGTGGGAGTTGCCGCGGGGCGCCGGGGGCCGGCGCCGAGGGGGTGGTCGTGCGGGCGAGGGCTCCGGCCATCGCGGCGGATCCCGCCAGCGCCACGCCGGACCCGAGCGCGCGCCGGGTCACCGTGGCGATCCGGGTCAGGTCGTCGTCGCTGACGGCGTCGCAGACGGCCACCATGCCGTGGGTGACGGCGTCCCGCAGCGCCCGGGAGAGCGCCGTCTCGGGCCCCCGCACCAGGGCGAGCGGCACCGTGCGGCACGGCAGCGGGGCGAGCGCCGACGCGATGTCGTCGGGTGCCCGGGTCGGCTCCAGCCGCCAGGCGGGCGCGGCCGAGAGCGGGCCGCCGTCGACGCGGACGGCACCGTCGAGGACGGTCCGGCCGGCCACCGGCAGGGCGGGGGCGAGGACGAGGCCCCCGCGTTCGCGCAGCGGCCCGAGTTCGGCGGCGAGTCGTCCACGCAGCAGGGAGTCGATCTTCTTGAGGACGGTGACGGCCTCCACCGGGGCGCCGGTCGACGGCGGTTCCGCCAGGGACAGGGCGGCGCGCACCCGGGCGGCAGCCTCTCCCTCGTCGCGGTGGCGGCTGTCGGTGTCGACGACCAGCGCGCCGCCCGGCGCGGGGTGGGGGTGCGGATGCGCGGTGTGCGCGGTCAGCAGCAGCAGTCGGGGAACGTCGGGGTCCGTGTAGTTGCGTGTTTCGCGCGTACTGAGTGCCGCTGCCGTCTCGGCGGCCCCTGAAAGGTCGTCCGCCAGCGCCAATATGGGTGCCATGTGGACTCCTCGGGGTCCGGAGGGAGGGAAACCCCCGCGTCAATTGCGCACTTCACGCTACTTCTATTGCGCCCTTCACGCAAGAGTGCCATAGTGACGGCCACCTCAGCGCACGAGGGAACACACCCGGGGGCCGGCAGGACGAGCAGCCCCTCTCCCACGTCGACGGGCGTCGCCCGCGCGTGGGGGACATCGCACACATCGATCACGAGGCCGGGGGAATCGGCCCAGATGGTAGGTCAACGATGACCAGCAGCAGAGATTCGGACACGCGTCACATAACCGCCGGGGCCGAGCCGCCCCGGGGGCTGTCGAGGCGAGGTCTTCTGCGGTCCGGAGCCGCGGTCGGCGTGCTCGGCGTGCCGTTCCTCTCGGCCTGCGCCGGGCCGACCGGTACGGTCGGCGGCGGTTCGTCGAAGACGCTGACGCTGGCCCTGAACCGGTCACTGATCAGCCTCGACAACAAGATGAACCAGTTCGACGCCGCGGTCACCGTGCAGCGCGCGGTCCGCCAGGCGCTCACCGCGGTCGCCCAGGACCTCACGGTGGAACCGGTGCTCGCGGAGAGCTTCGAACGCACCGGCGCCCTGGAGTGGACGGTGCGGCTCCGCGAGAACCTCGTCTACTCGGACGGGACGCCCGTCACCGTCGAGGACGTCAAGACCGCGATCGACTGTTACCGGGAGACCGGCGACGGCTCCTTCGTCGGCAGCCAGTTCCCCGAGTGGCCGGAGCTGACCAGGATCGACGCCCGCACCTTCCTGCTCACCACCCGGGCCCCCGTGGTCACCCTGGACGTGCTGATGTCCAACATCCTGATCACGCCGGCCGCCGCCAACAAGCCCGAGGAACTCCAGGGCGGCGTGGGCAGCGGCCCCTACCGGGTCGAACGCGCCGACAGCGGCACCGGCCGGTACACCCTCGTCGTCAACGAGCGGTACTGGGGCCCGGACAAGCCGTCGGTGGAGCGGGTGAACATCGAGTTCATGCCGCAGGAGTCCAGCCGGGTGGACGCCCTGCGCTCCGGCGCGGTGGACGTCATCGACAGCATCGCCCCGGTCTCCGTCCTCCAACTGGAGGGCCTTTCCGACATCGCCATCGAGTCGGTGCCGGGAACGCGTTACTCCCATCTCTTCTTCAACTTCCGCCAGCCCGAGGACAGTCCGCTCAACGACCCGCGGGTGCGCCGCGCCCTGAGCTGGGCCATCGACGGCGAGCTGATCGCCGAGGAGCTGTTCGGCGGGGACGTGGTGATCGCCGAGGGCCTCGTGCCCGCCACGCTGGACGGCTACGTCAAGACCGGCGAGTTCGTCCACGACCCCGAACGGTGCCGCGCCGAGCTGTCCCGGCTCGGCGTCCAGGACCTGTCGATGACGCTCATCTGGGAGAGCGGCGAGTGGGTCAACGACTCGGCGGCCATGGAGGCGCTCGTGCAGATGTACCGCGACGTGGGGGTCCGACTGCGACTCAGGGAGTTCCAGCCGGGCGGGGACATCAACGAGTGGCGGCGGGGGCTGGGCGGCGACTGGGACATCCTGTGCAACGGCTACGGCAACCAGACCGGGCTGGCCCTGACGAACATCCAGGGCATGTACGGCAGCACCCCCGAGATGCGCGAGCAGCGCGACGACTACCTCGGCTTCGCCTACTCCGACATCGCCGCGAAGGTCGCCCTCGCCACCGAGACCGGCGACCGCGCGGAACGCAACGACCTCCTGGCCGAGGTGCAGCGCGAGGTGTGGGAACTGGCGCCGGTGCTCTGGGCGTTCGTGCCCAACGCGGTGCTGGCCCGCCGGGAGAGCGTGCGCGACGTGCGACTGTCGTCGATCAACTCCTACCCGCTCTCCGCCGTCGCGATCGGGGAATGAGATGGCGCGCTATCTGCTGACCCGGATCGCCCAGAGCGTCCTGACGGTCTTCATGACCGTCTCCCTCGTCTTCCTCCTCATCCGCCTGGCCCCCGGCGACCCGGCCGCGGCCTACGCCCCGCCGAACGCGAACAGCTCGGAGCTGGCGTCCATCCGCCAGGAGCTGGGGCTCGACGAACCGCTGTACGCCCAGTACGTCTCGTTCCTCGGCCGACTGCTCACCGGGGACTTCGGCACCTCGTTCTCCTTCCACCAGCCGGCGCTGGACGTGGTGCTGGACCGGATGCCCTACACGGTGACCCTCGCCGTCGCGGCCATGCTGCTGGCGCTCGCGGTGTCGGTGCCCCTGGGCGTGTGGATGGCGCGCCGGGCCAACACCCTGCGCGAGATGAGCGCCAACTTCGTGACGATCGGCGCCCAGTCCATGCCGGACTTCTGGATCGGCATCATGCTGCTGACGGTCTTCGCCAGCCAGCTGGGCTGGCTCCCGGTCTCCGGCTTCGCCACCTGGTCGGGGCTGGTGCTGCCGGCGACGACGGTGGCGATCCTGCAGATCGCGCTGCTGTCCCGCACGGTGCGGCACGAGATGACGGACGCGCTCGCCGCCCCCTACAGCACGGTCGCCCGTTCCCGGGGCGTCAGCGGAGCGGCCCTCACCTGGGGGTACGCCATGCGCAACTCGGCGGTCCCGGTGGTCACGGCCTTCGGCACCCGCTTCGCGAGCATGCTCAACGGCGTTGTCGTGGTCGAGGTGGTCTTCAACTGGCCCGGCGTCGGGTCGCTGGTGGTGCGGGCGTTGCAGACCCGCGACTACCCCCTCATCCAGGCGACCGTCCTGGTGACCGCCGTCCTCGCCATCACCGTCCAGCTGGTGGTCGACCTCTGCTACCCGCTGCTCGACCCCCGGGTCCGCCTCGGACAGAAAGCAAGCGCATGACGAACCCGACACCGGCCTCACCCGCCCCTCCGACTGCGGGGGCACCGCGCCCCAGCGCGGTGGGCAAGCGGGAGCTGTCCAGGTCCGCCGCGGGCCGCCGACGCCGCGGTGCCCGGTTGAAGACGCTCATCGGCGCCTTTCTCACCGCCCTGGTGGTCCTGCCCATCGCCCTGGCCAGCGTCCTGCCGATCCCCTCCGCCGACACCCAGAACCTGAGCGAACGACTGCGGCCGCCCGGCACCCCCGGGCATCTGCTCGGCACCGACGAACTCGGCCGCGACCTGCTCTCCCGCATCCTGCACGGCGGCCAGGTCTCGCTGACCATCGGCGTCACGGCCGTGCTCGTCTCCGGCCTCATCGGCATCACCCTGGGCTCCCTCGCCGGCTACTACGGTGGCCGGACCGACGCGGTGATCTCCCGCTTCGTGGAGGCGCAGCTGAGCCTGCCGCTGCTGCTGATGCTGCTGCTCGTCGTCGCGCTGTTCGGGCAGTCGATCCCCGTGATCGCGTTCGTCATCGCCATCGCCAACTGGCCGGAACCGGCGCGGCTGACCCGCTCGACGGTCCTGGTGGAACGGGAGAAACCCTATGTGGCGGCCGCCCGGGTGCTCGGGCTGCGCCGGGGCGCGATCCTGGTCCGGCACGTGCTGCCGAACATCATGAAGCAGGCGCTGGTCGTGGTGCTGCTGCTGCTCGCCCAGGCGGTCCTGTTGGAGAGCGCGCTCAGCTTCCTCGGCGCCGGCCCGCAGCGCCCCTTCCCCACCTGGGGGCGGATCATCTCCGACGGCCAGGCCGTCATGCAGACCGCCTGGTGGATCGTCACCCTGCCGGGGCTGTTCATCGCGGCCCTGGTCATCGGGGTCAACCTGCTCGGCGACGGGCTGCGCGAGGGGTCCTGGAAGCCGAGGGCCCCCTGGAGCCGGCGCCTCGACAAGAAGACGGCGGTGCGCTGATGTCGCTACTCGAAGTGCGGGGCCTCACCGTCGAGCTGATGACCGACGCCGGTGTCGTGCGGGCCGTCGACGGCGTGGACTTCGCGCTGGATCGGGGCGAGACGGTGACCATCATCGGGGAGTCCAGCTCCGGCAAGTCCACGACCGCCATGGGGCTGCTGCGCCTGCTCCCCGACGACCTGGCCGTGCTGTCCGGCTCCGCCGTGTTGGAGGGCGTCGACGTCGTCCGCGACCGCGGGGGGGCCGAGGCGCTGCGTGGCCGCAGCGTCGCCCTCGTGCCGCAGGACCCGATGACGGCGCTCTCCCCGGTGCACACCATCGGCGCCCAGCTGGTCCAGGCCGTCCGCATCGGGCGCGGCGTCGGTCGGGCCGCGGCGCGCGAGGTCGCCGTCGGGCTCCTCGACCGGGTGCGCATTCCCGATCCGGAGAAGCAGCTGCGGCGCTATCCGCACCACCTCTCCGGCGGCATGCTGCAACGCGTGCTGATCGCCGCGGCGCTCGCCGCCGAGCCGGTGCTGCTCGTCGCCGACGAGCCGACCAGCGCGCTGGACGTCACCGTGCAGGCGTCGATCCTGGACCTGCTGCTGGAGCTGCAGGAGACCACGGGCACCGCCATCCTGATGATCACCCATGACATCGGGGTGGCCCGGCTGGTCTCCGACCGCATCCACGTCATGCGCCATGGCCGTTTCGTCGAGAGCGGGCGGGCGGAGGACATCGTGGACCACCCGGCGGACCCCTACACCCGCAGGCTGATCGAGTCGGTGCCCAGGCTGGGGGCCTGGGACGGTTCCCCGGCGGGGCATTCCGTCGCGGGGCATTCCGTCGCGGGGCATTCCGTCACGGAGAAGGAGAGTGACCGGTGACCGCCCTGTTGGAGGTAAGGGACCTCGTCGTCGAGTACGCGGTGCCGGGGGGCACGTTCCGGGCCGTGGACGGCGTCTCGTTCCGCGTGGAGTCCGGCCGGACCCTGGCCATCGTCGGGGAGTCCGGTTGCGGCAAGTCGACGATCGCCCGTTCCGTCGTGCGGCTGCTCACCCCGGCCTCGGGCAGCATCCTGCTCGACGGGACGGACATCGCCCGGATGCCGGAGCGGGAGTTCCGGCCACTGCGCTCGCGCGTCCAGATGGTCTTCCAGGACCCCTACGGCTCGCTCGATCCCCGGCTGACGGCGGAGCAGATCGTCGCCGAGGCCGTCGCGATGCGCGGCCGGCTTCCCGCGGCTGAGCGTGGCCGGAAGGCGGCCGAGCACCTGTCGCGGGTCGGCCTGCCCGACTCGGCGCGGGGACGCCGGCCGCACGAGTTCTCCGGGGGGCAGCGCCAGCGCATCGGCATCGCGCGGGCGTTGGCCTGCGAGCCGGAGCTGGTGGTGCTGGACGAGGCGACCAGCGCCCTCGACGTCTCGGTGCAGGCGGACATCCTGGCGCTGCTGGCCCAGCTCCAGCGGGACACGGGCGTGACCTTCGTGCTGATCTCGCACAACCTGGGTGTCGTGCGGGAGATCAGTGACACCGTCGTCGTGATGTCCAAGGGCGCCGTCGTGGAGAGCGGCGACACCGAGACCGTGCTGCGCGCGCCCCGGCACCCCTACACCCGCGCGTTGCGGGCCGCCGCGCTCGACCCGACGCTGATGCGCGGCCGCAAGCCGCGCCATCTGCTCGCGGCCGGACGCGAGCGGACCGCGACGGTGCCCACCGATGAGGCGGACCCCCGATGAACCCGACGGAGAATCCCATGCGCCCCAGCCGCACGGCCCACCCGATGCCCGCCGAGCGGGTCGACGGCCTCCCCCTGCCGCTCACCCGTCTGGCGCTGGGCACCATGACGTTCGGGGACACCGCTGACGAGTCGGCCTCCGCCGCCATGCTCGACGCCGCGCTCGAAGCGGGCGTCACGGTCGTCGACACGGCGAACGGGTACGCGGGCGGCGAGAGCGAGCGCATCGTGGGCCGGCTCCTCGCGGGCCGCCGCGACCAGGTGGTGCTCGCCACCAAGGCGGGCATCCCGCACCCGGACGCCGGCGCGCACTCGCCGCTCTCCCCCGCCGGGCTGCGCGCCAGCGTCGACGGCAGCCTGGCGCGGCTGAACACCGACCGCGTCGACCTCTTCTATCTGCACCAACCCGACCGCGCCGCGCGGCTGGAGGACACCCTGGCGACCGTCGCCGAGCTGGCGGACGCCGGGAAGATCGGGGCGCTGGGTGTCTCCAACTACGCGGCCTGGCAGATCGGCGACGTCATCCGGGTCGCCGAGGAGACGGGGGCGCCCAGGCCCGTGGTGGCGCAGCAGGTCTACAACCTGCTGGCCCGCCGACTTGAGGACGAGTACGCGGAGTTCGCCACCGTGCACGGCGTGCACACCATGGTCTACAACCCGCTCGGCGGCGGCCTGCTCACCGGCCGCTACCGGCGGGACGAGGCGCCTACCAGCGGCCGGTTCGGGGACTCGCGGCTGTCGGAGATGTACCGGCGGCGCTACTGGGACGAGCGGCTGTTCGACGCGCTGGACCGGTTGGCGCTGCTCGCCGACGAGGCCGGGCTGCCCCTGGTGGAGCTGGCCTACCGTTGGCTGTTCGCCCGCGAGGTGACCGGCTCGGTCCTGCTCGGCGGCTCCCGCGTCGACCAGCTTCGGGCGAACCTCGCCCTCGCCGCGGCCCCGCCGCTGGACGCGGAGTTGGTCGCCGCCTGCGACGCGGTCAGCGCCGGCCTCGCGGGACCGGCGCCCGCCTACAACCGGTGAGCGGCGACCGACGACCGGCCGGCCGCCTTCTGTCGGAACAGCACACAACAGCAAGTGAGGGATCACGTGTCAACGGCTGAATTCGTCCGTCGGTTCCGCGCGCGCGAAGCCATGGTGGGGTACTGGGTCATCCTCGACTCCCCCGTGTCGACCGAGCGCCTGGCCCGGGTCGGCTACGACTACCTGTGCATCGACCAGCAGCACGGGCTGACCGGCTACGAGGGGCTGCGCAACGGCCTGCTGGCCGTCGACGCCGGGGCCCGGCTCGGCGCCGTGGACACCGTGGGCCTGGTGCGGGCGGCGGCGAACGACCTGACCTGGATCGGGCACGCCCTCGACGCGGGTGCCTCGGGCGTCATCGTTCCGCTGATCGACACGCCCGAGGACGCCGCGCACGCCGTCGCCTGCGTCAAGTACCCGCCGGTGGGCCGGCGTTCGTACGGCCCGATGCGGTCCCAGCTGCGGATCGGGCCCGCGCCGGCCGAGGTCAACGCGGAGACCCTGGTCATCGCGATGATCGAGACGCCGGAGGGCTTGGCGAACGTCGAGGCGATCGCGGCCACCCCCGGCCTCGACTCCCTCTACGTGGGACCGAGCGACCTCGCCCTGGCCGTGGGGGGCGCCCGCCCGGACGATCCGGCGGTGGCGGACGCCTTCGAGGCGGCGCTCGTCCGGGTGCGCGAGGCCGCCGAGGCCGCCGGGATCTCCGTCGGTATCCACGCGCAGCACGGCGAGGAGGCCGCGTCCCGGATCGCCGAGGGGTTCCGCTTCGTCAGCGTCTCCTGCGACCTCGTCCACCTGGAGAAGGCGGCCGCCCACCACCTGGCCACCGCTCGTGGCTGAGCCGGGCGCCGCCGGCCGGGAGGCCGCGCGCGGCGTGGACGTCGACGGGCTGCTGGCCACCGGCCGGCGGGGGCTGCGGACCCGGCCGGGGCGGCTGCTGCTCGGACCGACCGGGGCGCGGCTGTGGGCCGACGTGCTCACCGAGGACCCGGGGTTCGTCGGGGTCATCGACGTGGTGCACAAGCTGAACATGCCGATGCTCTTCACCGTCGCGGCACGGCGCGGCGGGAACGATGCGGGTGCCGCGGGGCCCGCCGACGTCGAGTGGCGGCCGAGTTCGCTGCGCGTCGAGGGCCGCCTCGGCGGGGGGCTCTCGTTCCGCGAGCGCAAGACGATCTCGTGGGAGGACGTCGCCCTCAGCGAGCAGACCTGGCGCAACGAGGGCGAACTGCCGGTCGTGCTGCGGCTGTCGGTGGACCGCGCGTGGTGCGCGGTCGAGGACGGCCACGCCCACGGTTTCCGGCCGGTGCCCGAGCGGGGGTTCACGGTGAGCTGCTCGGTGGCCGCCTCCCGGGACGAGCTGTGGGAGGGGCTGGCCCTGGGGCCGGGCGAGGAGGCCGTGCTGCGGGTGGCCGCCGCCGTGGAGGTCACCGAGGGCCTGACGGGGCCCTCGCCGGACGTGGCGCGCGCGACGCGGCGGCGGGCCTCGGCGGGCACCGAGCCGGGGGCCGTGGACCGGGCGACCGCGGCGTACCGCGCGTGGTTCGCGGACGCCCCCGGTTTCTCCAGCAGCGATCCGGTGCTGGACCGGGTGTGGGCGTACCGCTGGTTCCTGTTGCGCCACAACCTCGCCGCGCCGGACGTCGGCGCGCTGCGGGGCACGGTGATGTACGAGGGCCGCTCGCACAAGATGACCAAGGAACCGTGGCGGCCCGAGGGGTGGGAGTTCAGCAAGCACATCCCGCTCTCCACCCCGCTGCACCTGCTCGATTTGCGCTGGTACCGCGACGGGACGCCCGGCGCCGAGGTGCTGGCCTCGCTGCCCGCGCGGCAGGGCGCGGACGGCCAGTTCCACAGCGCCACCGCGAACGAGGTCATGCACCCGTACGCGAACTTCGCGGGCTGGGCCGCCGCCCGGTACGCGCGGCTGCACGGGGCGGAGGCGCTGCGCGCGGTGCTGCCGGCGTTGAAGCGGCAGGTGCGCGGGGAGCGGGACGTGCTCTCCGGCGCCGACGCGCTGCCGGTGCAGCACGACCACCGGCTGACCGGGAAGGAGTACCAGCCCAGCTACTGGTACTTCGCCGGATACCCGGACGATCCGAAGGACCCGGCCGGCTACACCCCGCTCAAGCGGGTGGACCGCGCCGTCTACCAGTACCTCAACGCCCGGGGGGTCGCCGAGCTGTGCCGGGGGCTGGCGGACCCGGACGCCGAGGAGTTCGAGGCCCTGGCCGTGCGGGTGGCGCGCTCGGTGCGGGACAAGCAGTGGGACGCGGAGGACGGCTTCTTCCACGACCTGGACGCCGCCACCGACCGCCGCGCCCGGGTACGCAACGTCGTCGGCTTCTACCCCCTGTGGGCCGGACTGGCCGACCCCTCCCAACGAGCCGCGCTGGTCGACGCGTTGGGCGATCCGGACGGCTTCGCCACCGACGCCCCGGTGCCGTCGGTGGAGACCCGTTGCCCCGTCTTCGCCCAGGGCGGCGGCTGGAAGGGGCACTTCCTCAAGGGGCGCAACGGCTGCATGTGGAACGGGCCGACCTGGCCCTACACCAACAGCGTCGTCCTGGACGCCGTGGGCCGGGCCGCCCGGGAGACGGACCACCGGCTGGACTCCCTCTTCGCGCGGCTCCTGCGCGCGACCGTGAACCTCCACTTCACCCAGCACGACGGCCGCACGCCCTATCTGGTCGAGCACTACGACAGCCGCACGGGCGAGCCGATCAGCGACGAGCCGGACTACAACCACTCGTACCTGATCGACCTGGTGGTCCGTTACGTCGCCGGCCTCACCGTGTCGCCGGACACGCTCCGGCTCGACCCGGTGGACATCGGTCTGACCCACTTCCGGCTCACCGGGGCGCCGGCCCTGGGCCACCGGGTGGACGTCGCCTACGAGACGGGAACGGGCCTGGACCTGTTCGTCGACGGCGAGCACCGCGCCCACCGCGCCGACCTGGGGCGGCTGGAGACCCGGCTGGCCGGGCCCCGTTCGGCATGAAGGACCACGAGGCGACCGAGTCGTGAACCCCGGGCCCGCCCCCGAGGCCCAAACCACCAGCCTCGGGGGTGGGCGGGCACGAGCGCCTCCGGGGACCGGCTGTCCGCGCACGTCTTTCCCTGCCTCACGGGTGACTCATTTCGCATCGCCGCCGACGGGCAAGTGCTCCCCGGGTAACGGTTGGTGGCCGTGGGGACCGACGTGCAGTGGCTTCATTTCCGGGCGGTTCGGGCGCTCGGGGCCGGGTGCTCGCTTGGGGTTTCTCATGGT
Organism: Streptomyces chisholmiae; assembly: GCF_031845445.1. Classification (NCBI taxonomy): domain Bacteria; kingdom Bacillati; phylum Actinomycetota; class Actinomycetes; order Kitasatosporales; family Streptomycetaceae; genus Streptomyces; species Streptomyces chisholmiae. The sequence goes on along the minus strand of NZ_JAVREO010000007.1, from coordinate 351,246 downwards.
GGGTTCTCCAACAGCCGGAGCCCACAGGGCCGAGCTCGCCACTGGCCAGCCCCGGCAGCTCGTCGGCTCCGGACTGACAGGGCCACGGAGTGGAGCGCGGTGGGGCGGGCCGGCCTTGGTGTTCGCCCGTCCTTGGTGGGTTGCTCTGTTTTCGCCGGCGACTTCCTGTCAGAAACCAGCTGTGTCCGGGGCGTCGCAGCAGGTGAGATGGGGGGATGGTCCTACGTTCTTCGCGTTCTTCCTCCTCCTCGCGCTCCCGCAGCCAGTTTCTACGGCGTGCCGCCCGCCGGAGGAGCTCTTCACCGCAGCCGGGGTCGTCGGGTGGGTTGGGTTGGGCCCGGCGGGTCGAGTTGGTGTCGGTCCTGGCGGCTTCTCTCGCCGTGATCGTGGGTCTGTGGTACTCCAACAGCCAGATCCGCGACGAACTGAGTATCAGCCGCGACGCCTTGTCCACCGCCCAGGAAGGGGAGGTCACCGACCGCTACAACGCCGCTGTCACCAACCTCGGCGATGACGCGATCGACGTGCGCCTGGGCGGCATATACGCGCTCCAGCGCATCCTGGTCGACTCTCCCCGTGACCGCGCCACCATCACCAGCCTCCTCGGCACCTACGTCCGCAACCACACCGCCAGTCCGCAGTCCCCACGCGAACCCGACGTCTCCGATTTCCCCGCCCCGCCACCCGCTGACGTAGCGGAGATCCTCACCTTCCTCACCGGCACTGATGCTCCGGTTCGCACCGTGGATCTGACCGGCGCGAACCTGCATGGCGCCCGCCTGCCCGGGGCGGACCTGGCGGGAGCGAACCTCGCTGGCGCGAGCCTGTGTGCCGCTGATCTCGCCGGCGCCGACCTCACCGGCGCGAACCTGGCCGGGGCCGACCTCACCGGCGCCAACCTCACCGGCGCTGACCTCACTGACGCGAATCTCACCGACGCGATACTTGACAGCGCGGACCTCGACAGCGCGGACCTCGCGGGCGCTGACCTCACCGACGCGTACCTGTGGGAGGCGTACTTGTGGGACGCGGACCTCACCGGCACCTACCTTGCCAGCACGCAACTCGCCGGTGCGGAACTGGACGGCGCGGACCTCACCGGCGCCTACCTGCTGGACGCGAACCTCACCGACACGTACCTGATGGAGGCGGACCTCACCGACACGAACCTGCAGAACGCGGACCTCACCAACGCCATGCTCGCCGACGCGAACCTCACCGGCGCCCACCTGTTCGGCACCGACCTCACCAACGCGAACCTGTTCGGCGTGGACCTCACCGACACGGATCTCGACGGGGCCACGGTGAGTCTGGAGCAGGTTCTCTCCGCATGGCCGCACGCCACCACCGGGCTCCCGGATGATCTCGCCGACCACCCCGGAGTCCTGGAGCGGATCGACGAAGGAGAGCGGCGGTAGCGCGAAGTACAGAGCCGGCCCGTCCCGGAACGCAGAGCGGGCCGGCTCCGACAGGTGGCCGGCCGCGTCCGTAGCCAGCCGCGGCCGCCGGACGACGAGTCGCGGTAGACGTCCGCCCAATCGCCAGCGCGCGTGGCTGGGCGGGCGTCTACCGGTCGCCGGCGCGTCTGTGAGTGCGTGTGAGCGTCAAGGTCTGTCGGAACGCGCTGCCGAGCTACGTGAGGGCCCGTCAGGGGTGAGCCCTGTGCGGGACATCGACCTCGTGTCCGGTGTCGCAGGCGGTGAACAGGCGGTTGGCGAATGGGTGGGAGGCGGACGGTCAGGCGGCGGAAGCGGCCCCCGTCGGTAGTACCGACGGGGCGCTGGAGCGAAACGGGCACGGGTCTCGATCGTGACCCCGTCGGTGGTGGCCTGCCGGTGGCGACGTAACCGGACTCGGGGTTGCCAGCGGGCGCGGACGGCGGCGGCGATCCGGTCGGTCACAGAGTTGGGCGGCTCCTTTCGTGTGCTGCGGCAACAGCGTGGACGGAGTCGGTGGCGCGACGGCATGGTGTCCTGAGTCGCTGCAGCAGGTAGCTGGTCCGGGCCTGCGGGGTTATGGGCGGCTCGCGGGTGAACGCCTGCTGATCGGCGTTTTCGGGCGACACCACGACGGACGGCGGGGCCGGCCCCGGCGGGGCGCGCCGACTCCCCCCGCACGCCCGGCGGCCGACGGGGCAGTGGAGCAGCTCCCGGAGCGCTGGCAGGGTCCCGGCGCGGCGGCGTGCTGGGAGGGTCCCGTTGCCCGGTGTCATTCGTTGACGGTGAAGCCCTGTTCCCGGCCGTAGTCGGTGATGCGGCGCTCCCAGGCCGCAAGTCCGGCCCGTAGCGTGGTGTTTCCGGCGAAGGCCTGTCCGACGGTGTCGCTGAAGACGCTGTTGGCGTAGGGCTCGAACGGCAGGTACTCCCAGTTGGGGAGGACTGCTTGCGAGGCTTCGGCGTAGACGCGGTTCACCCGCTGCCCGCCGAAGTAGGGGTCCTCGATGTCGAGCCAGGCGTCGGAGGCCAGCACGTCCGAGACGGCGGGGACCTGTCCCGCTTCCACCCACATCCGGTTGGCGGTCTCGCTGGTGGTCATCCACTGGGTGAAGCCGACGGCGGCGAGTTTGTCGTCGCTGCCGGCCGGCACGGTGAGGCCCGAGCCGCCGCTCTGCGCACCGGTCCGCTGGGGGTCCGCGCCGTCGGTTCCGTCGGTGTACTGGGGTATGTCGGTCACCCGCCACTGGCCGGCGGCGGAGGGGACGTGGCTGGCCAGCGCGGAGCCGCCCCAGGCGCCGGCGACCCAGGTGGCGTAGCGGCCGTCCGCCATGCCGCGGCGCCACTCGTTGGACCACTGTGCGACCCCGTTGTCGATCAGCCCGTCGGCCAGCAGGCCGCCCCACATGTCCGCCCAGGCGGTGCTGCCGGTGTCCGCGAGGTCGACGGAGAGGTCCTCGCCGGAGGAGGCGAAGGGTGTTCCGCCGGCCTGCCAGATCATGGCCAGGGCGCCGTTGCCGTCGCCAGCGTCCGCGGTGATGTAGGCGGTGGGGTCCGCCTCGTGCAGCTGCCGGGCGGCGTCGGCGTACTCGGCCCAGGTCGTCGGCACCTCGATGCCGTGTCGTTCGAAGACGTCGGCGCGGTAGTAGAGGACCAGGGGGCCGGAGTCCAGTGGGACTCCGTACGCTCCGCCGCGGATGGCGACCTGTGACCAGATCTCGTCGGAGAAGTGGTCGGAGAGGCCGCCGTTGGCGTAGTCCTCCAGGTCGGTCAGCGAGCCCTGCAGGGCGAACTGCGGCATGGCCAGGTATTCCATGTAGACCACGTCCGGGATTCCGGAGCCGGCCTTCATCGCGTTCTGCAGTTTGGTGTAGGCGACGTCGCTGCCGCCGACGTTGGTGACGTTGACGGTGACGGCTGGGTACTCGGCTTCGAAGGCCCGTGCCATGTCGGCGGCCTGGGGCGACCAGGACCAGAAGTCGATGGTGGTCTCCTCGTGGAGGGCCGCCTCGATCTCGTCCGCGGTCGCGGTGAACCCCGTCTCGAAGTCCCCCGGCGCGCAGCCGGTCAGGGCCAGGGCGGTCACCGCTCCGATGGCGAGCACCGGCCGGAGGAATCCGCGGCTCCCGGCGTCTCTCATCGCCATGGTGTTTCCCTTTCATTGGGCGTCTGGGATGGGTGGATGCGTGGGTGTGTCTGGTCGGCGGCTACTCCTTGACGCCGCCGGAGACGAGTCCGGTTTCCCAGAAGCGCTGCAGGGAGAGGAAGAGCACGATGGTGGGGATGATGGAGATCAGCGATCCGGTGATGATGAGGTTGTCGATCGCCTCGCCGGTGGCGGTGACCGCCTGCTGGTTCTGCGCGCTCCAGTTGTTCAGGCCGACGGTGAGGGGGAGCCAGTCGGCGTCGTTGAGCATGATCAGCGGCAGGAAGTAGTTGTTCCACGAGGTGACGAAGCTGAACAGCAGGACGGGGACCAGTGCGGGCATCAGCAGGCGCAGGGCTATGGAGCGGAAGATGCGGAACTCGCCCGCGCCGTCGATCCGGGCCGCCTCCAGCATCTGGCCCGGCACCGCGTCCTCGGTGAAGAACCACACCAGGTAGAGCCCCAGTGGGTTGATCAGCGAGGGGATGATGACCGCCCAGGGCGTGTTGGTGAGCCCCATGTTGCTGAACATCAGGAACGTGGGGACGGCGAGCGCGGTGGCCGGGATCGCGATGGCGCCGAGCAGGACGGGGAGGAAGAGCCGGCGCCCGGGGAAGTCGAACCGTGCCAGGCCGTAGCCCGCCAGCGTGGCCAGGATCGTCCCGCCGCCGGCTCCGACCACCACGTAGAGCAGGGTGTTGAGCAGCCAGCGGCCGAACTGGCCGTCGGCGTAGGCGAAGGTGTCGCTGATGTTGTCCCAGAGGGAGAAGTCGCCGGAGAACCACAGGCCGAACGAGGACAGCAGCGAGTCCTGCGACTTGGTCGAGTTGATCAGCAGCCACAGGATCGGCAGCAGGGTGTAGACCAGCAGCAGGCTCATCATCAGGGTGAGGACGAGGGACTTGCGCTGTCTGGGCAGCGGGCGTGGGTGGCTCATCGGGTGGCCTCGCGCCGGGTGCCGAGGAACTGGATCACGAAGGCGACGGTCATGGTGATGACACCGATCAGGATGGAGATCGCCGCGGCGTAGTTGAACTGCTGGCCGGCGAAGGAGAGGTTGTAGGCGTAGAGGTTGGGGGTGTAGCTGGTCGAGATTGTGTTTGGCGACAACGTTTTGAGGACGCTGGGCTCGTTGAAGAGTTGGAAGCTGCCGATGACGGAGAAGACGGTGGCCAGGACCAGTGACGGTCGCATCGCCGGCAGCTTGATGTGCCGGATGACGCGGACCCACCCTGCTCCGTCGATGGTCGCCGCCTCGTAGCGTTCTCTGGGGACCAGTTGGAGCGCCGAGTACAGGATCAGCATGTTGAAGCCGACGAACTCCCAGGTGGCGACGTTTCCGATGGCGGCGAGTACGTAGTTGCCCGACAGGGGGTCGGGGAGGTCGAGGCCGAGGGAGGAGTTGAGGTTGCCGATCAGTCCCGAGTCGGTGCCGTACATGAACCCCCACATCAGGGCGGCGACCACGGCGGGGATGGCGTAGGGCAGGAACAGGGCGATCCGGTACAGCGGGGTGAAGTACAGCCGTGCGCTGTCGAGGGCGAGCGCGGCCAGCAGGGAGAGCGCCAGCATCACGGGGACCTGCACCGCCATGTAGCCAGCGACGCGGAGCACCGAGTCCCAGAAGGCGGGGTCGTCCAGCGCCTTCAGATAGTTGTCGAGGCCGACGAAGATCGTCCCGCCGACGAGCCGGTCACGGAAGAGGCTGAGGTAGATCGCGTAGCCGATGGGCGCGATGATCACCAGGAGGAAAACGGCCGCGAACGGGGCGACGAACCACAGTCCGGTGAGGCGGCGGCGTTGCCGCCGGGTCCCGGGGAGGGGGTCGGCCGCCTCGGCCGGGTCCCGGCGCGGCCGGCGGGAGGCGGCCGGCGTGGACACGGCGCTCATCAGGCCGGGTCCGTGCTGTGCAGGGGTCCGCCTGAGGCGCCCGCCGGCCCGGAGAGCATACGGGTATCCAACTCCACCATCACGCAGAGTCCTTTCACCTTTGAAGAGATGCCGCCGCGAGCAAGTTGTCTTGAAATACTTTGTTGTTGGTGCAAACATGTGTAGCAGTCGCTTGCCGGGAGACGCAAGCATCGGTACCGAATCGGCCCGAGCCCGCCCCACGGGGCCGGCTCGCGGCGCCGGGACCGCCCCGCGCTCGGAAGAAGGACTGGGAATGCCGCTCCAGCACGTTGAGGTGCACCGCGACCTCGCCGACGGCACCACGCTGCGCGCCGATGTGGCGATCGTCGGCTCGGGCGCCGGCGGCGCCGCGGTGGCGGGTGAGCTGAGCCGCGCCGGGCTCACCTCGGTCGTCATCGAACCGGGCGACCTGCCCCACGACCGGGGCCTGGGCACCCATCTGCGCAACGCCCACCCCCCGGAGGCGGACCTGCGCGCCGAGTTCGGGCCCCGGGTGCTCGAGGGCCTGGTCCCCTACCAGAACGCGGAACGGACCCTGCCCGACCTGCGCGGCCAGCGCTTCGTGCACGCCATCGGCGGGATGATGTCCTTCTGGTCCCACGTGTGCGCCGAGCCCGACTACGCCACCGAGGCCGAACCGGACATCCCCCAGGCCGAGATGCGGTCCCTGTGGGCCGAGGCGGCCGAGCTGCTGTGGGCCAACCGGGAGGTGGGCGCCGCCGGGGTCCGCCAGCGGCGGCTGATGGCCGCCCTGCGCGGACTGCTGCCCGGACTGCCCGCCGACCGCGGTGTCCAGCCGCTGCCCATCGGGCTGCGGCACGACCCCACCGGGCAGGCCGAGTACGCCGGCGCCGACGCCCTGCTCAGCGGCCTGGACACCGCACGCCCGGCCCGGATCACCCTGGTCGCCGGGTACGCGGCCCAGCGGATCGAGCTGGCCGGCAGCCGCGCCTCGGCCGTGGTCGCCGCCGCCGTCAACGGCCCCGCCCGGCTGCGGATCGAGGCGGACGCGGTGGTCACCGCCGCCGGCGCCCTCGGCTCCCCGATGATCCTGCGCAACTCCGGGATCCGGCTGCCGGCGCTGGGGCGTTACCTGACCGACCACACCATGGTCAGCTCCCGGATCCGGCTGGGCCGGCACGTCCTGGCGGGAGCGGACGAACGCGACGCGTCCTTCGGCGTGTGGATCCCGTCGAGTGCGGCCCGGCTCGCGCACACCCAGGTGGTGCCCCCGTGGACCGAGGTGGCCGGCTTCGACCCGGGCGTACCCGCCCGGGAGACCGCCGACATCGGCCAGTTCGTCGGCGTCGACCCGGACCCGGACAACCGGCTGGTCTTCGACGACGACCGGCACGACGCCTGGGGCCTGCCGGTGACCACCGCCCGTTTCGCCCTCGGCGCGGCCGACCGCGAGCGGCTGCACGCCACCGTCGCCGACCACGCCCGGGTGGCGGACAGCATCCGCGACACCAGCGTGGGCCTGTCCATCTCGGTGGCGCCCCCGGGCGGCAGCCTGCACCTGATGGGCTCCACCCGCCTCGGCTCCCCGGAGACGGGAGTGGCCGACAGCCGGGGAAAGGTGTGGGGCACCGACAATCTCTATGTGGCCGGCAACGGCGTGGTCAGCACCCGCACCACCAGCAACCCGACGGTGAACGTGGTGGCGATCGCCCTGCGGACCGCGCGCGCCATCGCCGGCACCGACTGAAAGCCCGGGAGGCCCAGCCCATGTCCCACATCGGTCGCCACCCGGTCGCCGTCAACCCCCTGCAGTTCATGGCCACCGCGGACGGATGGTTCGACTTCGCCGACCCGCCACCACTCGGCGAGATCCTGGACGCCGTCGTGGCGGCCGGTTTCCACGCCGTCCAACCCGGCGTCCCGGACGGCGGCTCACCGGCCGCCTACCGGCGGGCGCTGGCCGCCGCCGGCCTGACGGCCGGGCCCGGCTATGTGGCGCTTGCCTGGAGCGAGGACGCCGAGGTGCGGCGCCACCAGCTGGAGCGGGCCCGCGCCCAGGCGCGGGTGTTGACCGAGTGCGGCGCGGAGCTGGCGTTCCTGGCGCTCGATCTCACCCTGGACCACCCCCGGGCGCACCACCCGGCGCGCGGCTGGGCTTCCTCGCTCCGGCGGGTGGACGGCATCGCCGACCTGCTGGGCGAGGCGGCTCGGGCGCTGGCCGCCGAGGGGGTGACCGCCGCGCTCCATCCGCACGTCGGCACCTGGGTGGAGACGGAGCGGGAGACCGCCCACGTCCTCGACAGGGCCGGTGTCGAGCTCGCCTTCGGCCCCGACCTGGGACATCTGGCCTGGGCCGGCGCCGACCTGCCTGGGCTGCTCGGGGCCTACCGGGAGCGGATCGCCGGCCTGCACCTGAAGGACATGGCGCTGTCGGTCGCCGAACGGGCCCGCGCCGAGGGCCTGGACTACCGGGGCACCGTCGCCGGCGGGCTGTGGCGCGAGCCGGGCGAGGGGGATCTGCCGCTGGCCGACCTGGTCGCCGCGCTGGGTCCGGGCAGCGACTGCTGGCTGGTGATCGAGGTGGACAACTCCCGCCACTCACCGCGCGAGAGCCTGCTGCGCTGTGGGGCGGCGGTCCGGGCGCTGGACACCGCGTTCGGCCCGACGGGCTGACCCGCCCGGTGCCCCGGTCCGGACGGGGTCAGCCGGTCGGAGCGCCGACGCGCACCGGCCGGTGGCCCGCCGGGTCGGCCAGCAGGTCGGAGAACGCCAGCTCCGCGGTGCCGATGGTCAGCTGGTCGGCGCCCAGCTCGGCGGTGGCCACGGTCAGCGACTCGAAGCTGGACCGGATGGCGTCCGCGCCCAGCGCGTCGTCGGCGGGCCGGTGGCGGTGCAGGCTGGCCAGGAAGCCGCCGAGCACCAGCCGCCCGGGGTTGAAGACGTTCACCGCGTTGCGCACCGCCACGCCCAGCAGTTCCAGGTCGCGGCGCACCACGGCCCGCACCGCGGGATCGTCGCTGGCGGCCAGCGCCTCGTCCAGCCGGTCCACCTGGTGCGGCAACAGGCCGACGCAGTCCAGGAGTTCTCGCTGGGTGACCTCGATCTCCAGACAGCCCCGGGCGCCGCAGGGGCACTTCCGCCCCTCGCTGCGCACCATGAAGTGGCCCAGCTCGCCCCCGTAGCCGGACGCGCCCCTGACCACCTGGCCGCCGGTGATCACGCCACCGCCGATGCCGCTGGCGCCGCCGATGAAGTACACCAGGTCGTCGATGCCGCGCCCGGCGCCGAACGCGCTCTCCCCGTACATGCCGAGCGAGGCGGCGTTGGCGGCCTTGGTCGGCAGGCCGGTGGCCCGTTCCAGCTCGACGGCCAGCGGCTCCTCCCGCCAGCCCAGGTGCACCGCGTCCCGCACCTGCCCGTCGCTTCGGCGCACCTGGCCCGGGACGGCGACCGCGACGCCCGCCACGGCCAGGGTGCGGCCGGCGAGCAGGGCGCTGATCGCGCCCGCGCTGCGGGTGACGACCTCCCGGACGGTCAGGTCGGCGGAGGTCTCCATCCGCCAGCGTTCCAGCACCCGGCCGCCCAGGCCCACCAGGCCCACCGTGATCGCGTCCACCTCGGGGTTGACCGTGACGGCCACGATGTCCGGCGACGGCGTGATCAGCGGGCTCGGCCGGCCCTTGCGGGGCGTCGCCGCGGGCGAGCCCTCCACCACGTCGCCGAGCGCGACCAGGTCGGCCAGGCAGGCGCCCACCGTGGAGCGGTTGAGGCCGGTGCGCCGGGTCAGCTCGGCGCGGGGCAGCCCGCCGCTGCGGTGCACGATCTTCAACAGCCTGGCGAGATTGTTCCGGCGCAGGTCGTCGGCCGTCCCGCCGGTGGGCGGGCGGGTCGGGCGGTTCACCGGCTGGTCCGGGCCGGCGAGGGCACGGGCGTCCCGCCGGTGGTCATGGCAACGGCCAGTGCAGGGCGCGGACATGGGCGAGCGCCTCGATCGCGCCATGGGTGCGGTTCATCCCCATATCCTCCCACTCCACGGAGATGGGGCCGGTGTATCCGATGGCCGTCAGGGCGCGGAACGCGTCCTCCCACGGCACGTCACCATGCCCGATGGACACGAAGTCCCAGGCCCGCCTGGGGTCCCCCCAGGGCAGATGGGAGCCCAGAATACCGGAGCGGCCATCACGTGGGCGCAACCTGGTGTCCTTGCAGTCGACATGGTGGATGCGGTCGGCGAAGTCGGTGATGAAGGCGACCGGGTCCACGCCCTGCCACATCAGGTGGCTGGGGTCCCAGTTGAAGCCGAAGGCTGGCCGGCCGGCCAGCGCGTCCACCGCGCGGCGGGCGGTCCAGTAGTCGAACGCGATCTCGCCCGGGTGGAGTTCGTGGGCGAAGACCACGCCCTCGTCGTCGAAGACGTCGAGGATGGGGTTCCAGCGGCGGGCGAAGTCCTCGTAGCCGGCCTCGATCACGGAGTCGGGGACGCCGGGGAAGCCCACCACGTAGGGCCAGATGGACGATCCGCAGAAGCCGACGACCCGGTCGACGCCGAGCTTGCGGGCGACGCGGGCGGCGCGTTTCATCGCCTCCGCGGCGCGGGCGCGCACCCCCTCGGCCTCGCCGTCGCCCCAGATGTGCGGGGGCAGCAGGTCGGCGTGCCGGAAGTCGAAGGCGGGGGTGCCGACGGCGTTGCCCGCGGCGTGGCTGGACAGGGCCCACACGCCCAGTCCGTTCCGCTCCAGGGTGGCGCGGAAGGCGTCCAGATAGCGCGGGTCCTCCTCGGCGCGCACCAGGTCCAGGTGGTTGCCGCAGTCGACTTCCAGACCGTCGTAGCCCCAGGTCCCGGCGTCCGCGGCGATCCGCTCGAACGGGACGTCGTACCACTGGCCGGTGAACAGGGTGACGGGCCGGGTCTTCGGGTCAGTCATGGGTGGCCTGCTCCTTGGTCGTTGCCGCGGTGGCCGGGGCCGTGGCGGGCGGGGCGGCGACCTCGGTCCAGCCGCCGGTGGCGGCGGAGTCGACCACCGCCTGGGTGAGTCGGACCATGGCCGCTCCGTCGTGGAAGGTCGGGAGTTCGGCGCTGGTTTGGCCGTGTACCGCGGCGTGGGTATCGCGGACGAAGGCGTTGAAGGCGTCCTGGTAGCCCATCGGGTGCCCGGCGGGGAGGACGGAGAGGCGGGCGGCCTCGGCGGACAGCTGGGGGGTGTCCCGGGGGATGGCGCCCTGGCCGCCGGTGCGGGCGGCGTACCAGAGCGTGTTCGGGTTCTCCTGTTCGAAGAGGAGGTTGGCCTCGGTGCCGGAGACCTCGATGAACAGGTGGTTCTTCCGGCCGAGCGCCATCTGCGAGACCAGCAGGGTGCCCACGGCGCCGCCGGCCAGTTCGACGGTGACGGCGGCGACGTCCTCGGTGGTCAGCGGGCGGCCCCGGGGGCTGCGGTCGCGGACGGTGCGGGTGGCGGCGCTGACCCGGCGGACGTGGTCGCCGGTGATGAACTCGGTCAGGTCGCCGAGGTGGGAGCCGATATCGCCGAACGCCCGGGAGGGGCCGGTCGCCGTGGGGTTGGTCCACCAGCCGTCCTCGTCGTAGGCCAGCCGCCATTCCTGGAGGTAGCCGCCCCGGACGCTCACCAGGGGGCCGAGGGCGCCGGCGGCGGCGCGGGCGCGGGCCTCCACGGCCATCGGGTGGTAGCGGTAGACGAAGGGGACGGTGGCGACCAGGCCGCGGGCGGTGGCGAGGGCGGCCAGTTCCTGGGCGTCGGCCGGGGACACGGCCAGTGGCTTCTCACAGACGACGTGCTTGCCGGCGGTCAGGGCGGCCCTGGCGTAGTCGGCGTGGGTGCCGTTGGGGCTGCAGATGTGTACCAGGTCGAGGGTGTCGTCCGCGAGGAGTTCGTCCGGGTGGTCGTACCAGCGGGCGGCGTCCAGGGTCTGGGCGGCGGAACGGGCCCGGTCGGGTGCGCTGGAGGCGACTCCGTGCAGCACTCCCCCGGCCGCGCGGATCGCGCGGGCGTGTACCCCGGCGATGGATCCTCCACCGATCAGACCGGCCTTGAGTGGGCGGGGGCGCGAGTCGGCTATCCACATGGCGGGATCATCGCACGATTAAGTTGTTGGATCAAACAATAGGGTTACTCTGGCCCCCGTGGGGTGCGAGAGGTCGGGGGCGGCCGTCCTCACCCGCGGCCGGTGCGGGTGCCGCCGGTGCGGTCGCGGGCGCGTTGGCCGGTGAAGGCGCGGCGGCCCTGGCCGCCGAAACACCAGGCGAGCAGCGGCGGCAGGCTGGGGTGGACCTCGGACTCGCCCAGGGCGATCGCGGCGGTGAGGAAGATCCGGGTGTCGCGGAACTCGTGCCGCATCGAGCGGACCAGGTTGCCCAGGCCCAACTCCCTGGTCAGCCACTCGGCGACCGCCTCACTGTCGTCGGTCCGCACCCCGTCGAGCCGCCCGCTGCCCTGGATCAGGTCGAGTTTGCTGACCGCCACCGCCAACCGGGCCCGGTCCAGCGGGGCGCCCATCTGGCGCACCGCCTGGACGGCCTGTTGGAAGACCAGGTCGGGCGGCACCCGGGAGGCCAGGGAGCGGTCGATGGCGGCGCGTTGGGCCTCGTCGAGGCCACCCCAGAACGCCGGCACGCTCAGCGGGTCGAGGACGAACACGAAGGTTCTGGCGGTCGCGGCATAGCGCAGCGCGTCGGTGTCCTCCCGGTTGGTGAACCGCTCCCCCGCGGTGTCGAAGAGATGCACCAGCCGGCGCCGGCGCCGGGCGCCCAGCAGCACCGAGTAGGCCCGGGGCAGGGCGCGGGGGGTGCCCCTGGGGTGCCCTTCGCTGGTCAGCACGTAGCGCAGCGCCTGGTACTCCTCGGCCGTCGTGCCGTCGGCCGGGGCCACCGGGGTGCCGCCGGTCTCCAGCGTCATCAGCATGGCGGCCATCAGCTGGGTCTTCCCGGCCGCTGTCCCGCCGAAGAGCGGTACCACCAACTCGGGGTGGTGCCCGGTCTCCTGGCTCATCCGGCTCTCGCAGTAGACGCAGATCGCCTGGAGCCGGTAGCTGCCGGCCATGATGAGGGTGGGCAGCCGCCGCCCGCAGTGGCAGCGGCGCCGCAGGATGCCGTACCGGCCGGGCCGGACGTCGGTGTGCCGGCGCCCGCAGGCCTCGTCCGAGCAGGAGTAGGCGGGGTAGGGGACCCGCTCGTAGCAGTGCGGGCAGAGCATCCCGTTGTGCAGTTCCCGCACGCGCAGCACCCCACGGTCCACCGCGCGCAGCACCTCGGCCGAGAGGCGGCCCAGCGCCTGGAGCAGCAGGATCAGCACGGTGTGCAGCAGGCACAGCAGCAGCACCGGCACGACGCCCGCCACGGCGCCCAGCACGGTGCCGACGCCCAGCAGCGCGCCGAGCGGCACCGCCACCAGCCGGGTGACGGGCGGGTGTTGGAGCCAGTCGGTGCCGATGGCCCGCAGCGTGTCGCCGACCGTCCTGGGCAGCTGCCGGGCCGCCAGTGCGCAGCCGCGCCGCAGGTCGCGCAGCGCCGGCCCGTAGAAGTACTGGCGCAGGGCCTCCTCGCCTGGCGGCTGTTTGTCCGCCCGGTCCCGGCGCATCTCGCCGAGCAGCAGCGCGAGGTAGCGGCCCACCAGTCGGGCCGCCGTGACCAGCGCCATGAACAGGACGATCACGGGGCCGACGAACACTACCGCGATGGCCAGCAGCCCGCAGTAGAGCAGGATGCCGATCAGGCGGACCAGCAGAGGGATCAACGGTCGCCCCCTTTCCGGCGCCAGGGGAACCGGCGGGTCAGCCGGCGCACCCGGCCCCGCCGCCGCTCCTCGGCCCGGGCCGCCAGCCGGGCGGCGTACGACGGGCTGCGGGGGCCCACCTGGCGGGCGAACCGTTCGATCTCCTCGGCCGGCCAGCGCTCGACCAGCGGTGCGAGCGCCTCGTGGACGCGGAGCCGGCGCCACTCGTCGAGGACTTCGGCGGCCGCCACCAGTCCCTCGGCGTGCGCCCTGGCCACGTGCGTTGGCTGCCGGGGCAGTTCCTCGGCCACCTGCCGGAGATAGGCCTCGCGGGCTCGGTGCTCCAACCGGCTCAGCAGCCAGGGGATGTCGTCCGGCGTCGCCTGGCAGCGGGCCATCGCGGCCGGCAGCCGGTGGCCGAGCAGCAGCCGGGCCGAGCCCCAGGTCGGGGGCAGTGGCCGGCGCAGCAGCTCGACCAGCACGCCGCTGGGGACGGGCCGGTCGGTCTCCACGAGCAGTTGGCGCAGTTCCAGCAGCTTGTCGAGGCAGCCGCGGTCGTCCTCGGCCAGCCAGGCCAGCCGGTCGGTCTCCACCAGCAGTTGGCACAGCCGCAGGCAGTCCGCCAGCGCGGCCGGGTCCTTGGGGCGCCGTCGCACGGCGGCGCCGAACCAGTCGCCGGCGGCGCGGTCGGCGCCGAGTCCGGGCGGCAGCCGTCGCAGCACGTCGAGCGCCTGCCGGTGGGTGGACGGGCCGTTCGGCCACAGCCTGCGCAGCAGCACCCCGGTCAGCTCGGGCTCGCCGGTCGCGGCCAGGACGCGGGGCAGCAGGTCCAGGCGCGCCTCCGGCTGCCGCACCGCCCGGGCGGTCAGCTGGGCCGCCAGCAGGGTGGGATGCTCGGCCAGGTCGGTCTCGTAGAGCAGCCCGTCGGGGAGCGCGTCGAAGAGCTCGACGAAGTACTCCGGCGATCGGGGCCGGGCCCGCGCCTGGGCCGGGTCATCCAGAACATCCAGGACATCCGGCTCTTGCAGGTCTTCCGGTTCGGCCAGCGCGGCCAGGGCGCGCCGCAGCTGGGTGCGGAACTCCGGCTGTTCGATGGCGAGTTGGCGTAGTTGGGCGACCAGTTCCGGGGCGGCGGGGCGGGTGGTCAGGGCGCCGAGCAGACCGTCGGCGATCCGCCGGCAGCCGCCCCGCAGCACCTGCTGGGGCAGCCGCAGCCGCGCCTGACCGGCCCACAGCAACAGCCGGGTGGCCTCGCCGTGGTCGGCGCCGACCAGCAGGGCCGCGACCCGTTCGATGGCCGCCTCGGCCCGCGCGGGGTCCTTGAACGGGACGGCCGGCGACCGGTCCGGGTCGTCGGCCAGGTGCCGGCGCAGCTCGCTGTCCAACAGGTCGCTTTGGAGGTACTCGGTGAGTTCGTGGTCGCCGCCGGCCAGCGCGGCCGTGCGCAGCGCGGTCAGCCGGTTGTCCGGGAAGGGCCCCAGCCGGTAGATCTGGCGGGTCACCTCGGCCAGCGCGGCCCCGCCGAGGTGGTCGGCCTCGGCGAGCCAGGGAATGATGGCGGCCAGGTCCTCCTCCGTGAGCGGGACGCTGCCGGTGGCGGCCGCGGCGACGGCCGGCAGATACCAGTCGGCGGCGGACCGCTCGGTCCCCCTGGTGTAGTCGGCGGCCCAGGACCAGAAGGGGCCGGAGGCGGCCGGGCCGACCCGGACCAGCAGCCGGGGCAGCGGGCCGGCACCCGCTTGGGGGAAGGCGCCGCCGACGAAGTCGAAGACGTCGAAGCCGTCCTGGAGGTCGGGGCCGGTGGGCACGCCCGCCTCGGGCACGGTGCCGACCAGTCGGAGCCGGCTGCGTTCCGGCTTGGCCAGGTAGGTGGCGAAGGACAGGGCGCGGGCCAGCGGCGGCGGCAGCAGATAGCTGACGGCGGCGAACCAGTGGGCGACCCGGTCGCTGGTGGCGTCCACCAGCAGCACCGTCCGGTCCGCTTCGAGCGCGCGGATCACCGCGGCCAGCAGCTCGGGCAGCCGCTCCCGATGCGGGTGACCGCGCAGGAAGCCCTCCACGGTGGCCGGGGTGAGCGGACCGGCGGGGGGCGGCCGCTCCAGGGCGGGCAGCCGGGTGCCGGAGGCGGTGGCGGCGGCCCACACCGGGGAGCGCCACAGCTCGATGGGCAGCAGCCGGCCGCTGTCGGTCTCGGGGTCCCGGCTGGCCAGGGCGTGCGCGAAGTAGTTCCCGAACCGCTGGGACGGGTCCCGGCCGAGGTAGCGCACGCGGGCGATCAGCGTCGTCTCGCCGGGCAGGTGGCAGAGGTTGACGGGGCAGCGGGCCAGGTCGGCCGGCGCGTCGGAGTAGAGCATCGACCGCGGCGGCTCGTACCCGGTCAGCGCCTCGACCTCCCGCATGGTCTCGGCGGAGACGCCGTCGCTGACGGCGTTGAACTGGTAGCCGGAGAAGCCGCTCAGGCCGTGCTCACAGGAGGTGTAGTACAGCTGGGAGAACGCCATCTCAACCCCGGCCCGCCCGGCGGGTGCGGGGCAGCGCGCCGAACTCGCTGAGCAGCCACAGCAACGGGTCGGCGATCCGGTAGGGCTGGATGCCGGTCGCGGCGACCCGCCCCTCGGGCGTCGGGGTCCGGCCCAGCGCGGAGACGCCGAAGTAGCGGTAGCTGGCGTGGTTGTTCTCCAGCGTCTGGTCCAGCCCCACGCCGTCCCAGCGTTTGAGGAGGTGACGCACCTCGTGGTGGACATCGAGTCCGTCGGCCACGTCGTAGCGGCCGCCGTCCGGCGGCTGCGCGCGCAGCGGGCTGCCGGCGTCCAGCTGGTGGACCAGGGCATCCATCTTGGCGAAGACCACGGCGATCGGGACGCGGCTCACGGCGGCGCCCCGGCGACCGACCCGGGACAGCAGCAGGTTGGTGATCCGGGCCAGCACGTTGACCGGCGCGTCGACCTCGTCGGTGCCGGGCAGCAACGTGCCCGGCAGGGCCAGTTCGCGGGCGCCGGGCAGTTGGAGCGGGTCGAGGACGAGGATGATGCCGTCGGCGTTGGCGAGGTAGCGGGTGTTCAGCTCCACGCTCTCCCGCGAGTTGAAGTCCTCGCCCGCGGTGTCGAAGAAGGACAGCACGGTGTGCTTCCGCGTGTCGCGGAAGAGCCGGGGCCGGGTGACGCCGAAGCGGAACACCAGCGGGTCCACCTGGTTGTTGATCCTGGCGCCGGCTGTTCGGGTGCCGATCAGCATCTGGCCCTCCTGGTAGAGCCGGTCCTGGTACTCCTTGCCGAAGCGCAGCATGGTGGCGTCGTCCGCGCCGATCAGGGAGATCCGGTAGCGTTCGCCGATCCGGTTCATCAGCTCGTGCAGGAGCACCGTCATCAGGACGGTCTTGCCGGAGTCACGGGCCCCGACCATCGCGATCAGCCGGTTGCCCAGGAAGCCGAACTGGGCGGGCAGGGTGCTGTGGCAGACCGGGCAGACCCGGTAGGTGGTCTCGTTCTTGCAGGTGGGGCAGGGCGCGGTGGTCCGCCGGCCGTCGGCGGCGAAGACCGGGCCACCTTCCCGGCGCTGGCCGAGGCGCTGCAGCAGCACATCGTCGCGCTCGGCCAGGCAGCGTTGACCGGTGCGGCTGAGCCGGGTGTTGCAGCGGAAGAGGATCTCCCGGGCGGTGAAGGTCTCGTAGCAGTACGGGCAGACGAGTCTCTTGGCCATCTTCGGACGCCTCACAGTCGGTGCCGCGCGGACGAAGGCAGGACGATTCCCCCGGTGGTCGGCCCGGCCGGAAAACAGACCAGCCAGTTGTCACCACGGGCCGGGGAGAGAGGGAACTCCACGACCACCGGCTGCTCGGGGCCGAGGCGCTGCGGCGGGATCTCGTACACCACCCGGCCCTCGCCCGGGTTGCTCGGCCGGAAGCGGCCGGTGCCGTGCACCACCAGCAGGGGCGGCAGTTGGCAGGGGACCTCGGCCGTCAGCGACAGCCGGGCCACCCGGCCACGCAGGGTATGGCGCAGGCTGGGCAGGTAGTGGACGACGGGAGCGTGCGCCGGCACCAACAACGCGGCCGGGCGGTCGAACGTGTCGCCCGGGCCGCCGGGGGCCAGCGCCTCCACGGTGAGGGAGACCTCGCCGTAGCCGGTGTCCAGTTCGAAGCCGCCGTCGTGCTCGTAGGCCCGGCGGGAGCAGGTGGCCTCGCCGGTGCCTGGGCGGCCCAGCGGTCCGCCGTCGGTCAGCCGCCAGCGGACCCGGGCGAGCAGGCTGCCGGGGGGCCAGACCCACACCACCAGCAGGTGCTGACCGCGGCGGATCGCCTCCAACTCGGTCACCGGCGTCGGGACCAGGCCGTCGCGGTCACCGGCCGGGTCCGCGACGGCCGCCGGGTCCGGGGACGGGGCCGCTTGGGTCTCCGGCTCCGGGGACGGGGCCGGGGCGGCCGGCGGAGACGGGGCGGTTGGGGACCCCGGGCCCGGGGCGGTCACCGAGTCCGGTGGGGGGTGGGGGCCCCCGGCCTGGTGCGGGTCCTCGTCCGATGGCCCGGGCTCGGAGGGGGGAGCGGGCGCCGGGGGGATGTCGGGGGCGGGCCCCGGCGCGGGCGCGGCCGGCGGCTCGGACGGCTCCTCCGGGCATGCCGACCCGGAAGTGGCGAAGCCCGGCTCGGGATCCAGCGCCCGGGCGCCCGTCACGACGCGCAACAGCCCGAAGTCCGCCCGCCGGGCCAAACCCCGCACCACGGCCAACTCCGGTGCCTCGGCCCGCGCATACCAGCCAAGCCGGTCCTCCAGCCGGGCCGCGGTGCCCGGGGTGGCGGCCAGGCCACCGGCCAGCAGCAACGTGGAGGGCGGCGTCTCCAGCAACGTGTCCGCCCGATCTCGCACCTCGACAGCCGCCGCGCAGGCCCGCTCCCACAGCGGCGCCACCGCCCGGTCCAGCTGCTCCCGGGTGAGCGTCAACGGGTGGTCGGTGCCCGGCAGCGTCACCTGGGCGAGATCGCCACCGCTGTGAGCCAGGTCCAACCGAAGCGCCTCGGCGGCCCGCAGCAGGGCCGGCGAGGCGGCCGGCTCCGGGTCCAGCCGCGCCAGCTGCGGCCGCAGCGCGTCGGCGACGGCCGCGTCCCAGGCGGCGCCGCCCAGCGGGTGGCTGACGGTGTGCGCGATCCGGACCGTGCGGTCGCCCTCGGTGGTGAGCAGGGTCAGGTCCAGGCTGCTGCCGCCCTGGTCGAAGACCAGCACCGAGCCGCGGGCACCGTCCCGGATCGCCCCGTAGTGCAGGGCGGCGGCCACCGGTTCGGCGAGCGCGTGGGCGACCCGCAGGCCGACGCTTTCGGCGGCCCGCCGCAGCGCCCGTTCGCCGTCGCCGGACGAGGGCAGCGAGAGCGTGATGGGCGAGTCGGGCGGCGCCGGTTCGCGGCCGCGTGCCTGGTCGGCCATGTGGACCAGGCCGGCCAGCAGCCGGCCCGCCAGCTCGGCCGGCGGTCGAACCGGCCCGCCAAGGCCGTCATCGACCGCCCCGGCAGCCTCGGCCGCCGGGTCCAGAAGCGGTGCGCGGACGGCCAGGGCCACCTCGGCCGGGTGGGTCAGGGCCCGCTCCCACGCGGCTCGGCCGATCCGGAACTCCCCGCCCGGGCGGGCCCAGACGGCCGCCGGCACGGCACCGTCGGGCGCGCCGATCCCGGCGGGCGCCCCCGCGACCACCGGCTCCCGCCGCTCGTCCAGCCAGGCCACCCGGGCGCAGCTGCCCCCCAGGTCGATCGCGTACATCGCTCACCGCCCCCCGTCGCGGCCACCGTCACCGGCCGGCGGCTTGGCCAACGAGACCGTCCCGCCATCGACGGTCGTCGAACCCTCGGCGGTCGTCGGGTCCTCGGTGGTGACCCGGATCCGGGGCTCGCCGCCGGTCGGCTCGTCCACCGTCACCCACAGCCGTTCGCCGACGGCCGGCTGTCGGGTCATCAGGGAGCGGACCACGGCCTGTCGGACGGCCTCCAGCTCGTTGCGGATCTGCCGCCCGCCGTAGGCCCGCCGTTCGGGGGCCGTCATCCGCTCGACGATCCAGGCGTGCAGGAGGGGCCGGTGGTACGCCAGCCGGACCCGCCGGCGCTCCGCGGTGGCCTCCGCGAGCTTGCCCAGCAGCCGGTCGGCGATCCGCACGATGTGCGCCCGGCGCAGCATGTCGAAGACGACGACGCCGGGCTTGAGCCGGCCGAAGATCTCCGGCCGGCCGATCGCCCGGAACTTCTCCTCCACGGCCCGGGCGAAGTGCGTCTCCAACGTGGCGTAGGTGGTGTCCTCGCCGGTCTCGGCGAGCAGCTCGGGCAGCGCGTCGGCGCCGGTGTTGGAGGTGAAGATGATCAGCGACTGGGCGAAGTGCGCGGTCCTGCCCTGGCCGTCGGTCAGCCGCCCGTCCTCCAGGATCTGCAGGAACTTGTCCAGCACGGCGGGGTGCGCCTTCTCGATCTCGTCGAACAGCAGCACGCTGAAGGGGCGTTCCTGGACCCGGCGGGTCAGCTCGCCGCCCTGTTCGAAGCCGACGAAGCCGGGTGGCGCGCCGGCCAGCCGCTCGGCGGCGTGCTCCTGCTGGTACTCGCTCATGTCGAACCTGGCGTAGGCGCCGGGGTCGCCGAAGATCAACCGGGCCAGGGACTTGGCCAGCTCGGTCTTGCCGACGCCGGTCGGGCCGACGAAGAAGAAGGTGCCACGTGGCCTGGCCGCGCCGGAGTCCCCGAAGTCCACGCCGACGAAGGCGGCCTGGAGGGCCCCGACCACCGCGTCCACGGCCCGCTCCTGGCCGATCACATCGGCCGACAGCTCGTCGGCCGCCGCCGCGATCCTGGCGTGGTCGAGCTGGGACCAGGGGTCGATGCTGACGTTGAGCCGGTGCTTGCGCATCAGCTCGGCGTGCTTGCCGACCGGCACCTTCCGCACCTGGGAGGTCTTGGCCAGGGCGTCCAGCTCCCAGGCGGTCAGGCCGTCGGTGGCGCCGACCAGCCGCTCGAAGTCCTCCTGGCCGGCGCTCTCGGCGCCGCGGAAACCGTCGCGCAGCAGGGTCAGCCAGAGGCGCCGCTCGCGCTGGTCCGGGGGGCCGAGCCGCAGCGGGACGGTGCGCGGGTCCTCGCGCCACAGCCACTCCGGCAGCCGGGCCAGGTCGCCGACGACGGTGAGCACGGCGTTGCGCGCGGTGCCCTCGGCGTCGTGCGGGACCACGGCGTCGGTCATGGCGGCGCGCAGCAGCAGGTAGCCGGCGGTGGACTCGGGCTGGCCCACGGGCAGCGCGTGGTCCACGTCCTGGAAGACGAAGGCGACGGCGGCGCGCGGGCTGGCCGCCAGCCGGCGGGCCGCTGCGACGGCGTCCTCGAACGCCATCAGCCGCCGGGGCGCGCGGCCGTCGAACAGGCCGGCACGGGCGCCCTCCCTGGCCGCGCCCCGGCGGGTGGGGGGCGGGGAGGCCGGCTGGTCGGTGGGGCGGCGGGTCTCGGTGTCGAGGGCTCGGCCAGGGGGCCGATCCCGGTCACCGGGGGGCTGCTCGCCGGGGGCGGCCGGGCCGGGCCGCGGCGGCAGCTCGCGCACCAGCTGGTCGAACCGTTCCCGATGCCCCGGGTACGGGAACTCCAGCCCGTCAACCGGGTCCCACCAGCCCACCACGGTCGCCCCGCGCCGCACCAGGACGTTGACCAACAGCGCCTGGAAGGAGACCGGTTGGCCGCTCCACCACCAACGGTCACGGACCTGGCCGTCGATCAGCACCTGCCGGCCGCGGGCCATCTCCCAGCCGAGGGAGAACGTCCACACCGGCATCAGCGGGTCGGCCCGCGTCGGGCCCTCCTCCCCTGACGACGGCCCGGGCGGGCCTGGCGGGGCGCTCACCGCCGCCTCCGCGCCTCGGCGCCCGCCCCGCCAGGCCCGCCCCGCCGAGGCGGTTTGCCGTCCCAGTCCAGCTCGCCGGCGACGAAGTCGGCCGCCGCCAGAGCCGCGTGCACATCGTCCAGCAGGTCTTCGGTGGCGCAGCCGGCCACCGGGTTGGGCCCCTCCGGGATGCCGGGTTCGCCGTCGATCTCGTAGGTCAGCCGCGCCTGGCCGTCGCCGTCGGTGCGGATGGCCGCGTCGTAGACCGCGCCGTTCAGCCGCTCGAAACGCATCACCAGCCGGTCGCTCGCCTCGTTGCCCTCGGTGAGCGTGAACCCGTGCCCCGACATGGCGTCCTGGAGGGCGCGGGCCAGCTGCGCGCGGCGCTCCAGGGCGAGCAGCAGCTCGTCCAGGCGGGCCTCGGCGCGCGGCAGCAGCTCCTCGACGGCGGCGACGGCGGCCAGCGCCGGCTCGACCGCCGCACCGGCCAGCGCGCCCTCGGCCCGGCCGAGGGCGGCCCGCAGCTCGTCGGCGAGCGCCTCGTCGGCGAAGTCGGTGGCGTCCCTGACCGCCTCCAGCACCCCGTCACGCACCACGGCCAGCCGGTCGGCGGCCTCCTGCCGCCGCTCGGCCAACTCGGCCAGCCGCTCGGCCTCCCGCTCGGCCAGCTCGGCCGCCCGCTCGGCCGCGAGTCGCGCCCGCTCCTCGGCCGCCCGCGCCTCGGCGGCCGCCTCCCGGTCCGCCGCCGCCCTGGCCTCGGCAGCCGCCCGTTCCCTGGCGGCCCGGGCCTCGGCGGCGTCGGCGATCGCGAGGTCGTGCCGGTCCAGCAGGTGTGCGGCGGTGCCGGCCAGTGCCTCGAAGCGGACGGTCTCGCCGGCGTCCAGGGCGGCCCGCAGCCGCTCCAGCGCCTCCCCGGCCGCCCGGTGGCCGGCCGGGTCGGCCCGCTCGCCAGCCGGCGTCAACCTGGCCCACAGCGCGGCCAGTTCCCGCCGCCGGTCATCGGCCCGCTCGCCCTGCCGGGCGGCCTCGCCCAGCCGGGCCACCCGCTGCCGCAACGCCTCGATCTCGGCGTCCAGCCCGCCGGCCGGCGCGGCCGGCAGCCGGTCGGCCAGCTCGGCGGCGGTCCTGGCCGCCGCCGCCCGGCCCGGGGTGGCCCGCTGGGGCAGCCGCTCGATCAACGCGTTGACCTCGGCGAGCCGCTCGCCGGCGGCTCGTTGCCTGGCGGCCCGCTCGGCGGTGGCCCGCCGGCTCTCGTCGGCCGCCCGGCGCCGCGCCCGCTCCGCGTCGGCGCCGGCCCTGGCCGCGGCCCGGCCCTCCGCGTGCCGCCGTCGCTCGGCCGCGGCCCTCGCCCTGGCCGCGGCCCGCGCCTCGGCGTGCCGCTGCCGCTCGGCGGCGCGGGCCGCCTCGCGGCGGCGGCGCTCGGCCGCCTGCTCGGCCCGGCGCGCCCGCTGGCGGGCGGCGCGGGCGGCGCTCACATCCACGCTGGTGTACATGACCGATCCGCTCACAACGGCCCCTTTCCTTCCCGCGCTTCCTCGTCCGTCGGCGACGGCGAGGGTCGTTCGGCGGCTCGCTCGACCGGCTCGGCGGCGGGCCCCGCCGGCGCGGCCGCCGCCCCCGCTGTCCCCGCGCCGCCGGCCGGCCGCGCCCGCGCGCTCGGAGCGGGCTCGACCGGCGCGGCCCCGCCCCGCACCGCGTAGCCGAGGGCTTGGAGGCGGGTCTCGACATGGGCGCGGAAGCCGGGGGCGGCGGGGACGCCCGCCCAGGAGAACGTGTTGTCGGTGCCGAGGGAGACCTCGATGCCGGCGCCGGCGCCGGCGTGGTCGGCGACCTCGGCGTACCGCTCGGTGAGCGGCAGCAGCCGCTGGTTGTCGGAGCCCCGCCAGAGCAGGTCGCCGTGGCGGGCCGCCACATAGGGCCCGTCGATCAGCAGGTCGAGCCGGTCCAGGAGGGCCCGCTGGGCGGGGGTGCCCCGCCGCAGCGCCTCCAGCCGGAACCCGGAGTAGGCGACGGCGGACAGCTCGGGGCGCCGGGTCCTGACCTCGTCCAGCAGCTCCACCAGGGGTCGGGCCTGGGCGAACGGCTCGCCGCCGGAGAGCGTGACGCCCTCGATCTCGGGCAACCCGACGAGCCAGTCGGCGAGTTCGGCGACCGGTCTGGCGTGGCCCGCGTCGAACGGCAGGGTTTCCGGCGCCACGCAGCCCCGGCAGCGCAGCGGGCAGCCCTGTACCCACAGGACGGCGCGCCAGCCCGGCCCCAGCACCCCGCAGCGGTCCAGGGTGCGGCTGACCACCAGCACTCCCGCCGCCCCGTCGCCGGCCGCCGCCGGTCCGCCGCCGGCCGCCTCGTCAGGCTCGGTCACCCGCTTCCCCTTCCGTGTCGCCGGCCCGTCGGGGCGGCGCGTTCGCCTGCCGGGGCCCGCCGTGCCCCGGGGGCGGCGGCGACCGGTTCCTGGATGTCGCGGGCCAGTCGGTCTCGTTGGTCGCACCAGGGGCACCAGGCGCGTTCCACGCTGTGCCGGTGTTCCGGCGTCTCGGCGCAGACCACCAGCCGGTCGACGGCCAGCTCGCGGCGCAGTTGGTCCGCCCACTCGGTGGGGGTGGGCCGCCGGGCCGGGTTCTGCCGCCCGGCGGTGTCGAAGGCGCGCCGGAAGAGCCGCAGCAGCCCGCGGGGCAGCAGGTCGAGTGGCGGGGCGACCGGCGGCAGCAGCACGGACGAGCCGTCGGTCAGCCGGCTGCGGCCGTGCAGCAGGTTGTCGTCGAACGAGGCGTAGGGGCTGCCGTCAGCCGGGTGCCCGTGGAACGGGTGCAGCCCGTCCATCAGCAGCTGGTGGACGAGGACGGCCAGCAGAAAGGCGTCCGAGGCCCGGTCCGGCGGGAGTTCGGAGCCCACGCACTCGGGGGCGGTGTAGCCGGGGGTACGCATCCGGCAGTCGAAGGTCTCGCCGCCGTCGGTGAACTGGAGGGAGTCCACGTCAGCCAGGGCGATCCGGCCGGCCGGGTCCACCCAGAGGTTGTCCGGCTTCAGGTCGCCGACGACGTACTCCTCGGCGTGCAGGTCGGCGAGGAGTGCCGCCAGGTCGGCGGCGGCCCGCAGCGCGGTCGCCCAAGTGGCCTGGGGCAGGTGCTCGCGACGGGCGGCCGGCGACAGCAGGTGTTCCAGTGGCTGGTGGGTCGCGCGCAGGTCGGCCATCAGACAGCCGACGGCGCCGCCGGGCACCGTGCTGACGACCTCCAACGGCCAGGCCAGCCGGGGTGGTTGACCGGCCGGCAGCAGCACGGTGGTGCGTGGCTCGCGCGCCTGGCGGAGCAGCCGGGCCAGCCGGTCGCGGTAGCCGGCCGGGTCGCCGGGGCGCGGCACCAGCTTGGCGACCAGGTCGGGCTTCCCGCGCACCGCGTAGACCACGCCCTCGGTGCCGCTGCCCACCACGTCCGTCAGCAGCCACTCGCGGCCCGTCGCCGACCGGACCGGGAACGGCATCTCAGCCACCCCCCGTCGGGGTGAGCCCGCACAGCAGCGTCAGGTCGTCGCCGCTGCGGCCGGCCTCGGCCCCGGAGAGCAGGGCGCGCAGCGGCTCGGCGTCGCCGCCGTTGGCCCGGAGGGTCTCGGCCAGCGGGCCGAAGAACGCCTCGGCGGGCAGCGGCCCGGCCGCCGGCGGCAGCCCGCGGGCCGCCGGGTGGTCCAGCACCAGCGGGGCGCAGCCGTCGGTGGCCAGCACCAGCCCGCTGAGGTCCGGGTCCCACAGCGCGAAGGAACGCGCCCGGGCGCGGGCGCTCGGGGAGGAGAGGAAGAGCGGGGGCGCGTCGCCGGCGGCGGGCGGCGGCAGCACGGCGTGCGCGCGCTCGGCCGGGCCGCCGGGGGACGCGGGGCGGGTGAGCACCACTCCGAAGCAGTCGCCGACGCAGACGAAGGCCGCCCAGGGCGGTCGCAGCACGGCGGCCGCACAGCCGGCGGCCAGCTCCGCCAACTCCCCCGTGCCGGCGGCCCGTTCCTGGTCCGCGCCGCCTCGCGCGCCGGCTCGCGCGCGGGCGCCGCCGTGCCGGCTCGGGTCGGCACGGCCGGCGGTGTCGCCGGGGTCGCCGGCGGCGGTCCCGGCCCTTCTGCCGCCGCCCTCGCCCGGCCCGCCGCCCTCGCCCGGCCCAGCGCCGAGCAGGGCGGCCGCCTGGCGGCGCCACCCGGTGACCAGCGTGCCGGCCCGCTCGGCCGCCCAGGCGGTCCAGGTCCCGCCGTCCGCGTCGGCCGCCGGCACCCCGTCGGCCAGCAGTCGGCAGGCGAGGTCCACGGCCAGGTGCGCGCCGAGCGCGCTGCGGTGCCGGGCGCCCGCCCCGTCCGCGACGGCCAGCACCACTCCGGGCCCGGCGCCCGGCGGCCCGGAGAGGCGTCGGGCCTTGAACGCGTCCTGGCAGCCGGTGGCATCGGCCAGATGGTCGGTGCCCTGGACCGTCACCCCCGCCACGATCAGCCCCCCGTTCACAGCAGCTTCTCCTCCATCGCGCGCATCCGCCGCCGCAGCTCGGCCTCGTGCGCGGCCTGCTCGTGGACGTCGTCCGAGGTGGTCACCGGGCCCACCCGGTCCGAGCTGCGGACCAGGAACTTCAGGATCTCGGTGAAGTTCAGGCCGGCCAGCATCAGCGTGCCGCGCGGGGCCAGCACCTCCAGCAGCTCCTGGTCGGCGCCCCTGACCCCGATCGCCAGGAAGACGCAGTCGTCGGGCGGCGCGGCGGCCTCCACCGCGCGCAGCCGCTCGGCCATCGGGGCCAGCTCGGCCCGGCTCAGCGGCCGGCCGTGCTCGTCGCTCGGCGCGCCGTCGGTCAGCAGCCAGATCAACGGGCGGAGCACCGGCACCCGTTGCTCGGTCAGGTGGCGGCGGCGGCCGGCGGCCAGCCGGAGCGCCGCCTCCAACGCCGGCAGCAGGCAGGTGTAGCCGTCGGCGCGCAGCTCGGGTGGCTCCAGCCGGTCCACGGCGACGAAGTCCCGTTCCGGGCGGGCGGCTTCGGCGTCGGTCAGGGCGCCCGCCTCCGGGTCGAAGACCCGCACCTCGGTGCCGAAGGCGATCAGGCAGACCTCGACCCGTTCCCGCATCCGCGCCTGGGTGCGCACCTGGTCGGCGAGGTGGGCCAGCGCCACGTTGACCTCCGCGATCCGGGGCGCCTGGGCGGGGCGGGCCATCGAGGCGGAGACGTCCAACAGGATGATGACCGGCTGCCGTTCGAAGAGCCCGGAGCCGAACGCCGGTCCCGGCGGGGCGCTCACTCCCCGGGCTCCGGCCTCGCCGCCAGGGCGAGCAGTCGGCGCCCGTCGGGGTCCAACCGCAGCCGGACCCCGGCACCCGGGCGGACCCCTTCGCCCTGCGGCGTGGCTCGCAGCAGTACGCCCTCGACCAGCACGAAGGCGTCCGGCGCCGGCCAGGTGACGACCCGGCCCAGCACCCCGTCCGCCGCCCGCCGGGGGTCGTGCGCCCGGCGGCCGCCGGCCGTCACGTGGCCCGGCGCGCGGGGCGCCGTCCCGCCGCGCGCCCACCTGGCACGGCGCCGGCCCGAACCCCACTCCACCCCTGCCGGACTGATCGAACTGGCCGAAGTGATCGAAGCATCCCGCCTCCCGAGTCCACCCGTCGCGGTCGCGAGAGTTCATTGAAGCGACCGGAGTCGGCGAAACACAGGGCATAGCTGGGCGACTACCGGGCGGATTCCGGTAGTCGCCCATGGGTGTGGGTTGCCCTGGTGGACGAACGGTGCCCAGCCGCCAACCCTGGCCAACCGCCGCCCGCCGCCGTCCGCGGGCGACCCGACATGCCAGGAGGCGGGGTGCGGGCTGGGTCGAGCAGCACGGTTGACCGACGGGGGCGTCTCGGTTCGCGGCCCGTTCCCCCGAGTAGTCGGACAACGGGCACAAGCCGGCGGGGAGCCCACACCACATGTCCCTGCGCGCCGCGGCCACCGGTCCCCGAGGACGGACCTCGGCCAGAGCGCTCGTCGGGGAAACCGGCCTGCGACCGGGACCGCTCGGGGCATCGCAGGGGGTGGGCTGACCGGTCGCGGGGTTCCGCGCCCGCCGCCGGGTGCGGGCGGCGGGGCGGTGCGTTGACTCAGGACGGGCTGACCAGGCGTGCCTCGTAGGCGAAGATCGCGGCTTGGGTGCGGTCGCGCAGGCCGAGCTTCACCAGCACCCTGCTGACGTGTGTCTTGATGGTGGACTCGGCCACGCGCAGCCGGTCGGCGATCTCGGCGTTCGACAGACCGTGGGCGATCAGGGTGAGCACCTGCGTCTCGCGTTCGGTCAGCTCGCCGACGCGCACGTCCGCCGGTGGGGACAGCGGCGCGCCGTGCCGGGCGAACTCCGAGATCAGCCGTCGGGTGACGGTCGGCGCCAGCAGTGCGTCGCCGGCCGCCACCACCCTGACTCCGTCCGCGAGTTGACGGGCCGAGGCGTCCTTGAGCAGGAAGCCTGACGCGCCGGCGCGCAGGGCCTGGTAGACGTACTCGTCGAGGTCGAACGTCGTCAGCACGAGCACCCGGGGCGGATCGTCGCCGGCGACGATCCGGCGGGTCGCCTCGATACCGTTCAGCTCCGGCATGCGGATGTCCATGAGGACCACGTCGGGGCGGAGCGCGGCGCCGCGTTCGACGGCTTGCCGGCCGTTCACCGCCTCGCCGACCACCTCGATGTCCGGCTGGGCGTTGAGGAGCACGGTGAAGCCCTCGCGGACCATGACCTGGTCGTCGACGAGCAGGACGCGGATCGTCATGCGGGGACCCGCGCGGAGTCGGACAGCGGGAGGAAGACGGTGGTCTCGAAGCCGCCGTTCGTGGTGGGTCGGGCCGTGAGTTCGCCGCCGAGCATGGACACTCGCTCCCGCATGCCGGTGATGCCGTGCCCGGCGCCTGGCGAGGTAGGTGCGGGGGATTTCGGTGGGCCGTTGACCACGCGCAGGCCGAGACCGCCGAGCACATGGGCGACCTCGACGCGGGCGGAGGCGCCCGGCGCGTGTCGCAGGGTGTTGCTCAGCGCCTCCTGGATGATGCGGTACGCCGACAGCTCGACGCCCTGGGGCAGTTCAGGGACGGCGCCGGTGACGGTCTTCTCCACGGACAGGCCGGCCTCGCGCACGTTCTCCAGGAGCCGGTCGAGGTCGGCGAGCGTGGGCTGGGGTGCGTCCGGGGCCTCCTGGTCCTCGGCGCGTACCACGCCCAGGACCCGCCGCAGTTCGGCCAGCGCGGCCACGGCGTTCTCCCTGATGGTCGCGAACGACTGGGTCAGCTCGGGCGGCGGGTTGTCCACCCGGTAGGGGGCGGCCTCCGCCTGGATCGCGACGACCGACATGTGGTGCGCCACCACATCGTGCAACTCCCGGGCGATGACGGTGCGTTCTTCCAGCCGGGTGCGGCGGGAGCGTTCCTGGCGGGTGACGGCGGCCTGCTCCACGACCTCGCGGCGCGAGGTGTGCCAGCCGCGCACCAGCAGCACGGCGAGCAGCGTCGGGACGGAGACGGCGATCATGATCAGGGTGTTGTGGCCGGGCGCGGTGCCGAGCTGGCTGGTCGGGAGGGCCAGGCTGGTGAGCACGGTGAGCACCCACATCTCCACGACCACCCGCGGCCTGGACCGGACGGCGACCAGCGCCATCACCAGGGTGTGGGTGATCAGAGCGCCGGTGAGCCACGGCCAGGCCGCCGATATTCCCATCAAGGCCACGGCGACGAGGCCCGCGAGGGAGAGCCACCACGCGCCGACGGGGCGGAACAGCGCGGCGATCAACGGGACACCGAGGAACAGTACGTTGAACCGCTGCCTGTCCGGCTCCCAGTGGTTGATCCCCCCGGCCGAGACGATCATCATCGCCACGGCGGTGAGGACGATGGCGGCGTGTGGTAGCCAGCGGACGGGGGCCTGCAGACGGGCCGGCAGGCGGTGCAGCGGCCCGCTGGCGACGGGGAGGGGCGGGAGCGGCCGGAACGCGAACGCGTGGGTGAGGAGGTCCTCGCGCAACGCGCGCAAGCCGGCGCGGGCGAGGCGGAGTTCGGTTCTCGGACTGTGGTGGTGCGTGCTCTCGTTCACGGCGAACACAGTAGGAGGCGGGGTGGGCCGTGGTCGTCCCCTGTGGTGCGGAGGTGACGGGGTCCTCCTCAGGTACTACTCCCCTGGTCCGTCGGGGGGAGGCGGTTGCCGCAACGGGGGTGTTCCTGGGCCGCGCGCCGGGCAGGTGGTGCGGGCAGGTCGGCGACGCGGCGGTCGCCGGCCCTGGCCTGGTGCGGAGGTGGCCATCCGACCGATGGTCGACTCCGCGAGCGGCCGGCCATCGGCCGCACCGGGGCCAGCCGGCGAGCGCGGGCGACTCCGCTGCCCTTCCTCACCAGGGCGGGCTCCCGCTCGCCCGATACCCCCCAGCCGCCGGCCTGGCCTTCGTCCCCCGGGCGCCGCCGGGCCGGTGGCTGCCCCAGCGCGGCGGGGGCCGGGCCGTAGCCGGGCTTTCAGCGGGTCAGTTCAAGTGTCCGCCGCACCAGTTCCAGGGCCTGGTCCACGCCTTGGTCGGCCAGGTAGACGAAGTCCACGAAGACGTGGTCGACATCGGTCTCGTCTCCGGTGCGGAGGATGATGTCCGCGATCTCCGGCAGGGTCGACTGGGAGGTCGGGTTGACGCGCAGGATGGCGTCGATACCGGCCGGGTCGCGGCCTTCCGCCTCGGCCAGGCGGCGGACCTGCCGCGGCGGCCGGTCGACCACCGCGGCCAGCACGCGGTCCCCCACCCACCGGCTGTCGGCTCCGAGTTCCTCGGCCTGTCGGGCGAAGTCGGCGACTTCGCCCAGTTCCTGGGCCCATCGCGCCGTACTGCGGAAGTGAGAACCCGATGCGCATACGAACTCCTGGCGGGTGACGATGAATTGACCGATGCGCTGCTGAGACGAGCGGACGGGTTACGGGACCAGGACGATCTTCCCCGTGGTGTGGCCGGTCATGATCTCGCGGTGGGCGGCGGCGGCCGCACGCAGCGGGTAGGTGCCCGCGACCACGACGCGCAGGCGGCCGGCCGCCGCCGCTTCCGTGAGCCGCAGGCGGGCGGCCTCCCGGATCTCGGTGCCGGGGTCGCCACCGGGTGCGCCGCCCAGGAGTCGGATGCCCGCGCGCGCCCCGCGCTGGTGGCCCGCGATGGTGGCGACGCGGAGGCGGTCCGGCACGAGCGCGACGGAGACGTCCACCGCCTCGTCGGTGCCCACGAGGTCGGCGGCCGCGTGCACGCCCTCCGGGGCAACCGCGCGTACCCGGTCCGCCAGTCCAGGGCCGTACTCGACCGGCCGGGCTCCCAGCTCCCGGAGCAGGTCGTGCTTGGCCTGGCTCGCCGTGGCCAGGACCGTGGCGCCGCGTGCCACGGCGAGCTGCACGGCAACGAGGCCGACGCCTCCCGCGGCGCCATGGATGAGCACCGTCTCGTCCTTGCCCAGGCCGATCGCCTCGAGAACGTGTACGGCGGTGCCGCCGGCGGCCAGCAGTCCGCCGGCCTGTTCCCAGGACAGGGCGGCCGGCTTCGGCACCACGGACGAGGCCGGTACGACGAGTTCGGTGGCGTAGGCGCCCGGCGCGTGCTGGGCGATCACCTCGTCGCCGACCGCGATCGGGCCCGCGGGGCCGACCGCGTCGTCGCCGACCGCGGTCACCACGCCGGCCGCCTCGACGCCGAGCCGCAGCGGCAGCCGCGCCGGATCGGCGCCGAAGACGCCGCTGTACACCTTGTGGTCGAACGGGTTGACACCGGCCGCGCGGACCGCGATGCGCACCTGCCGCGCCTTCGGCTCCGGGACGGCGATGTCGATCACCGACAGGACCTCGGGGCCGCCATACCCGCCCGCCACTACTGCTGCTGCCTTGCTCATGTTCTTCTCCTTCATCTCCCGGTGTGCCCGCGAGGGTGCCGTCCACCGGGAGTCGCTGCGCGGTGTGCGACCGTCGGCCTGGGCCGTGTCGCGTCGGATGGGAAAGGTCTCGGTAAGTACTCGGTGCCGGAAGTACTCGGTGCCGGCTCCCAGGACCGGGATGTCCCGGGGACGGCGGGTCGGTGTGGCCGGGAGCGGCGTGAGGGATCGGGGGCGCGGAGGCGCATCGTCGGGTGATCGGTCGTGGGCGGGGGCTGCGCGGCCGGCACACCGGCCGGGGGGCTCGCCGTTCATCGCGGCTCGGAACAGGCGTGGGGGTGGCTCAGTTCGGTCCGCGTGTTGATGCCGAGCTTGGCGAACACGTTCCCGAGGTGGTGGCCCACGGTGCGGTGGCTGATCCGCAGCTGCACGGCGATCTCCCGGTTCGTCAGCTGTTTGGCGGCCAACTGGGCTACCCGCTGTTCCTGCAGGGTGAGTTGGTTGGTCTCGTCGGTGTCCGGGCTGCCCCGACGGCCCGGCGGGCCGGTGAGGTCCTGTTCGCGCCGGGCGCGGCCGTGCAGCGGCTCGGCCCCGAGCCGGTCGAACACCTCGATGGCGGCCCCGATCTGGGCGCGCGCGTCGATCCGCCGACGGCACCGCCGCAGCCACTCGCCGTAGAACAGGTGAGCGCGTGCGTGGAGCAGCGGGTGCGACCGGACCCCTGGCACGTCGAGGGCGGCCCGGAAGGCGTCCTCGGCCCGGGGGCCCGGGAGAAGCGCGCGGGCGACGTGCGCGGCGGCGCGCGCCCAGGGCGCTCCGGTGCGCCGCGCCCAGGTTTCCAGCGCGCGTGCCCGTTCCTCCGCGAGGTCGTGCCGTCCGACGTGCACGGCCGCCTCGGCCGTGTCGAGGGCGGCCAGGAGCGCGAAGGTCGGGTGCTCCGCTCCGTGGCCCGGCTCGGCCAGGCGCACCAGGGCGTCCAGGGCCTCGTCGGGGCGTTCCTGGAACAGCGCCGCCAGGCCGCGGTTCCAGTACGCCGCCGCGCTCAGCGCGCGGACGCCCCGCGGCAGGGACGTCTCCAGGGTGCGGGCGGTGATCTCGGCGACCGTGCGTTCGTCACCGCGTGCGGCGGCGAGCCAGCCGAGGCTGGTGCGGCAGCGGGACGCGAGGTGGTCGGCGCCCATCTCCTCGGCCAGTCGTAGCCCCTCCGTGGCCGAGGACTCCGCATCCGGCCAGCGGCCAGCGACGTAGTCGAGGAGCGCGGTCCTGGCCAGGGCGTCGGCGAGTCGGGCGCGCTCGCCACGGCGCCGCAGGTGCGGCGTTCCGCGACGCAGCGCCTCCCTCATCGGCTTGTCGATGCCCCAGGCCAGCCCGAGGGGGGTCGGGGGCAGCAGGGGCAGCGCGGTCCTTCCGGCGCGGGTGCCGGCATCGTCGGCTTGGCGCGGGTGGGCCGACGGGGCGTCGCTCCACCAGGCCGGCGGGTCGGGTGATCCGGTCCGGTCACCGGCTTCGCCCGCGAGGAGCAGCGCGTACGTTTCGGCCCGTGGGTCGCCGCGTCCCGTGGACCAGGCGGCGTGCGCGGCCATGGCGGCCAGCTCCCGCGCCGTGCCCGGGTCCGCGACCTGGTGCGTGTCGGTGGTCAGGTAGTGGTGCGCCAGTTCGGGCGTGCCCCGGGCGAACTCGAGTACCCCCCGCAAACCCTGGCCGCGTCGGGCGATGTGCGCGCCGGGGGCCAGCCGTTCCGCCTCGTCGAGCAGGCACGCGGCGGTGGCGGCGCTGCCGGCGTCCCACGCGGCGCTGGCCGCTTCGGCGAGGCGTTGGGACGCGTCGATCGGCGTGGCCGAGAGTTCGGCGGCTCGCCGCAGTGCCCGTGCCGCGGTATCCGCGGCTCCGCGGAGCCGGGCGCGGGCCGCGGCCTGTTCGAGGAGCGTCGCGACGTGTTCGTCGCGGCCGTGGGCCACGGCGGCCAGGTGCCACACCCGTTCCGCCGCCTCGTCCGGCAGGGTGGCGGCCAGGGCGCGGTGGGCCCGTCGCCGCAGCGCGGCGTGGCAGCCCTCGTAGACGGCGCTCCGCACGACGGGGTGCCGGAACCCGACGTGGTTGTCCACCACGCGGAGCAGGCCCGCACCGGTCGCCTCCTCCCAGGCGGTGTCGTCGACGCCCGTCGCGCAGCCGGCGCGCTGCACCGTGAGCCGGTCGCCGTGCTCCTCGGCCGCGGCGAGTACGGTCAGCAGCCGCGCCGCGGGGCTCAGGGCGTCGATCGCGGCGCGGAAGGCCCGGCGCAGGCGCGGTCCGACGGGTGGTTGTCCCGGCCCGTGGCGGTGCTGGGCGTCGTCGAGGCCATTTCCGAAGGTGGCCAGCTCGTGCAGCGCCAGGGGGTTGCCGCCCGCCTCCCGGACCGTCGTGCGCACCGTGGTCTCGTCGGTGAACGGGGCCAGGGTCGCCAGGAGTTGTCGGGCGCTGTCGTCGGTGAGGCCTTCGACCCGCGCGTCGGCCAGGCCGTCCCAGTGGCGGACGGCCGGATCGCCGTGATCGGCGAGCAGGACCACGACGGGGTGCGCCGATACGCGGCGGGCGACGAATCCGAGGCACCGTGCGGTGGCCTCGTCGAGCCACTGCCCGTTGTCCACCAGGACGAGTACGGGCTGCCGCTCGGCGAGTGCGCAGAGCAGTGACAGCACGGCCGCCCCGATGGGCAGTTGGTTCGTCGGCTCCCCGCTCGTCCCGAGCGCGGCACGTAAGGCGGGTGCCTGGGCGGTCGGCAGCGACTCGACGTGGTCGGTGACCGGTCGCAGCAGGGCGTGCAGTCCGGCGAAGGCCAGGTCCGCTTCGGGCCGGGTGGCGAGGTGGCTCAACCGCAGGAAGTCCCCGGCCCGGTCGTGGGCGTGGCGCAGCAGAGCCGACTTGCCGATGCCCGGTTCGCCCCACAGGACGAGCGTGCCGCCGGTCCCGGCGCGAGCGCGGGAGAGGAGTTGGTCGAGGAGCGCGGTCTCCTCGCGGCGCCCGAACAGCTTGGCCGGCGCCGCCTCTGTCGGTGCTCCGGCACCGTGCGGGCCGGAGGGGAGCGGCGTCACGCGGCGCGTTCGGACTGGACGAGTTCGCGGGCGCGGGGCGCGACCTCGTGTCCGAAGAGGTCCAGGTCGGCGGGGGCGTCCGAGGCGAGGATGAAGCCGGAGACGCCGTACCGGAGGGCGAGGTCGGCGATCTGTTCGGCCCAGTCGCCGGCGGTCCCCTCCAGCAGCCCGCCGCCGGTGCCGGTGGTGAAGCGGCCGCGCAGGTTGAGCGTGCGGGTGACCGCCGCGGGCTCGCGGCCGGCGGCGGAGGCGGCCTCGTCGATCTGTTCGTTCATCGCGTCGAGCGACGCGGGGCCGTCGGGCAGGTAGTCCAGGGAGGGCAGCCAACCGTCGGCGACCCGGCCGGTCAGCCGGAGCATGCGCGGTTTGTAGGCGCCCACGCGGATCGGGATCCGATGGGCGGGCGTGGGCCCTCGCTTGGCGCCGGCCACGGTGTGGAACGCTCCGTCGATCCGGAGGGGGCCGGGTTCGTCGGTGGCCCACATCCCGCGGATGACGCGCACGGCCTCCTCCAACGCCTGGACGGCCTGGGCCGGTTCGAGGCGGCGGCCGCCCATCGCGGCGATGCCGTCCCAGAACGCGCCCGCGCCGATGCCCAGTTCGACCCGCCCGCCGGTGAGCCGGTCCAGGCTCGCGGCGGCGCGGGCCAGCACGGCCGGGGGGCGCAGCGGAAGGCTCAGCACGTTGCCGCTGATCCGGATCCGTTCGGTGCGTGCCGCGACATACGACATCAGGGTCCAGGTGTCCTGGAAGGCCGACTGGTAGGGGTGGTCCTGGAAGCTGACCAGGTCGAGTCCGGCCCGCTCGGACCGCAGGGCCAGCTCGACCGGTGCCTGCGGCGGGTCGGCGGTGGGGGTGACGAAGCTGCCGAACCACAGGGCGTGGTGGTAGTCGGTCATAGGTCGTGTCCTTCTGGGTGGTTCGTGGCGGGAGTGCGGGCGCAGGTGTCGCCGAACCCGCCCTCCGGGTGGAGCACCACCTCGCGTGCGCGCGGGCACGAGAGGGGTGCCGGCTGGTCGGGTCCGGGCGGGACGCTCGGGCCGGGGTCCGGACGCGGAGCTGGTGGCGGGGGGCGGCCGGGGCGGGCCCGGTCGACCGCTTCGTCGGCACCGCCCAGCACCACGGGCGAGGAGTGCGCGTGGTGTCGGGCCGGGCGTGCGTTCATGGCTCCAGGCTGCGCGACGATGACCATGATCAACAAGCGCGACATGACCGGGTCAGCACACCCAACTCGCTCTACTATCATGACCATATGGCCAGCCTGCGACCGCCCGACGAGTCCGCCACCGCCCCGGACCGGAGCCGCCCGGAAGTCGACTACGAGCACATCGACGACGCCGTGTGCCGCAGCTTCCAGCGCTCGGTCGAGTTGGTGGGCAGGAAGTGGACCGCCGCGGTGCTCCTGGCGGCGATGCGGGGGGCGCGCCGATTCGTCGACTACCGGGCGCGGGTCAGCGGAATCTCGAACCAACTGCTGTCCCAGCGCCTGCGCGAGTTGGAGAGTCACCAACTGATCGAGCGGGTCGTGGTGCCGACGACGCCCGTCCAGATCACGTACCAGCCCACCGAGCGGGGCGCCAGCCTGATGCGTGTTCTGCACCCTCTCGTCGAGTGGAGCGCCAAGAACGAGGGGTGAGGGCGCGACGACCCGCCCACGCGCAGACCGCCCCGGCGACCCACGCGCTGCGGGTTGCGACGCCTGCGCCTGCCATGGCCGACGCCGGACACGACCGGCGCGCCGGCGCGGCGATGGGCGGTGCGACGGACCAGGGCAGTCCTCCGCACCGCTCATCGGGTCGTACCGCTCAGGGTGGCGTCAGGTCAGGAAGACCGGGGGGTTCTCGCCCCGCAGGCGGTAGTTCGGGCGCGGCCTCTCCAGCCGGATCGACTCCAGCACGGTGTACGCGTGGTACTTGGTCTGGGTGGTGGCGCCGGCCAGCCGCTCCCACCACAGCTGGCCGTTGCTGGTCGTCTTCTCCAGCACGTGCCGGGTGGTGTAGTTCGCCATGGAGCTGATCCAGTTCTCGGTGCCGACGAAGATCCGGTTCCAGCCGGTGTCGGCCACGATGTCGGCGAGCGCGTCCGAGCGGCTGAACCGCTCGACCGCCTCCGTGGCGCCTTCGAGTACGTCGGCGAAGTACTCCACACACAGCTTCACCTGCTCGTAGGTGCCGTAGTGCATGTGGTGCCCGCCGACGAAGTAGTCGAAGTCGTAGTCGAGTATCTGCGACTGCGCCTCGTACCAGCCGGAGATGTTCTGCGAGGCGTCGCAGTGCATGAACGTCACGCTGCCCGGACTCACGATGTCCACGGCGGTGAGCACCTTCTGCTGGGGTGCGTAGACGAAGATGTTGCCGGGGCAGTGGTTCTCGCCCCGGTAGGACAGCTCCAGGCGCACTCCGCCCACTTCGAGGACGAGCTCGTCGTCGAAGACTTTCGTCGGCAGGGGGCGCTTCGGGTCGGGGAAGCGCTCCAGGAGTTCCCTGGTGATGCGGTGGGCCACGATCTCGACGTCGGGGCCGAAGACGGAGGCCGCGCCGATGTGGTCGGCGTGCCAGTGGCTGTAGATGAGGTGCGTCACCGGTTGATCGGTGACGTCCTCGATCGCCGCCAGCATGTTCTCGCCCAGCGTCGGCGGTGCGTCGATCGCGACCACACCGCGGTCGGTCACCACGAACGCGGCGTCGTAGCCGGCACTGGTGACCCAGTAGAAGCCGCCGCGCAGTTCCTCGACGTGGTAGCCGTACTTCTGGAAGTGCTCACTCTGGAAATAGGGAGGGTAATAGCCCTGGGGGTCCTCCGGGTCGTCCGCCCCCGCCTTGGGGAATCCGTAGGGGGCGATCCCGTAAAAGCTCTGGGAGTCGTCGACACTGATGGGTGTCTGGCCGTGCTGGCACATCGGTGAGATGCCTCTCTGTACGCTCGGGAATGCGTCGAACGGGTGGGCTGTCCCGTTCACGTGAAGCGAAGGACCGCCTTGGTGGCGCGGCCCGAACCGGCGTCGTCGAACGCCGCGTTGAGGTCGGAGAAGTCGTAGAAGGACAGCAGCCGGTCGATCGGGAACCGCCCCGCGCGGTAGAGCTGGGCGAGATCGTTGATCAGGAGCGAGGAGACAGCGTCGCCCTGGATGATCCCCCGCAACGACTGGCCGGCCGCGAGCCGGCCGGCGTCGATCACGGCGCCGGCGCCTTCGTGGAACGCCACGAAGCCGAATCGGCCCAGCGGTGCCAGGGCGCGGACCCCGGCATCGAGGTTCTCCGGGCGTCCGCTGGTGTCCAGGACGTACTCCAGGCCGCGCTCCTCGATGGCGCGGAGCGCGCCGGCCAGGTCCTCGACCTGGCCGGGGTTGACCAGGTGCGTCGCTCCGAGATCGCGGGCGAGCGCGAGCCGGCCGGCGTCGATGTCGACGGCGACGACCGTGGCGGCGCCCGCGACGCGGGCCGCCATCACCGCTGCCAGGCCCACCGCGCCCACGCCGAAGACGGCGAAGGTGGCCCCCACGGGGACGGCGAGTGCTTTGAGCACGGCCCCCGCGCCGGTCTGCAGCCCGCACCCCAGCGGGGCCAGGACGTCGAGGGGCAGGTCACGGGGGACCTTGACGGTGTTCCGTTGGTGGGTCAGCGCGTGGGTGGCGAAGGAGGACTGGCCGAAGAAGTGACCGTGCGGCTCCGCGCCCTGGGCGACGTGCAGGCCGTTTGAGCCATCGAGGCGGGCTGCGGCGAAGTTGGCTGCCCAGACGTCGTCACAGTAGGCCGCGTGGGAGGACAGGCACGGCTCGCAGCGGCCACACGAGTAGTAGGAGAGGACGACGTGGTCCCCGGGCTCGACGGTGGTGACGGCGGCCCCGACCCGTTCGACGACTCCCGCGCCCTCGTGTCCCAGGACCACCGGCAGCGGTGTCGACATGCGTCGCGCCCGCACCTGGGCGTCGGTCGCGCATATTCCGGTCGCGACCATGCGGACGAGTATCTCGTCGGGCCGCGGGTCCTCGATCTCGATATCACGGAACTCGAACGGCCCGTCCGGCTTTTCGAGGACCGCGGCGCGTGCGGACGTGGTCATATGTCGTGCGCCTCCCGCGAGGCGCCGCCGGCGCCGTGGCAATGGAGGAGAGAAATCATCAACGACTCCCAGATCGGGGTATTCGGCCTCGCGGCCTTGAGCGTGATCGACCCTAGGTCGGCCGCCCGTGCTCGCGGATCGGTCGCCCTATCGGTCGCGGCCTGGTTCCCGCGCCGACCGCCGTGCGCGGGCCCGGTGTGGTGCCCGACCGTCGGCGGTCCGTGCGGCACCGGGGCGAGGCGCCGGGCGTGGCGTGGCGCCGTCACTGCCGGCGGCCGGTGCGCGCGGCCTGTTCGACCCGGGCGATCAGGCGGCTGTTGTGGACGGCGTGCGCGAACCCCGGGGTGTGGTGGGTGCCGTGCGCGATGTCGCGCGCCAGGCCGGCGTACACCTCGCCCACGTTGATGGACGCGCCGGTCCAGATCTCGGCGGCGGTCGGGCCGGTGGCGGTGGCGACGGGGCTGTCGGGCGCGGTGAAGTCCACGTTCGAGGACAGCGTCAGGTCGCCGACCTGTACGCCCGCGGGGTGCTCGCCGGTCAGCCTCAGCCAGCCGTCCGAGCCGCGGACCTCCAGGCCGAAGTGGGCGTCGGGCGCGGGCACGCCCGCCAGTATCTGGACCCCGACCGGCGCGCCCGAGGCGGTCTTGACGATGGCGTCGAGGTGGTCCGGCACCTCCCGGACGGAGAGCTCGCCGGTGTCCACCAGCCTCACCCGCGGCCAGAGGAGCTCCGTGCGCGCGTCGATCTCGGTGATGTCACCGAGCACCGCCTCGACCACGTCCAGCACGTGGCCCGCCGCGATCGGCAGGAGGCCGGCTCCCGCCGCCGCCTCGTCGAAGTACGCGTACGCGCTCGCCGACTCCGGACCGTTCCCGAAGGTCGTCGCCACGACCCGGGCCGAGAGCAGCCGCCCGAGCCGGCCCTGGGCGATGATCTCCGCCGCGCGGCGCACCGACGGGTTGTGCCGGCCCTGGAGGCCGATCGCCGTGTGCAGCGAGCCCGCCGCGGCGGCCATCTCCTCCGCCTGCGCGACGGTCGTGCCCAGCGGGGACTCCGCGTACACGGCCTTGTTCGCCGCGAGGGCGGCCAGCACGAGTTCGCGGTGCGCGGGGACCTTGACGGCCACGGTCACGAGGTCGACGGCCGGATCGTGGATGAGCTGGAACGGGTCGGCGAACCAGCGTTCGGCGCCGAACGCCTCGGCGGCGCGGCGAGCGCTCTCCTCGTGCCGGGTCGCCACGGCCGCCAGCCGGAACGCCGGCTGTGCCGCCAGCGCGGGGACGTGCGACGCCCCCGCCCAGCTGGCCTTCGTGTCGGCCCCGATGATGCCGACCCGGATCACGCTGCTTGCCATGGTGTGGACAGCTCCTTCATCACTCTTCGATCGCGGTACGGCCATTCCGTGCCGTCCTTCTGACGGCTCGCCGGAATGCGGTGGGCTCTCCCCGCCGTGCGCGGCCGCCGCGTGGTGTCGCGGGGTGTTTCTCATCGGTCGATGGCGGCCATGTCGGGCTCGGCGTGGCGTTCGCCAGAGGCCGGCGTCACCTGGTTCAGGCGGGTGAGCTGGTCGGCGGTGAGCCGGATGCCGTCGGCGGCGCGGTTCTCCTCCAGCCGGTCGACGCGCCTGGTCCCGGGGATGGGCGCGATACCGTCGCCCTGGGCGAGCAGCCAGGCCAGCGCGACCTGCGCGAGCGTGGCCCCGGCCTCGTCGGCGATCTCGGTCACCTCGTCGAGGATGCGCAGGTTGCGGGTGAGGTTCTCGCCGGTGAACCGCGGGTTGGTGCGCCGCCAGTCGGTGGCGTCCAGGCCGTCCAGGGTGCGGATGGCGCCGGTGAGAAAGCCGTGCCCCAGCGGCGAGTAGGGCACCAGGCCGATGCCGAGCGCCCGCAACGTCGGCAGCACCCCGGCCTCGGGGTCGCGGGTCCACAGCGAGTACTCGGTCTGGACGGCGGCCACGGGATGGACCGCGTGCGCCCGGCGGACCGTCGCCGCGGACGCCTCCGACAGCCCGATGTGGCGCACCTTGCCCGCGGCCACCAACTCGCTCAACGCGCCCACCGTCTCCTCGATGGGGGTGCCGGGGTCGACGCGGTGCTGGTAGTACAGGTCGATGTGGTCGGTTCCGAGCCGCCGCAGCGACCCGTCGACGGCGGTGCGGATGTTGGCGGGGGTGCTGTCCGGGCCTGGCCGGCCGGTGTGGGAGACGAGGCCGAACTTGGTGGCGATGAACGCCTCGTCCCGGCGGCCCTTGACGGCACGGCCCACCAGTTCCTCGTTGACATAGGGCCCGTACACCTCGGCGGTGTCGAGGTGGGTGACACCGAGGTCCAGCGCGCGGTGCACGGTGCGGATCGACTCGGCTTCGTCGCGACCGGCTCCGGTGTAGAACGCCGACATCCCCATGGTCCCGAGGCCGATGCGCGAGACCTCGGCCCCTCCCAGTGATGTGACCCGCATGTGGTGGTTCCTTTTCTGGATCGGTGGACCGGCCCCGCGCGTGGCACGCGCACCCTGGTGGGGCGCCGCGACCGGAGTCGCGCCGCGCCGCCCTCGGGTGCGTGGCCGGGCGGCGCCGCGAGAAACTTGATGCGTCAATAAGTACACGCCCCAACTTGACGCGTCAACAAGGGGGCCGCCTAGGATGGCCGCATGGCCGACACCACAGCGGACACGGACGGACCGCGCCGGCGGCGCTCACGGAACGGGGCGACGGGCGACACCGCGACACCCGGCGACGCGGGAGCCGACGCGGGGAACCCCCCCGGGTCGGCCGCCGGAACGCGCTGGCTGAGCCCCGACGAGCGGGCGGCGTGGCTGGCCAACTCCGCGATCATGATCAGCCTGCCGGCCGCCCTGGACGCGCGGATGCAGCGCGAGTCACAGATGACCTTCTTCGAGTACATGGTGCTCTCGGTCCTGTCCGAACAGCCGGCGCACACCATGCAGATGAGTCATCTGGCCGCGCGGACCTCGGCGTCGCTGTCGCGGCTGTCGCATGTGGTCGGACGGCTGGAGAAGCGCGGACTGCTCACCCGAGCCCGGATCCCCGGCTCCGGCCGACGCACGAACGCGACCCTGACCGAGGCCGGTTACGCGGCGGTCGTGGCGGCGGCCCCGGGACACGTCGCGGCGGTCCGCGAATACCTGATCGAGGGGCTGGAGCCGCACGAGTTGGCGACCCTGCGCCGCATCGGCGCCGCGGTCGACGCCGCCATCAAGCGCCGGCACCCCGACGCGGTCTCCGCGGCGTCCGACCCGACCGGGACACCCGAGTCCGGTTAGCGCCGCACCACTTCGCTCGCTCGCCGGCCGGCGAGGTGGGTGCGGTCCTGGCGGTCGGGGACGCGTCGGTCGCCGGCCCTGACCGGTGCGCGGTGGCCACCCGGACGACGGTCGGCTCCGCGAGCGGCCGCGGGCCGGCCGTGAGGACGGACAGCGGCGAAAGCCGCCCCAGGCCGCCAGGGAGGTCATCGGTAACCGAGTTCCGCGGAAAAGCGGGACTCACCCTGGTGGAATTCATGGGTTCTCGGAGTTTTCCGAGCCCTCCTGTCGAAGTCTGTGAATACCCGCTCGACGCCCAGGAGAAGTGGTGCGGCGCGCGTTCCACACGGCGGGGATTTCGTTTTCTTCTCGACCGGCGAGGCCCGCCCGCTATGGGTTCTCAACTATCCGAAAAATAAAGCCGGTTCATCGGGACAGACGCATTGACGCCCCCGGACCCCCTTCCTATTCTCTGTCCGACGTGAAGAACGGCGTCCGGCATATCGAACACACTGCATGTGTCGGCCTGGGACGGCCGACCAGCCCCGCCGTCCCGCCGCGCCTTCGCACCCCCCACCTCAGGAGCCGCTCATGTCCCCCACACGGCGATCGTTCCTCACCCTCGGCGCCGGCTCGGCGCTCGCCCTCGGCCTCTCCGGCCCGACGGCGAGCGCCCTCGCCGGTACCGCCAGGGTGCCCGCCGCCAGCGACGCGCCGGCCGAGCCGTTCGCGGTCGGGCTGCGGGAGTTCCACTGGAGCCGCGGTGACCGCGCGCTGGTCACCCGGGTCTGGTACCCCGCGCAGGGCTCGCCCGGCGGCGACCCGGTCCGCGACGCCCCCGTCGCGGACGGCGTCTTCCCCGTCGTCGAATGGAGCCACGGCCTCTACGGAACCCCCGAGGTCTACCTCGCGGAGATCCTCCCCCTGGCCGAGGCGGGCTTCGTCGTCCCGGCGCCCGTCTTCCCCACCACCTCGGAGGGCTCGGCGGGCAACATCCAGGACGTCTACAACGGCAACCAGTCGAGGGACGTCTCCGAGGTGATCAGCCGCGCGCTCGCGCTCAACAACACTCCGGGCGATCCGTTCGCCGGACACCTCGACGTGGCGGCCGGGGTCGGCGTCGCGGGCCACTCACTGGGCGGAATGACCACCCACGGCCTGCTCACCGCCTGGCCGGACCGCAGGGTCAGGGCCGCCGTCCCGTTCGCCTGCGTGGACATGGGCGACCCGACGGGCGAGGTCGCCGCCAACACCCTGTTCCTGCACGGTGACCAGGACCCGGTCTGCCAGTACTCCCTCGCGCGCCAGGCATACACCGAGCTGGCCGCGCCGAAGGCGTTCCTCACCCATGTCGGCCAGGGGCACGACGAGTACGTGTGGGGCAACGGGGCCACCTACCCACAGACCCGCGCCACCTTCGTGGACTGGATGCGGTGGAGCCTCTACGCCGACACCGCGGCCCGCGACCGCCTCGCGGAGGACGCCTCCTCCAGCGGCACCGTCTGGGAAGCCGAACTCGGCTGACCCGACGGCCCCCACCCCACGACCGCCCGCCTCCGAGGAAAGGCAGTCCCCCGCCATGTCACCCCCCACACCCCGCCCCAGCCGTCGCGGCCTGCTCGCCGGGGCGGCCGGCCTCGGCGTCACCGCCGCCCTCTCCCCCTGGCCACGTCCGCACTCCACGGCGTCGGCGGCGACCACCGGCGTCCGCCCACTGGCCGACTTCACCAACCCCGTGCTCTGGCAGGACTTCGCGGACATCGAGGTGCTGCGCGTCGGCGACACCTTCTACTACTCGGCCTCCACCATGCACTACTCCCCCGGCGCACCCGTCCTGCGCTCCTGGAACCTGGTGGACTGGGAGTTCGCCGGCCACTCCGTGCCCCGACTGGACTTCGGCGCCAAGTACGACCTCGACGGCGGCCGGGCGTACGTGGACGGCATCTGGGCCTCCACCCTCAACCACCGGGCCAGCGACGGCCGCTTCTACTGGCTGGGACAGACCGACTTCTCCCAGACCCACGTCTACACCGCGACCGACGTCGAGGCCACCTGGGAACGGATCGCCACCATCCCCCGCGCCTACTACGACGCCGGGCTGCTCTTCGACGGCGACACCCCCTACGTCGCCTACGGCAACACCCAGATCTCCGTCGCCCAGCTGTCGCCCGACCTGACGAGCGAGGTGCGCGACGAACACGTCTTCAGCACCCCCTCCGGCATCGGCACGTTGGAGGGAGCCAG
Organism: Streptomyces chisholmiae; assembly: GCF_031845445.1. Classification (NCBI taxonomy): domain Bacteria; kingdom Bacillati; phylum Actinomycetota; class Actinomycetes; order Kitasatosporales; family Streptomycetaceae; genus Streptomyces; species Streptomyces chisholmiae. Next base: position 307,756 of record NZ_JAVREO010000007.1, on the reverse strand, counting down.
GTTCTACCGGATCAACGGCAGCTACTACATCTTCCTGACCCGGCCGGCCAACGGCCAGTACATCCTCAAGTCCTCCTCCCCCTTCGGCCCCTACGAGCTACGGGAACTCCTCCTGGACCTCCCCGGCCCGATCCAGGGCGGCGGCGTGCCCCACCAGGGCGGGCTGGTCGACACCCCCGGCGGCGACTGGTACTACCTGGCGTTCGTCGACGCCTACCCCGGCGGCCGGGTCCCCGCGCTCGCCCCGATCACCTGGACCAGCGACGGCTGGCCCCAACTCCAGCTCGTCAACGGCGCCTGGGGCACCACCTACCCGGCGCCCGACGTGCCGGCGCCGCCCCGTGCGACCAGGCCCATGACCGGCCTCGACACCTTCGATGGCAGCACGCTCGCCCCGCACTGGGAATGGAACCACAACCCGGACACCAGCAGGTTCGCCGTGGACAACGGCCTGACCCTCACCACCGCCACCGTCACCGCCGACCTGTACGCCGCCCGGAACACCCTCACCCGCCGCGTCCAGGGCCCCACGTCGACCGCCACCATCGAACTCGACCACACCGGCATGACGGACGGAGACCGCGCCGGCCTCGCGCTGCTGCGCGACTCCTCCGCCTACCTCGGCCTGGTCCGGGAGGGCGGCACCACCCGGCTCGCCATGGTCGACGACATCACCATGGACAGCGACTGGAACACCATCTCCACCGGCACCGAACGTGCCACCGCCGCCGTCGCTGGCACCCGGATCTGGCTGCGGGCCTGGGCCGACATCACGCCCGGCGCGGGGCGGCAGGCCCACTTCTCCTACAGCACCGACGGCTCCACCTTCACCGACCTCGGCCCCGGCTTCACCCTCAAGAACGCCTGGCAGTTCTTCATGGGCTACCGCTTCGCGATCTTCCACCACGCCACCCGGGCTCTGGGGGGCAGCGTGCGCGTCGCGAGCTTCGACCTCACCACCCCCTGAGCCGCGCGCCACGCGGTCCCCACTCCTCTCCCCCCACGGACAGAAAAGAGGAACCCCATGACCAGGACCACCCGTCGCCGGCACCCGCGGCGTCGCGCCAGGACCCTCGTCGCCACGCTGACCGCCACCGGCATCGCCGCAACCGGGATGCTCGTCTTCGCCGGCACCGCGCACGCCGCCGACACCCTCGGCGCGGCGGCCGAGCAGAGCGGCCGGTACTACGGCGCGGCCGTCGCCCAACAGTTCCTCGGCGAGGCGGACTACGCCGCCACCCTGAACCGGGAGTTCAACAGCGTGGTCGCCGAGAACGCCATGAAGTGGGACGCGACCGAGCCAAGCCGCGGGCAGTTCACCTTCCAGGGCGGCGACCAGATCGTCGACCACGCCCGGAGCCAGGGCATGGAGGTGCGCGGCCACACCCTGGTCTGGCACGCCCAACAGCCCTCCTGGGTCGCCGGACTGGGCGGAGACGACCTCCGGCAGGCGATGCTCGACCACATCCGTGGCGTCGCCGGCCACTACGCCGGCCAGATCTCCTCCTGGGACGTGGTCAACGAGGCGTTCGAATGGGACGGCAGCCGCCGCCAGTCCAACCTGCAGCAGCAACTCGGTGACGGCTGGATCGAGGAGGCGTTCCGCGCGGCCGAGGCCGCGGACCCGCAGGCCAAGCTGTGCTACAACGACTTCGGCACGGACGCCGTCAACGCCAAGAGCGACGGCATCTACGCCATGGTCCAGGACTTCCTCAACCGCGGCGTGCCCATCGACTGCGTCGGCTTCCAGACCCACCTCTCCTCCAACGCCGACCTCTCCTCCTACCAGGCGAACCTGCAGCGCTTCGCCGACCTCGGCGTCGACGTCGAGATCACCGAGCTGGACGTGGGCGGCTCCGGCTCCGCCCAGGCCAACGTCTACCGGGGCGTCACCCAGGCGTGCGTGGCCGTCTCCCGCTGCACCGGCATCACCGTGTGGGGCATCACCGACAGGTACTCCTGGCGGTCGGACGAGACCCCGCTGCTGTTCGACGGCAACTACCAGAAGAAGGAGGCGTACCAGGCCGTCCTCGACGTGCTGAACGGTGCCGCGCCGCGGGGCGACGACCAGGACGGCGACCCCGAGGGCCTCGCCTACTCCCCGGCGGCCTGGCGCCCGAGCCACCACGCCCTTCCCTGAGCACCAGGGTCCGGGCCCACGGCGTGGCCGGCGCGGTGGCACGGGACTCCCCCGCGAAGGGGACCCGTGCCACCGCGCCGCGCGTCCGAGGAGAGCGGCCCCCGCACCGCGCCGGGTGGCGCTCGGGTCGAGCGTCAGCAGGCCGCAACGGTCCTCCGCCGTCTGCCGGAGCGGGCACCCGCGCGGGGCGGTCCGGGTACCGTCGTACGTGGCCGGGCTTTACGACGCGGTCGTCGGACCCCGGCAGGGGCGACGGGGGATGGCCGGGGTAGCCCGGAGTGGTCCGGCTCCGACCGAACGGCCCCCATTGCCTCGTCCCGCGGGGAATCCGTCGGGTCCGGGACCCATCCGCGCGGCGTCCGGCCACGAATGAGGAGGCGAACGCGTACGTCCGACTCCGGAGGAGCCATGACCTCATCCCCCCTCAGCCCACCCCACCGCGCCCCTCGCGGGGTCGCCGGAGGTGCGGCGCGGTGAGGCGACAAGCCCGGATCGGGCCGGAGCCAGCGGCCACACCGGATCTCTCCGACCTGTTGGGTGAGGTCGCCAAGGGCGACCACGAGGCGTTCGCCGCGCTGTACGACATCGTCTCCGGGCCGGTGCTGGGGCTGGTGCGCGGCGTGCTGCGCGACCCGGCGCAGTCGGAGGAGGTCGCCCAGGACGTGCTGGTCGAGGTGTGGCGGCAGGCGCCGCGCTACCGCAGGGACCGGGGCTCGGCGATGGCCTGGGTCATGACCATGGCGCACCGCAGGGCGGTGGACCGGGTGCGCTCGGCGCAGGCCGCCACCGACCGGGAGCGGCGGGCGGCGCTGCTGGAGCGGACGCCCCCGTTCGACGAGGTCACCGAACAGGTCGAGACCCGGCTGGAGCGTGAGCAGGTGCGGCGTTGCGTCGACGGGCTCACCCCGCGCCAGCGCGAGTCGGTGACCCTGGCCTACTACCGGGGCCTGACCTACCGGGAGGTGGCGGAGGTGCTGTCGCTGCCGTTGGGTACGGTCAAGACGCGGCTGCGCGACGGTCTGATCCGACTGCGGGACTGCCTGGGGGTGACGGGGTGAACGAGTCGATCGACGACGCCGAACTGCACACGCTCACCGGCGCCTACGCCGTGAACGCGGTGCCCGAGGACGAGCGGGCCAGGTTCGAGCGGCATCTGGAGCGCTGCGCCTCCTGTGCCCGGGAGGTGTCCGAACTGAGCGCGACCGCCGCCCGGTTGGGTGGTGCGATGAGCAGGCCGGCGGCGCCGGCGATGCGCCGGGCGGTGCTGGAGCGGATCACGAGGGTGCGGCAGGAGTCGCCGCGCGGCGCGGTGCGGCGGGCGGTGCGGCGGCTGCCTCCGCTGACCCTGGCGGCGTGCCTGGCGGCGGCGCTGCTGGGTGGCACCACGGCATGGCAGTGGTACAGCGCGGAGCAGGCCCGCGAGCGGGTGGAGCGGGCCGAGCGGCGGGCGGACGAGTTGGCCGCCGTGCTCTCCTCGCCCGACGTGCGGGTCACCACCGGTGAGGTGCCGGGCGGCGGCCGGGCGACGGTGATCCTCTCCCCGGGGCACGACCGGGCGGCGTTCCTGGCCTCGGGGCTGCCCACCCCGCCGGACGGGCTGGTCTACCAGTTGTGGTTCGACGAGGGGGGCGCGATGCGGCCGGCGGGTCTGTTGGAGTCGGGCGGCGAGGAGGCGATGCTGATGGACGGCCGGGTCGGGCAGGCCACCGGGATGGGCATCACGGTGGAACCGGCCGGCGGCTCGGCGCGGCCGACCTCGGAACCGCTGGCCGCGATGGACTTCGCCGGCTGAGCCGGGGCGGTGCCGCCCGTGCAGGGGCCAGGGCCCCCGCGGGGCCGGGCCTACCCGGGCCACCGCCCTCACGAGCCACTCGCCGCTCTTCGAGCTGGCTGCCACCGGGATGGCGCCACATCGCCCCATCCTCGTTTCCGGCCCCGCCCATGCCCATGCCGCGACGACGTCGATCTGATCATGCCCGCCTACCTCGCCGTCTTCGCAACGATTGGCGTGACGTTGGGGCCGAGATCCGCCCTGCCCCCTGGCGAGGGGCTCGGCGAAGAGAACGAGGGATGTACCCCTCTGATCAGCCACCGATGAGCCGGGATCCCGGGCGCTGCGTCCGGGTGAAGGGCCGTAACCGGGCGGGGGTGCGTCCGTTGACCGGGGCAAGGTTCGCCCCTTGGTTCGGTACGGAACAGGAGTGCTTGATGTCTCTTCGTCGTTTTGTGTCCCGCGCGGTGGTGAGTGTCGCTGCCGTGACGCTCGGCGTCCTCGGGCTGGCCGGCACCGCGTCCGCGGACGTCGTCGTCGGCTTCGAGGCCGGCGGAATCTCCAGCACCGTCAACTGGTTCGACAACGACTAGTCGTATGAGGCCAGGACGTTGTTCGACGGTCTTGGCCTGAGCGCTGGCGCGTCCGTGGACGCGCCAGCCGCCGTCGGTATCCGGCCGACCTTCTTGACGTCGACGTGGACCATGTGTCCCGGGCGGCGAGCGGTGATCTTCCGCGGTTCCCGGTTCGTGTCGCCGCTGGGATCGATGAACCGGCGTCGGTTCAGGCCGATTTCGATGCGCGGGCTCGGGAGATGCCCATCTCGGCGGCCACCTGGGCGATCGGGCGGATACGGCAGCGCCGCACGACGCGTGGTCGGCCCTCGTGGGACAGCGGGGCGTTGCGGTGCGTCACAGGTGGTTCCTAGCGCCAGGGATCGAGGGCGTGCTTGCCGTGAGTGGCGCCTGCTTGGAGTTGCCGGAGCACCTCGGGCCCTTCGGCCAGGGGGTGGACCTGGGGAGTTCCTGGCGGGTAGACGCCGTTGGTGACGAGCGCCGCGATCTCGGCGAGCAGCGACTGGTAGAGGGATGGGGCCTCGGTCGCGAGCGCACCGATGTGCAGGCCCTTGATCGCTGCGTGGTGGGTGAAGACCAGGTCGTGTGTGGTGATGGTGGCGTCGCCGGAGGCGGCTCCGAAGACGACGATGCGGCCGGTGAAGGGTTTGGCGACTGCCAGGCTGGTGGCGAGGGTGGCCTTGCCCACCGATTCCAGGACCAGGTCGACCCCGGCTCCGCCGGTCAGCCGGGTGATCTCGTCGGCAAGTCCGGGATGGCGGCTGTCCAGGACCTCGTTGGCGCCGAGTGCTCTGACGGCGTGGTGCTTGTCCGGGGAGGCCGTGGCGATCACGCGGGCGCCGTAGTGGCGGGCGAGGCGGAGGGCGGCCTGTCCCACGCCGCCGGCGGCGGCATGGATGAGCACCACATCGTCGGTCTTGATCTGACCCAGCGGCTTGAGGGCGGCCAGCGCGGTGGCCCAGTTCAGCACCATGCCGAGCGCTTCGGCGTCGCTCCAGCCGGTCGGCACGGGCAGGACGCCAGCGGTCGGCATCGTCATGTACTGCGCGAAGGCGCCCGGACCGGCTCCGATGACATGAGTACCGAGAGGAAGCGGGTGTTCGACATCCGTGCCGATCCCCACGATCTCGCCGGCGGCTTCGAAGCCCGCCACGTAGGGTGGCTGCGGCCCGCCGACATAGGTTCCGTTGGTCTGCATGACGTCGGCGAAGTTGACCCCGGCAGAGCCGACGCGGATCAGATACTCGCCGGGGCCCGGAGTGGGACGGCGCTGATCGGCGGTGAGGGCGAGGTCCTTCGGTCCCCGGTGCGAGTGCTGGATGAGGGCTCGTATCGTCTGGTCAGCGGTCTGCCGCGGCTCGTTGATCTCCATGCGCCGAACCTAGGAACCTGACACTTGCGTCAAGGTCAAGCGGCTCTCACAGATCGGTGCGGCGGGCCTCCCGAAGGTAGGCGTCCAGGGCCATCCGCTGATCGCTGAGAGCGGCGACGCGTGCCGCGAGCCGATCGCGATAGCTCTGTACCTCCTGCAGAAACTCCGCGCACACCGCCTCGGTCCCGGCATCGGTTCCGTCGGTGAGGCCAGGCAGGACGTCCCTGATCAACCGCACCGGCAGCCCGGACTCCAGCAGCGAACGGATGACGAGCACCCGGTCGATCGTGGACTGGCAGTAATCGCGGAACCCGTTGCTGAAGCGGCCAGGGACGATCAGCCCCTCGTCCTCGTAGTGCCGCAACGAGCGCGCACTCACACCACTGACCCGGGAGGCTTCGCCGATCTTCATGTCGGGAGGCAACGTCCGAGACCACCGAGATCTTCCAGCACCACGCACCACGACGACGTGAAGACCTTCTCAGGCGCCAACAACGTCATGTCCCGCAACAACTGGTTCTCTGTGCACGGGCAGGCGGCGGACTTCCGCGCTCCGCCGCCTCAGGACGCTCCCGCGCCAGAGCGATCCAGACGAATCCACCTAGTCACCCTGGGGAGGGCAGGGCGGCAGCGGCAGGAAGCCGGAGGTGCGGGCCATGTAGGCGCGGTAGCCGGGGCGTTCGGCCAGCTGCCGCTCCAGCAGCGCCTTGCCGCTGCCGAAGACCAGCAGGAAGCTCATCACGAGCGGGGCGGGCAGGGCCAGGGCGGCCAGCGGCCAGGTGGCGCAGCTCATCAGGTAGAGGCCCCACCAGACCAGGAAGTCGCCGAAGTAGTTGGGGTGCCGGGTGTAACGCCACAGCCCGCGGTCCATCACCCGGCCGCGGTTGGCCGGGTCGGCCTTGAAGCGGGCCAGCTGTCGGTCGCCGACCGCCTCGAAGGCCAGACCGACGGCCCACAGTCCCAACCCGGCCCACAGCGCGGCGTCCGGCGGGGCGGCCACGTACTGGCCGGCCTGGACGGGCAGGGAGACCAGCAGGATCAGGGCGCCCTGGAGGAGGTAGATCATGCGCAGCGCGTACCAGGCGCGGCTGCCGGGTGCCCGGTCCAGCATGCGCGCGTAGCGCGGGTCCTCGCCGGCCGCCCGGGCGCGGCGCGCCAGGTGCAGGCAGAGCCGCCCGCCCCACAGCACGGTGCAGGCGGCCAGCAGCGTGCGGCGGGTGGGGTCGCCCTCGCCGGCCGACAGGGCCCACCCGAGGGCGGCGACCAGAGCGAAGCCGGCTCCCCAGACGGCGTCCACCACCTTGTGGTGTCCGTGCCCGGAGGTGACGGCGGCGAAGGTGGCCAGCAGCAGCACGGCGAGCGCGCCGGCCGAGACGGCGAAGCCGAGGGCGAACGCCGCCCAGGCGGTGTCGTGGCTCATCGGACGGCGCTCCCCTCGGTCGCCGGCGGCACGGGCCGCTCGGCCGGGATCCGGTGGACGCCCATCCGCCGTTCGTCGAAGGCCGGTCCCGCGCCGGCCGGGTAGTGCCGCCACAGCCGGGTGGTCGGGCGGCCGGCCAGGGCCACGAAGCGGTTCCAGTCCTCCTCCGCGTCGCGGGTGCGCGGGGTCTCGGCAGCGGCGGCCTCCGGCCCCGCGTCCCCGGGGAGGCCGCGCGGGCTGGCGGGATGTCCCGGGGCGGGGTGCGGGGGCCCGCCGAGGGGTTGGTCCGGGAACGGGGCGAGTCGGCGGGCGGCGGTCATCGGGGGCCTCCGGTGCGCGGGTCGGTGAGCAGCAGTTGGCGTACGTCCAGGTAGCGGGAGCGGAAGCCGGCCTCGGAGTAGGCGAGGTAGAAGGTCCACATCCGCAGGAAGGTCTCGTCGAAGCCGAGGGCCAGCGCCTCCTCGCGGCGGGCGGTGAAGCGCTCCCGCCACAGGCGGAGGGTCTCGGCGTAGTGGGCGCCGAACCCGTCGTGGCGGGTGACGGCGAACCGGGTGTGGCGGGCGGTGAGGGTGGTCAACGCGCGGGTGGAGGGGAGCAGGCCGCCGGGGAAGACGTACTTCTGCACCCAGGTGTGGGTGGCGCGGGAGGCGAGCATCCGGTCGTGCGGCATCACGATGGCCTGGAGCGCGACCCGCCCGCCGGGGGCGGTCAGCCGGTCGAGGACGCGGAAGTAGGTCGGCCAGTGGCGGGCGCCGACGGCCTCGATCATCTCGACGCTGACCACGGCGTCGTAGCTGCCGGTCAGGTGGCGGTAGTCGGCCAGTTCGACGGTGACGCGGGCGGCGTGGCCGGCTTGGGCGATCCGGCGGCGGGCGAGGGTGAGCTGCTCGGTGGAGAGGGTGACGGTGCGCACGGTGGCTCCGCGGTCGGCGGCCCTGAGGGCCAGCTCGCCCCAGCCGGTGCCGATCTCCAGCAGGCGGGTGCCGGGGCCCACCTCGGCCAGGTCCAGCAGCCGGTCTATCTTGCGGTGCTGGGCGGCCCGCAGGTCGTCCGCCTCGGCGGGCAGGGTCGGGAAGAGGGCCGAGGAGTAGCTGAGGGTGGGGTCGAGGAAGAGGGCGAACAGCTCGTTGGAGAGGTCGTAGTGGTGGCCGATGTTCCGCCGGGCGTCGCTGGGGGAGTTGCGGGCGCGGGCGGGCTGGCGCACCGCCCACAGTCGGCGGAGCCGTTGCAGGGGTGGGGGCACCAGGGTGGCGGCGTGGCCGGCGAGTTCGGTGAGGACGGCGACCAGCTCCGGGGAGTCCCACTCCCCCGCCAGGTAGGACTCGCCGAACCCGATCAGTCCGTGCCGGCCGAGCCGGGCGTGGAAGGCGTCGGGGTCGGTGACCTCCAGCAGCGGGCCGCCCGTTCCCGGTAGCGGGCCGGCGGGGGTGCGCACCCGGAGGTTCAGTCGGCGGGCGGCGCGGGCGACCAGGGCGCGGGTGACGGCCGCGCGGGCCGCGGAGGCGGCCGGGACGCGGGCGACGTCGGGCCAGCGCTCGGCGTCGACGGCGGCCCGGTGGTGCGGGGTGGTGGTGCTCAAGGCGTTCCCTTCCGTGCCCTTTCGGGGGCGGGGCTGGTCGACGGGGCGGGGCGGGTCGACGGGGTGGGGCGGGCCGCCGTGGGGTGGCCGGGGCAGCACCGGCAGCCCGCGCAGCCAGAGGCGGACGCCGTGCCAGCGGATGTGGGCGGAGACCGCGAGCGTGGACCAGGGGTTTCGCAGCCAGGCGCGGAGCAGGCCGGCCGGGTCGGCGCGGTGCGCGGTGCCCCGCACGGTGGCGGTGAAGGCGGTGCCCTCGGCGCGGTCCAGGCGGACGGTCAGCGCGAGGTGCCGGCCGGGCGGGGGCAGCCGCAGCCGGTATGCGCCGTCCACGGGGAAGAACGGCGAGACGTGGAACTCCTTGGCGGTGTGGGCCACGCCGCGCGCGTCCGGGTGCAGCAGGTAGCGGTGACGTTGCCGGTAGGTGTTGTGCACCTCGGCCACCACGCAGGCCAGGGTGCCGTCGGCGCGGTGGCACCAGTAGACGGTCAGGGGATTGAAGACGTGGCCCAGGACGCGGGCGTGGGCGAGCATCAACACCCGCCCGTCGGGCGCCGGTTCACCGCGTTCGGTGAGGTAGTCGGTCAACTGCCGTCGGATGTCGGGCAGTCCGCCGGGCATTCCGTCGAGGTGGTCGCGGGCGTCGAACCGGGCCAACGGGCGCAGCGCGCGGGGCAGTCGGGGTGGGGCGTCCAGGTCGACCAGCCACAGGTAGGTGCGGTGGCGCAACGTGTGGCGGACCGGCCGCAGTCTGGTGTGGGTGATCAGGCACCGGTAGAGCACGGGGGGCGTGGTCACCAGCGCACCCCCAGCGAGCGGGCGGCGGCGACGCCCGAACGGCAGCCGTCCTCGTGGAAGCCCCAGCCGTGGTAGGCGCCGGCGAAGGCGGTCACCCCGTCGTTGAGTTCCGGGAGGTGGGCCTGGGCCGCCACCGACTCCGGTGTGAAGAGGGGGTGTTCGTAGGTCATGTGGGCCAGTACCGAGGTCGGTTCGACGCGTTGTCCCGGGTTGAGGGTGACGACGTACCGCTCGGTGGCGGTCAGCCGCTGGAGCCGGTTCATGTCGTAGCTGACCAGCACCCGGCCCGAGGGGGCCGCGCACTCCGGGATGAGGTAGTTCCAGCTGGCGCGGGCGGCGGGGCGGTCGGGCAGCAGCGAGGAGTCGGTGTGCAGGACGGTGACGTTGCGGGAGGAGCGGAAGGCGCCCAGCACGCGGCGTTCCCGTTCGGTGGCGTCGCCGAGCAGGGCGAGCGCCTGGTCGGCGTGGGTGGCCACGACCACGTGGTCGACGACGTGGGTCGTGCCGTCCTCGGTGATCACGCGGGCGCCGTCGGTGTGGCGCAGCACGGTGCGGACGGGGGTGCCGGTCCGCACGGCCGTCAGCCGCTTGGCCAGCGGCGTCACGTAGTTGGCCGAGCCGCCGTCGACGACGCGCCAGCGCGGCGATCCGCCGACGCTGAGCATGCCGTGGTGGTCGAGGAAGCGGAAGAGGTGGACGGCCGGGTAGCGCAGGGCCTGGCCGGGCGCGCAGGACCAGACCGCGGAGACCAGGGGCACGGCGAAGTGCTGGGTGAAGTAGTGGGAGAAGCGGCCCTGGCTGAGGAAGGCGCCGACGGTCAGGGGGGACGCGGCACCGGCGGCCAGCAGGCGGCGGGCGCGGCGGTGGAAGCGGGGCACCTCGGCCAGCAGCCGCAGGAAGCGGGGGTCGGCGACATTGCGGGGGCGTGCGAGTACTCCGCGCGCACCCCGGGCGCCGGCGTACTCGAGGCCGCAGCCCTCGCAGCGGATCGACATGCTCATCTCGGTCGGGCTGGTCGCCACGTCGAGTTCGTGGAAGAGGCGCCGCAGCAGCGGATAGGTGCGTTCGTTGTGCACGATGAACCCGGAGTCCACCCCGTGGGTCCCGCCCGCCGCGTCGGTCACCTGGTGGGTGTGGGCGTGGCCGCCGAGCCGGTCGTCCGCCTCGAAGAGCGTGGTGTGGTCTCGGGCGCTGAGCAGGTAGGCGGCTGTCAGGCCCGCGATGCCCGCGCCGATGACCGCCGTTCGCCGACCGTTGTCCGTCATGCCCGCTCGTGCTCCCTCCCGCCCCCGGGTTGGGGCGCTCCCCGGTGATTCGGTGCCGGCTGGTCGGCGGATGGGTCGGGTGGGCCGGCTGTTTTTTCTTCCCCCGCGTCCCATCCGGGCGGGCTCGGCGTACGAAGCAGGGGTGTGAGAGAGCGACGGAGAAGAACGGCACGAGGCGCACTCGCCGCGCTGGCCGGGGTGTTGGCGGTGGTCGCGGCCCTGGCCGCCGCCGAGTCGCTGGCCGCGCTGGCGGTGCGCCGCGAGGCCGGCCCGGTCACGGCGGTGGGCGGGGCGGCGATCGACCGGACCCCGACGGCCGTGAAGGACTGGGCGATCCGCACCTTCGGCGACCAGGACAAGCTGGTGTTGCGGCTCGGCATCCTGGCCGTGCTGGCGCTGCTCGCCGCGGTGGCCGGGGTGGCGGCCCTGCGGTGGCGGCGGCTGGTCGCCGTGGGCGCCCTGGCGATGGGCGGGGTGGGCGCGGTGGCGGCCGCCGGGCGGCCGGACGCCGGGAGTGGGGACTTCCTGCCGGCGCTGCTGGCCGGCGCGGTGACGGGCGCGGTCCTGCTGGTGCTCGTCGGCTGGTTGGACGCGGCGGGCGGGCGGGGCGTGTTCGCTCCGGACGGCGCGCGGCGGCGGTTCCTCGGCACGGCGGGCGCGCTGGTGGCCGGCTCGCTCACGGCGGGACTGCTGGCCCGCTGGCGGAACGCGGCCGGCGCCGCCGCGGTGGCGGCCGACCGGGCGGCGTTGCGGCTTCCCGCGCCGGCCTCGCCGGCTGGGCCGCTGCCGGACGGCGCCGCGCTGGACGTGCCGGGCCTGACCCCGTTCCGCACCCCGAGCCGGGACTTCTACCGGGTGGACACCGCCCTGACGGTCCCCAGGGTCGACGTCGCGTCCTGGCGGCTGCGCCTGCACGGCCTGGGCGTGGCACGGCCGTTGACGTTCACCTTCGACGACCTGCTGGCGCGCGACCTGGTGGCGCGGCGGATCACCCTGACCTGCGTCTCCAACGAGGTGGGCGGGCCCTATGTGGGCAACGCGACCTGGCTGGGCGTGCCGCTGGCCGGGCTGCTCGCCCAGGCCGGCGTGCGGTCCCCCCAACAGGGCGGTGAGGCCGACCAGTTGGTGGCCCGTTCGGTGGACGGGATGACGCTGGGCACGCCGCTGGCCGCCGTGCTGGACGGCCGGGACGCGCTGCTGGCCGTCGGGATGAACGGCGAGCCGCTGCCGTTCGACCACGGCTACCCGGTGCGGATGGTGGTGCCCGGGCTCTACGGCTACGTCTCGGCCTGCAAGTGGCTGACGGAGCTGGAGCTGACCACCTTCGGCGCGTTCGACCCCTACTGGGTCAGGCGCGGCTGGGCCGCCGAGGCACCGATCAAGACCCAGTCCCGGATCGACACCCCGCGCGCCGTGGACCGACCGCGCGCCGGGCGGCCGGTCGCGGTGGCCGGCGTCGCCTGGGCGCAGTCCACCGGGATCGACCGGGTGGAGGTGCGGATCGACGAAGGGGCCTGGGAGGAGGCCGAGTTGGCCGGGGAGGACTCGGTCGACACCTGGCGCCAGTGGTACTGGAGCTGGACGCCGACGGCCGGCACCCACCGCGTCGAGGTCCGCGCCACCGACCGGAACGGCGAGACGCAGACCGCTGACCGGGTGGGCACCGTGCCGGACGGCGCCACGGGACGGCACTCGGTGGTGGTGCGGGTGGACTGACCCGCCGCCCCGGGAGCGCCGGGGCAGACCGGAAACCCAGCACGCACCCGCGGATTCTCCGCACCCACCGTTTCAGCACAAGGGAGTTCACCCGATATGCGCATCACCCGAGTCAGCCGCGTCCGTCGTATCGCGATCGCCGTGGTGGCCGCGGCCACCCTGCCCCTGGGGCTGGCGGCCTGCTCTTCCGACGACGACTCCGCCGACCAGAACGAGAGCGGCGCGGAGAACGCGCCCGAGGAGGAGACCGACGGCGCCGAGGACGGCGCGAACGCCGGAACGGAGGAGGGCGACGGGATGGCGGACGGCGGCGCCAGCAGGGCCGGCGAGCCGTTCGGCCCCGCCTGCTCCGCCGTTCCCGCCGACGGCGCCGGCAGCTTCGACGGGATGGCGCAGGACCCGGTGGCCACCGCGGCCGGCAACAACCCCGAACTGGCCACGCTGGTCGCCGCGGTGGAGGCCGCGGGGCTGGGCGACACCCTCAACTCCACGGCGGACCTGACGGTGTTCGCGCCGGTCAACGACGCGTTCGCCGGTATCCCGCAGGACGACCTGGACGCGCTGCTGGCCGACCAGGGGGCGCTGACCGACGTGCTCACCTACCACGTGGTCGGCCAACGGCTGGCTCCCGAGGACCTGGCGGCCGGCACCTTCGAGACGCTCCAGGGTACGACCGTCACCGTCGCCGGCGAGGGCGAGTCCTGGACGGTCAACGACGCCTCGGTGGTCTGCGGCAACGTGCAGACCGCCAACGCGACGGTCTACCTGATCGACGGCGTGCTGATGCCCTGATCTGTCCCCCACGGCTGACCGAACCGGGCCCGCCCCCGACCTGGGGGCGGGCCCACCCGCCTGGAGGCCACGATCCGTTGGCGGGCGCCGTGGCCGGCGGCGATCGCCAACGCGAGGGCGTGGCCCGGGCGAGTACCCGCCCCGGTGCCCCCCACCGACGAACGGAGCGGGGGTGGACGGAGCCCACGCGACGGGCCGTTTCCCGCGTCAGCCGCATCCGGCCGGCCGCCGGCGTCGTCCGCTTGGGGCTTCGGCGCCGGTCCGGGCGGGGTGGCGCCAGTAGCGCACGCCGGTGCACTCCCGGCAGCGAGAGCGGACCGTGCACGTGCTGGGGCTTCGGGCGCTCCCCCCTTCGGGGGAGATCGCCGGAGTCCGTCTTGTCGCCGGGTCGTGGCTGCGGTCGGCTTGTCCCAACGGTGTTCGTCGCCCGAGCGGCGACAGCGCCCAAGGCGATCTCTCCGGCGAGGAGGAGCTTCAGTGACCAACGGATCTCCCAGGTCGGTCCGGCTGCTGCTGGTGGCGGCGATGGCGGCGGCCCTGTTTCCCGGGTTCAGCACGGCCCAGGGCGCCTCGGCGTCTGGCCCTGCACAGGCGGACACGCGTCAGGTCGCGGGCGCGGAGATCATCACCTCCGCGGGCGCGTGCCTGACGGTACAGGACGGCTCCGACGACGCGTTCATCCTGGCGGAGCCCTGTACCGGCCAGGATCCCCAGCGGTTCCGGCTGCGTCCGGTCGAGGTGGGGTGGTACGAGATCGTCACCTTCGTCGACAAGTGCGCCATCGTCTACCACAACCTCCTCGGCGGGACGCTCCGGCAGGAACGGTGCGGTGTCTACGCCGACTTCGAGCGCTTCTCCGTTGTTCCGGTCGGGGACGGCTGGTACGAGATCGTGGCCGCCGACAACGAGTGCCTCACCACCGTGCCGGCGGACGACCTCACCTTCATCGAGACGCGCCCGTGCACAGGCGACCAGACCCAGCGGTTCAGGTTCCGTTCGGTGAGCGCGTGACGCCGCCAGGCGTTGGGGACCACTCGCACCAGCATCGGCTCACTGTCCTGACGTGGAGGTACCTGTGGCGGTTCGGCAGGCGGTGACGGGGTGTCTCGTGGTGTTGGTGCTCGGCGCGCAGGTGTGCTTCTCAGCCCCCGCGGCGGCGAAGAAGCTCAACAACTTCTGCGATGAGGCGGAAGGCCACGACGGCGGGCGGCCGAGCGTCATCGTCGCGTGCCGAGAAGGAACCGGAGATCGCTACCGCGCCCTCCTGATGTGCCAGAGCCTCCAGACCGGGGCCACCTACTGGCGTGCCGGCAACTGGACCTGGTCTACGGTCGGCTCGAGTTCCACCGCCCATTGCGACACCGCCGATGACAGATATGTCGGTGCGGATGCCGAGATCGACTGGGGCCAATAGGCGGGGCGTCCCGGCACGTTGGATGGGGCCGGGCCTGGTCGCTGTTCACCCGTGTCGGGTGAGGTGGGACTGGCTCCTCGGCATCGTGGTGGGGCGGGGCGTCCCGGCCGGCGGTCGCCGACCGGGAGGTTCCGCCGTCTCAGACGCGGATGACGATCTTGCCGCGGGTGTGTCCGCGCTCGGCGTGGGCGTGGGCCTCGGCGGTCCGCTCCAGGGGGTAGCTCGCTTCGACGCGGGGGGTGTAGCGGCCTCGCCGGCCCAGTTCGGCCGCCGCGGCCAGCAGGGCGGGGTCGTTCTCCGCGTTGACCACGTGCGTGCCCAGGCGCTGCCCGGCCGCGTGGTCGGCGACCGTCGCGACGCGCGTCGGGTCGCCCGTGATGGCGACGACGTCGTCCAGGGAACCGGAGGCCGCGGTGTCGAGCGCGATGTCGACGCCGTGCGGAGCGAGAGCGGCGAGGCGCCGCGCGAGGCCGGGGCCGTAGGTGGTGGGAACGGCGCCGAGTGAGGTGAGGAAGTCGTGGTTGCGTTCGCTGGCCGTGCCGACCACGGCGGCGCCCTGGGCGACCGCGATCTCGACGGCCGCGCTGCCCACCCCGCCGGCGGCGCCCTCGACGAGGAGGGTGCGCCCCGCGAGCGGGCCGAGCGCGTGCAGGCCGCGCATCGCGGTCACCGACGCGAGGCCAGCGCCCGCCGCCTGCTCGTCGTTCCACGCGTCGGGGGCTTGGGCCCAGGCCGACAAGATGGCCAGCTCCGCGGTCGCGCCGGTGACCCCGCCCAGCCCGAAGACGCGCTCGCCGACTCGCACCCCCGCCACTCCGTCACCGAGCTCGTCGACCACGCCGGCGGCGTCCCGCCCGGGAATGGCGGGCAGCTCGACGGGGATCAGCCGGCGCAGAGCGCCGGCGCGCAGCTTCCAGTCGATGGGATTGACGCTGGCCGCCGTGACGCGGACCCGGATCTCCCCGGGGCCGGGGTGGGGGTCGGGGGCCTGTTCGATCACCAGGCTTTCCGGTGCGCCGTACGCGTGGAAGCGGGCTGCCCGCATGATGTCCTGCCTTAGCTCAGTGGGTCGGCTTGCCGGTCTTCGTTCGACGCCCGTCGCGGTGCTCGGGTGCGGGGGTGGCGGCCGCGGCCCCGAGGCCGGACGATGCCGCCCATCGTCGGAATACCTCCCGACGCGTCGATGCTTCGCAAGGTAGCCGGAAGGTCGGTCACCAACTGGTTACCAAGGCCGGAGACCGGATTTCCTCGAAGGAGAACTGATGACGCGACGGCCACCGCTGCCACCCGACCTGTTCGACGAGCTGTGCCCGTCGCCGCTGCTGCCCTTCCGCTTCGGTGACAAGTGGGCGCCCCTGGTTCTCCACTGCCTGGCCGACGGCCCGCGCAGGTACTCCGAGCTGCGCGTGCCCCTGGGCCGTGTCTCCTCGAAGGCCCTCACCCAGTCGCTCCGCGGCCTGGAACGGGACGGGTTCGTCTCACGCACGGTGTACGCCGACCCGAAGCTGCGGGTGGAGTACGCGTTGACGCCGTTGGGCCGCAGCGCGCTGGAGCCGCTGGACGCGGCCTGTCAGTGGGCGACCGAGCACTGGGACGAGCTGCTCGACGCCCGCGAGGGCGGTGACGGCGGCCTCGCCGCCGGCTGAACTCCGCCGGACATCGACGCTGCTGAGTGACCGTCAGGTCGACCTGCGGCGGAGCGTTCGCGCCGCCGGCCCTCAACGCGATCGACCCGCCCTGGGCCCCGGACGGGTCAGGCCTGTTCCGCAGGCCACGGCCCGGGCCCGCTACCCCTCCGAGTCGCCCACCCACGCGGACAGTTCGGCGGCGACATCGGGCGCGGCACGGCCGCTCGTGGTGAACTCCCGGCTGATGACGCGGCGGAGTTCACGCGCGTCCGCGAGCGCGTCCTCGACCCGGCCGCCGTCCCAGCCGCGAGCGGCGAGGCGCGCCCGCCGGTCCGCGTCGTCGCAGTCGAGCCGCGCCCAGGCCACCGGCGGCAGACCCGCGACGCCCGCTGCCGCACGTGCCCATTCCTCCGGAGTCAGGGGGCACAGGACCAGTACGGGGCGGTCGGCACGCAGCATCATGGCGATGATCCGCACCCACAGCCTGTTGTACGCGGGCCACCGATGACTCGCCGCGGCGGACGCGATCTTCTCACCCAGCACACTGCCGTCGGGTTCCAGCAACTCGTCGAAGTCAACGGCAGCGAACGGGTACTTCACCAGGTGCGGGAGCAGCGTGGACTTACCCGAGCCCGGCGCTCCCGTCACGAGATGGAGGTTCGGCATCCTGAGCCTTCCTGGTCGCCGGGGGTGCCGAGAGTGTCGGCACGTGAGCCGCTCATCGTACGCAGCACCTGTGCTACCGCCACCCGGAATGTGGGTGGGCCGACCAGGGCCGGCCCCGGCTGGTTCCCAAGCCACCTGTTGGGTCCGGCGTTCTGAGCTCAGCACTCGGGCGAAGGTGGCTGTCGTAGTGCCCTGGCAGACTGCCCGCCATGGATACCGAGGCGTTCTGGCGTGTGCTCGACGCCGCCAAGGAGAGCGACAAGCCGCTCGACCACGCTGTCGTCGACTATCGCGCCGGCGCTCTACTCCGGGTCGGTGTCCTCGTTGACGTCGCCGAGGTGCAGGGGCCGCCGTTCCGGGTCCGCGTTCGCCAGCACGTCGGGCAGGAGACGCGCCATCCGCTTCGGCCGGACGGTCTCGGTGGTGGTGGCCAGTTCCGCGGTTGACCACCAGTGGTACCCGTAACGGGCCTCTTCCGTCCGGATGTTCATCCCACGCGCCTCGGCAGCGGTGACGCGCGCGAGGCGGTACTCCTCGTACTGGTCGAAGCCCTGTCCGTCGACGCTGAACAGCGCCTGCCGGGTCCAGACGACGGGGCCCAGGCGGGCGACGGGAAGAGTCAGCCCCGTCTCCTCCCGGACCTCCCGCACGGCGGCCGCGAGCTCGCTCTCGGCCGGCTCGACGCCACCGCCCACGGTGAACCACCATCGTGCGCCCGGCTGGCGCGGATCACGGCCACACAGCAGGAGCAGGCGATCATCCTCGTCCACCAGGAGGACCCGGGAGGTCCGTCGTTCCTTCAGCGTCATGGCGGTTGATGCTATCCGGGACGTCTTCGCGCACCCGTGGGGAGGCCGCGGCAGGGGAGAACCCACTGCGGCCGTTCCGAAGCCCCCGCCGGGGAGTGGCTCTCGCCGGGTCGGCTTCCGCGTGGGGTGGGGTGACCGGGAATCGACCGGTGAAGGCCCGGCGGAGGGGCTGGTCCCGGCCGGCGTGCGGGAGTTGACTGGGTGCGGTCCGGGGGTTCCGGCGTCCCGTTCGCCCCGTCCGTCACCTGGGCCCCGGCGTGCCCCCGAAGCGGGGCGGTGGCGCCGATGATGGCCCGGGCGGGGGTGGATCGGGAGGAGGGGGCAGGATGCGGATCGCGGACACCCTGGCGCGCACGGACCGGATGCTGCGGACGTTCATCACCGGCGAGCCGGACCACGAGCGCAAGGACCGCCAGCTGTTGGACCTGACCATCCAGGAACTGGCGGCCGCCGCGCGGCAGTTGTCGCCGGGCGATCCGTTGGCGGCGACGGTCAGGGCCCGGCTGGGCAGCCTCTACGGCATCCGCTACATCCTGAAGTGGCGTTTCGACATCGACGACGGGCAGGCCCGCGACCGGGGGCGGGCGCTGCGCATGCTGCGCGCGGCGCGCCGGACGGACGGTGCCTCCCGGCTCGGTGACGAGGACCGGGTGCGGACGGCGTGGCTGCTCGCCATGTTGCTGATGCGGCTACCCAAGGCGCCCGTGGACGGCGCGGAGCTCCGGCCGGACGACCTGCTGGGGCAGGCGCGGGGGCTCGGCCTCGGCGTGGGCGACCCCCGGATCCGGGCGGTGTTCGGCGAGTTGGCGACGCTGCTGCCCGACATGTCGGCGCCCGACCTCTCCGACCAGCTGGCCGCGACCCTGCGCGAGCTGACCTGGGGGGTGTCGACGATGCGGTCGGTCTACGCCGCCGAGACCACCAGGGACCTGGCGGACGCCGCCGAGCGGGCCACCAGCACCGCGCCCGCGGAGCCGGGCAGCGAGCGGCTGGTGACGGCGTTGGACAGCATGCGGGTCCTGCTGGCGGGAATGCCCGAGGAGCCGGTCAGCTGGGCGCCGGCCGCGGAGCCGGTCGACGAGGCGGCCCAGGACCGGGACGCCGCCCTGGGGACGCTGCTGGTCGAGTCCCTCTCCCCCGGCTTCGCCGGCGCCGAGCGGCTGCGCGAGGCGGTGGAGTTACTGTCGGCCGCACGCGCCGATGGCGGGGACCCGGGGTTCGAGCTGCTGGTCGGCGCCCTGGGCGCCGCCCGGCTGGCCCTTCGGACCGGGGACGGCGCGGAGTTGACCCTGGCGGTGGAGAGTCTGCGCGCGGCCGCCGAGCACCGGCCGGAGGTGGCCGCCGCGCTGTCCGGGGTGCTGCCGCTGCTCTCCTTTCTCCACAGCGGCAGCCTCCAGGACCAGGAGGAGGCGCTGCGGCGGCTGAGCGAGGCGGCGCCGACCCCGTTGACCGGGCCGGAGCGGTTCGGGGAGGACGGTGAACTGGCGGTCGAGGGCGAGCAGTACGGCATGCTGCGGGCCGGGATGCTGATCCTGCGGTTGAAGGGCGTCACGGGCGACGGCGACGACGCCGAGGACGCCGCGCTCTTCGCGGAGACCATCGCCGAGCTGCGCGTCATCGCCGAGACCATCGGTCCGGACAGCCCGCTGTACGGGATGGCGCTGGGGCAGCTGGCCGCCGGCTACCTGGAGCGGGCCTGGCGGTTCGGTGACCGCCGGGACGTCGGGCTGGCGCTGGACACGTTGCAGCTGGCCCTGAGCCGGGAGAACCTGCCGCGGGGGGTCAGGAAGCAGCTGGCCCGCCGGTTGCCCGCCGTTCTGGCGCTGGGCTCGACGCTGGAGCGGAACGTGGACCGGCTCCTCGGGCTCGCGGAGACCGTCCGCGGCTATCTGGCGGAGGAGTCCACGGTGCTGCCGGACGACCGGGGGGCCGTCCGGCTGGGGCTCGCCGAGGTCTTCCACGGCTCCTACCGCTGGGGTCGGCTCCGTGCGCACCTGGACGCGGCCATCGCCGAGATCGAGCTGGCCGGCGAGGAGCTGGCCGAGGGCGGGGACCGGGAGCTGACCGCCAACCTCGCCTGGCGGCAGGCCGGCTTCCACGCGGAACGGGTCCGGTTGGACGCCCAGGTGGCGATCAGCGCCGGGCTGGCCTCGCTGCACCAGGTGGCCGAGGACGTGCTGACCCAGGTCGGCGCCGAGCACGGCCTCCAGGCGGCCCGGAGCGGCGCCAGCCGGGGCCTGTCGATCGCCTCCTGGGCGGTGGACGCCGGCCGGATCGGGGAGGCGGTCGCGGCGTTGGAGGCGGGGCGGGCGCTGGTGCTGCGGGCCGCGGCCGCCTCGGTCGGGGTGGCGGAGCGGCTGGCGGCGCTCGGGCACCGGGAGCTGGCCGAGGAGTGGCGGCGGGCCGAGCCGGCGCTGCGCCGGGAGCGGCCCACCGGGCCGGCGGCGCTGCTGGCCGACCTCGGCCCCGAGCGGGCGATGCCGGGGACGCTGCGCCGCCGCGCGCTGGCGGCGCTGGGCGAGGAGGTGGCGCGGCTGCTGGCCACCCCCGGGGTGCCGGAGCTGTCCGCCGCGGTGGCGGCCGCCGAGGTGGACGCCCTGGTGTATCTGCTGCCCGGCGCCGCCGTGGTGTTGGGGCGCACGCCCGGCGGCGCGCGGGTCCTGCGGCTGCCCGGCCTCGACGGGGTCACGGAGGGGCCGGTGCGGGAGTACCTGGCGGCCGCCGCCCGCCGGTCGGCCCGGCCCGGGGAGCCGGCCGAAGAGGCCGCGTGGGAGGCCGCGTTGGAGGAGCTGTGCGGCTGGGCCGGGCGGGCGGTGGTGGGGCCGCTGCTGGACTGGATCGAGGGCGAACGCGAGCCCGGGCGGGCGGCCGCGGCCGGCCCGCCCCGGGTGGTGCTGGTCTCCTGCGGCGACCTCGGGGTGGTGCCCTGGCACGCGGCCCGGCTGCCGGCCGGCGGCTACGCCGTGCGGCGGGCCGTCTTCAGCTACGCCGCGTCCGGCGCCCAGTTCCGCGCCGCGGCCGAGCGGGAACGCGTCCCGCCGGCCGAGCGTCCGGTGCTGGTCGCCGACCCCACGCTGAGCCTGCTGTGGGCGGTGGACGAGGTGGCGACGCTGCGCCGCGCCTACTACGCCGGGGCGGCGCTCTACGGGGACGTCGTCGACGAGCCGTTCCCGGTGGCCGGCGCCGGTACCCCGGAGGAGCTGCTGGCGGTGCTGCCCGGCGGCCCGCCGGGGCGGCTGGCGTCGCTGCTGCACATCGCCTCGCACGGCTCGGCCGGGGCCCGGCCCACGGTCTCCGCGCTGGACCTGACCGGTCCGCTGACGGTGGCGCGGTTGCTGGACCGGCCGGGCGGCGGCCCGGGAGCGGGGGAACGCGGGCCGCTGGTGGTGCTCAGCGCCTGCGAGACCGACCTGAGCACCCGCGACCACGACGAGGCGCTCACCCTCACCACGGCGTTCGTGGCGCGCGGGGCGAGCGACGTGGTCGGCACCCGCTGGACGGCCCAAGACAGCGCGTCGGCCCTGTTGATGACGGTCTTCCACCACCAGCTGACGGCCGGTGGGCTGGCCCCGCCGGACGCGTTGCGCGCCGCCCAGCTGTGGATGCTCGACCCGGCCCGTGTCCCGCCCCCTGGCATGTCCGGCCACCTGCGGGCGGAGGCGGGCCGCCCCGACCTGGGGCGGGTCAGGTGCTGGGCGCCGTTCATCCACCAGGGCAACCCGCGACCCTAGGGGTCGAGGGTTACCCCGCACCGCTCGGTGGGGTCGGAAGCCGGCCGCGTTCTGGTGGGCTACGGATCGGCCGGGCCGAGGTCCCGCACCGCTCGGTGGGCCTCCCGGGCCCGGTTGGTCTCGCCCAACAGCCGAACGAGGACGTACAGGGCGTCGCGGTCGCCGGCGTGCGCGCGGCCGCGCAGCGCCGACTCCATCCCCTGCTCGCGCAGCGCCCTGTTGAGCCTTCGACGGGCGTGGACGTCCGTGCGGGCGCGTTCCGTGCGTTCCGCGAACCGTCCCGCGCGGGCCAGCAGTTCCAGGTGCCACAGGTGGTTGTCGTGCAGCTGGTGATCGGCGGAGTAGCAGTCGGCGTGGGCGCTCACGAGCGCGATGGCCGTGCCCCAGTCCCGGAGCCGTTCCGCTTCCCGGGCCCGTTCCCACCACTCCACAGGACGAGTATCGCGCACCGCCGTCTCGTGGCGGGTCCGCGCGGCCCGCGCACCGGTCGCCGCCCTGGCGGGCGTCGCGCGGTCGGCCCGTCGCGGACGTTGCCGGGGCGGCACGAGCGAGCCCTGGGTCGGGCGGGGAGGCGGGCGGCTTCTTCCGGCCGCCGCCCGGCTCACCGCCGGTCCGTTCGCCGTGGGGGTCGGGGTGGCGGGGCGGCCCGCCCGGGGCGCGCCTCGTTCTCCCGGAGCCTGATCCACGCGGTGAGGAGCGCGCCGGCGGCCAGGCAGCCGGCGGCCGTGAGCAGCAGGGCGGTGTCGGCGGCGGCCGCCGGCCCCGGCCCGTGGTGCTGGCCGATGTCAGCCCCGAGCAGGCCGACGACGAGGCCGGCGGCCACGGTGATGACGGTCTTGGTGACGCCCGAGGCCACTCCGGCCCGCTCCGGCCGGATCACCGCCTGGGTGGCGATGAGCGTGAGCGCGTTGGCCACGCCGAGGACCGCGCCGCCGGCCGTGGCCACGGCCGTGTACAGGGTGAGGGAGGACGCCTGGGCCAGGCACGCCAGGATGAGTCCGCCGCCGCCCAGGCAGCCCGCCATCAGCCGGGCCGCGCCGCGTGGCGGCACCCGCCCCGCGAGCGGGCCGGCGAGTGCCATGGCGATCGCGGGGGCGAGGAAGGCGGCGCCCGCGGCGGCGACCGGGAGATCCCACTGGCCCTGGAGGGTCACGGGCACGACGAACAGGAAGGTGACGGTGGCGGCGTTGGCCGCCGCCCCGGCCAGGGTGAGCGCCAGGTACGGCCCGTTGCCGAAGAGCCCGAGCTCCACCAGGGGATGGGCCGCGGCCCGCTGGCGCCGCACGAACAGGGTGAGCAGCGCCGCCACGAGGGTCACCGCCGCCAGCGTGACGGGCCAGCCCCAGCCCGCGCCCCGGTCGATGAGGACGCACAACGTGGCGAGCGCGGCCGTGAGACCGACCAGGCCACTCCAGTCGACGACGCGGGACGCGCCCCGGTCGTAGTTCTCGGCGGTACGCGAGGCGCAGACCGCCCCCAGGACGGCGAGCGGGACGTTCAGCCAGAACAGGGCGCGCCAGGACACCGACTCGGTGAGCGCGCCGCCGACGAACGGGCCGGCGGCGGTGGCGATCCCGCCGATGCCGAGCGCCCAGCCCGTGGCGCGGCCCCGTAGTCCGGCGGGATAGACGTTGGTCAGCAGGGACAACCCGACCGGCATGATCATCGCGGCGCCCGCCCCCTGGGCCACCCGGCCAGCCACCAGGACGGGCAGGGTGGGGGCGAGTCCGCAGACCAGCGACGAGATACCGAAGACGACGAACCCGGCCACCAGGAGGCGTCGCCGGCCGAACAGGTCGCCCAGCCGCCCGGCTCCCAGCATCAACGTGCCGGTGGCCAGCAGGTACGCGCTGACCACCCACTGGAGGCCCTCGCCGCCGGTGCGCAGGTCACGGCCGATCCGCGGCAGGGCGAGGTTCAGGCCGAACGCGTCGAGCTGGATGCAGAACATTCCCATGGACACGGCCAGGAGTGCCCATCGTCGGGTGGTGGGGGGCGGTGTCGCCGGGCCGTCGGCACGGTCCCGCACGGTCGCGTCCTTGCGCTCACGGTCGCCGATGTCTCCTCCTGGTCGGCCCTGCGGAGTTGTTCCCGCCGCCGCGCGACGCGGCCGTGCGGCCGCATGGCACGCTCGCGGAACAGGGAGCGCGCACCGCGAAGCGGGCTCCTGGTCACGGAGCACCGTTTTGAGGAAAGCGAGAAAGCAGAAGTGGGAGCCGGCCGAGAGCGGCCACCCCACGGGGATTTCCGAGCTGTGCAACGCCGGGTCCTACCGCGGATGTCGCACACGGGCGGGCACCAGGACCGGCGTTCGGAACGGCATCACGATAACCGCCGCCCGAGGGCTTGCCAAGCCTCTCTCCGCGGTCCGGGAAAACGAAGAAGTCGACGCATGTGTGTCATTCCCACTTGAATCCCGATATACGGCGCCCCCGCCAGTCGAGCAGGTATTCGGCCATCACGGACAACACAGCGGGCTGTGATCATCCGGTAGCGGTGGGGCGCCTTTCACTCCCGACGGCGCAGCGTCACGCCCCGACCGCACAGCGGCACCGGGGCCACGAATCCGCAGCTGGGGGGCGTGCGCCGGCTCACCGCCGGGCGGGGCGGCGGCGCGCCCGACGCCACGGCCCGCACTCCGCGCGACCGTGTGGTCATGGTCCGTGTCGGTGGGCCGGTCGCCGCCTTCCGTGACGACCAAGTGCCTGGTCATTCGCTGTGAAGCGGCCGAAAAACCGGGTCCCCCGGCGCGGACGGCCGGAACACCACCCCGTGGTCTTGCCGGCCGATTCGACCACCTGTTAGTTATTCCGTTGCGACAGGCGCATGTCATTCCTGCACTTCTCCTCACACGGATCAGGCGGATGTGATGTCGTTAGATGCGCAGGGTTCCGCTGTGCCGGCACCCCGGTTAGCAGCCACCCGCAGGACGCGTTACAAGGCGGAGATAGCCTCGGTTTCTCCGGATTCGAGCAGGAACACCTTCGAGCAGCACGAAACATGTTTTCTGGGCGTCAGCCTGGAGAACAGCAACTTCACCACCGCCAAACTCACGAGCATGGTCAGGTGGATCTCCCGAAGATTCGATCGGTGCGTCGTGCTCGTTGGCGACAGCATTCACCGGCTCACCCTGGAGTCGACTCAGGGACTTCCTCCCGACCGCGCCAGGGAGCGGGCGCTGGAGCTCGGTCGGAGCTTTGTTGCGGCCGAGGGCACGGTGTTCGAAGAGTACCGCGGGAGCACGGACTTCACCTTTCTGAACTGCGGTGAGGTGCAGGCCGGCGAGCGGTACGCCGAGTTCCACAGCAAGTTGCGGACGTTCTTCGACGAGGACGTGGCGTTCCGTTCCTCGGTCGAGTCGTTCGGCCACGCCTATCACCGGAAGCGGGCCGACGGCCTCAGTGGGGCCGAGTGGGAGAAACGCATCCGGATGTCCAACGACTACTTCCTCGAGGAGTTCGCCATCTTCGCGTGCCTCAAAGAGCAGGGGCTGTCGGTGATGGTGTACCCCGGATCGTTCAGCACCCTGTCGGAGATCGCCAGGGGCGAGCACCCGGGAGCCCCGAAAGAACTGCGTGACCTCGTCGTGGTCTCCCTCCATCTGAAAGGCCGGTGAGCATGACAGCCGAAGCGCGTGATCTGGTCCCCGAGATACGCCGGGGAAAGATCTACCAGGACGTCTACGAAAAGCGGTCGCCCGACCGTCCCGCACTCGGCGAAGCCCGTCTCGAAAGGGCCCGGGCCGTGGGCGAGTTGCTGGACTTCGGTGGCTCGAAGGCGCGCGACCGGGCGTTCCGGGACGGGGTCTTCCTCCTGGAGATCCCGGACGAGTTGGACGTGTCGGCGGGCGACGCGTTCGCCCGCCAGTTCTACCAGGGGCCGGACGCGCCGCCCTACGGCCGGTTCCGTGACCTCGCCAGCGACCACTTCGGGGACCCGCTGCTCGGCTTCCACCAACGGATCAACCAGATCGAGCAGTTCCTCCTCGAACGCCGCTTCTGGGCCGCCACCTACCCGCCGGAGATCACCGCCCTGGGCGAGTCGCTCACCCGGCTCTCGCGGCAGGTCCTGCGATCCGTCCTCGCGGCGGTGGGCATCCCCGAGTCGGACTGGCGGCAGGCGACCGGTGGCTGCTCGGAGTGCGCGGGCTCCTACCACCTGACGTTCAACCACTACCGGCCCGCGCACGAGGACATCGGGCTCAACTCCCACAAGGACGACGGGTACCTCACCATCCTGCGCACGACCGCCCCGGGACTCGAGGTCAGCCGCGAGGAGCACTGGGAGACCGTCCCGACCGACCCGGACTGCTTCATCGTCAACTTCGGCCTGTCCATGGAGATCCTGACGGCGAGCAGCCGCCTGCCCGTGGCCGCCATCATGCACCGGGTCGCCCGACAGCGGGAGGACCGGTCCAGCTTCGGGCACTTCAGCTCCAGCGGCTGCCTGCCAGGCGAGGACGAGGGCGTCTACCGCTACGTGCACGGCAGCGGCCTGGAGCGGGTCTGCGGCTCGCGCGAACTCATCGACGAGAACGACTACGAGATCTACGCCGGCACGGACGCGCCCGACGCCGCCGGCGCCACGAGCCGCGCCGACGGGCGCCCCACCGGGAAGGGCGCACACCGATGACCGTGGACACCATGCCCCTCCAGCGGGCCACCGTGACGGAGACCGGCCTCCGCTTCGACGCCGCCGACGGCCTGTCCCGGGCCCTGCGGGACGGCTGTTTCCTGCTCGCCACGCCCGCCGGGTTCGATCCCGCCCCCGGCGTCACCCTGTGCCGCGAGTTCCATCGGGCGCCCGGCGAGGGGCCGGCGGCGACCCGGGCGTACCGGGGGTTCAAGGACGTGCCGGGCGTCTACTTCGACCGGGAGCACTTCCAGACCGAGCACGTGCTCATCGACGGCCCCGGGCGGGCCCGGCACTTCCCGCCGGAGCTGCGCGCCATGGTGGACCGGATGAGTGCGTTGACGCTCCTCGTGCTGCGGGCGGCGATGACGGAGCTGGGTATCGCGCCCGCGCTCTGGGCCGAGATCACCGGTGGCGCCGTCGAGGGCCGGGGCACCCACTGGTTCGCGGCCAACCACTACCGGTCGGAGCGTGCGCAGCTGGGCTGCGCCCCGCACAAGGACACCGGGTTCGTGACCGTGCTCTACAACGAGGAGCCAGGACTGGAGGCGTCCGTGGACGGCGCCTGGGTGCCCGTCGATCCCGAGCCCGGCTACTTCGTGGTGAACTTCGGCGGGGCCTTCGAACTGCTCACCTCGGCCCTCGACCGCCCGGTGCGGGCCATTCTGCACCAGGTGCGGCAGTGCGCTCCCGCGCCGGGCGCCGAGGACCGCTTCTCCTTCGCGGCCTTCGCCAACCCGCCCGCCACGGGTGACCTCTACCAGGTACGGCAGGACGGCTCGGCGGCGCCGGTGCGCAGCTCGGAGGAGTTCCTGCGCGAGTTCAACGAGCAGACCTGGTCCGACCGGCACGCCGACTTCGGTATCGCCACGGCGGAGGGCGCGAGCGGAGGCGGCACGCCATGAGCGTCTCGGCGGACCGCCCCGGCACCCGGAGCCCTGGCAGGAGCGTCACCCTGCCGCGGGCCCCCGGCGCGCCCTTCCCCGGAGTCGTCGCCCACCACGAGGGTCCCAGCCGGCGGCACGGCCACGCGCCGGCCTTCCACGAGGCGACCGTGGTGCGCGGGGAACCGGCCTCGCACTACTTCCGCGCCTCCGGCATCAGCGCGCACGCCGAGGAGAACGGCGGCCTGTGCACCTTCTGGATGGGCCCGAAGCTCGGCCTCTACCAGATCACCAACGAGCCGCTCGTCGGCGACGACGTGCTCGCGCCCTCCACGGACGCCAACCGCGCGCTGTTCGGCGATTTCATGGGCTCCCTCCCCCACGACCACCCGGACCGCCCGGGCAAGCGAGCGGTGGTGGAGCGTTCCCTGGGCAGCGCCAGGTTCGTCGAACGACTGGAGCCCGCCATCCGGCGGCACACGGCCGACCATCTGGTCCGCGCGGCCGGCCGGACCCTCCCGCTCGACGACTTCACGCTCGCCCTGACGGCCCACGTCGACAGCCTGGTCCCCGGCGTCCTCGACCTCACCCAGCGACCGCTGCCCGCCTACCTGGAGTCCGCCGAGTACGGCCGCGTGGTGCGCGGGTTCTTCGACCTCGCCTCCGACGTGATCAGCAACGACAACCCGGGGGCGATGCGCGAGTTCGACGTCATCGTGCCCTTCGTGCGCGACCTGCTGACGGAGAACTTCGACGCCCTGGCCGACGCGCCCGAGTCCAACCTGGTCCGGCGTCACTTCGCCCTGTGGGGGCTGCCCTTCAGCCGGCGGTCGGTCGCCGATCTCGACGGCGCGCGGGTCAAGGAGCTGGGCACGGTCATCGTGGCCACCTACGACACGACGGCGCTCAGCCTGCTGTGGGCGATCGGCTACCTGGAGGCCAATCCCCCGGTCAAGGACGCCGTCGTGGCGGAGGCCAGGCGCGGCGGGGGGACGGCGGCCGGGCCGGGATGCCCACACGCGGAACCGCCCCCGCACAGCGGCGCCACCCCCTCCGTGATCGACCTGGCGGTGCTGGAGGCCGTGCGCCTGGGCGGCAGCAATCCCAGCGCCCTGTGGCGCCGCACCACCGAACCGTTCACCCTGCGCCACCGGGGCGTGCGGGTGACCGTTCCGCCGGGCACCATGATGTGGCTGGACCGGCGGCAGGCCAACCGGGACCCCGCGGTCTTCCCCGAGCCGCTCCGGTTCGCCCCGGCCAACGTCCGGGCCATCGTCCGCTCCGACCGGGAGACGCTCTCCTCGCTGCTCTCCCGGGGCCGCTACGAGATCAACTCGTTCAGCATGGTCAACGCGGACCGCAACCCCCGCAAGTGCCCCGGCCGGCTCTTCTCGGTGCGGATGCAGTCCGTGATCCTCGCGGAGCTGTACGGCCGCTACGCCGTCACCACCCGGGGCACCGACCTCCGGCTGAAGCACCACGCGTCCATGCCGCGCCCGGCCCGACCGGGAACCATCACGATCCGCCCCGAGCCCGGCCCGCCACGCGACGCCGCACCCCCGAGGGAGCCGCACCGATGACCACCACCAACCCCCGAGCCGGTTTCCACCCCACCACCGCCCGCGCCCCGGTCAGCCTGCCGCCCATGCCCGGCGAGCGGCAGGCGCGGGCCGCGTACCCGCCGGTGGACCTCGAACGCTCCTGGCTGGACGGGGAGGAGCTGCGCTTCGCCCGCGAGGGCGGCTTCGACCGGGCCCTGGCCATGGGGTTCTTCCTGCTGCGCATACCCGACGGCCTCCACACCGCCCCCGGGGACCGGTTCGCCACGCACTTCCACGAGGAGCCGGCCGGTGACGACCTGGACCCCTACCGGGGCTACCGCCACGCCGACGTCCCCGGAACCTACCAGGGCTACTTCGACCGCGAGCACGACCAGTGGGAGAACTTCTACATCGAGCGGGCGAACTGGGCGCTGCTGCCGCCCGAGGTCAGCCGGCTCGGCCACGGGATGACCGCGCTCGGCGTCGCCGTGCTGCGCGCCGTGCTGCGGCACGTGGCGGTGCCAGAGGAGCTGTGGAGCCGGGTCTCCGGCGGCCTGACCGACAACGGTGGCCACCAGATGCTGGCCTTCAACCACTTCCGTTCGCGGAAGGACACCCGGGGCTGCAAGTTCCACCGTGACTCCGGCTGGGTGACGGTGCTCCGGTCCTTCGAGCCCGGCCTGCTGGCACTCATCGACGGGGAGCTGGGCGCCGTCGACCCCGAGCCGGGCTACTTCATCGTGAACTTCGGCAGCTCGCTTGAGGTGCTCACCTCGGCCCTGCCGCACCCCGTGCGGGCGAACGTGCACGGGGTGGTCTCCACCGAGCGCTCGGCCGGCCGGGCCGACCGCATCTCCTACGTCACGTTCCTGGACTCCGCCCTCGACGGCACGGTCTACCAGCTCGACCACGGCACGGCCCGCCCCGTGCAGTCGGTCGCGGACTTCGCCGCCCAGGAGGTGAGCCGGACCTATGACAACGACGGCGCCCTGTAGGCGGGGCACGGACACGCCGGCGGCAACCGACCACGAAGGAGCGACCCGATGACGGACACCGCGCAGGAAGCACAGCAGGGACGGGCGGGGGACCGGCTCGCCCTCCCCGTGGCCGAGGTCGACGCGGGCGCCCTGCGCTTCGCCACCTCGGGCGACACCGAACGGGCCCTGGGGATCGGCGCGTTCCACGTGGCCGTCCCGGAGGACCTCGACGTGCGGCCCGGCCTCGAGTTCTGCCGCACCTTCTACCAGCCACGTGGGGACGATCCGACCGACCGCCACCGGGGCCACCGGGAGCACGGCCACCCCGCCTCCAAGCTCGGCTACGAGGACCGGCCCGACCAGGTCGAGCAGCTCCAACTGGAGAGCTTCCTGTGGCAGGAGTACCTGCCGGACGAGGTCACCGCGGTGCTGCGGCGGATGCGGCAGCTGACCCTGGAGATCCTCTACGGCGTGTTCGACGCGGTTCGGGTGCCCGAGACCGACCGGGACCTGATCACCGGGGGCGCCCGGCAGGACACGGGCCTGTGCTACACGACGGTCAACCACTACCGCTCGGGCCTGAGCGACCGCGCCGGGATCGTCGAGCACTCGGACAGCGGGTTCATCACCACGATCTGCACCGACCAGCCGGGGTACGAGATCCTCCACGAGGGCCGCTGGCTGCCGGTGCGCGAACGTCCCGGCCACTTCACCGTCAACCTCGGTGACGCCTTCCGGGTCCTGACCAGGAAGCTGCCCAGGCCGGTGACCGCCGTCTACCACCGGGTGCCGGAGCTGCGCCCGGAGGCCGGTGTCCCCGACCGCTCCTCGTGCACGGTCTATATGGGGCCGCGCTACGACATGCCGCTCTACCAGTACGACGCCGAGGGGAACCTGCGCGAGTACCAGAACTTCCGGGACTTCTCGGTGAAGAAGGCGGGCAAGCTCGGCTACGACTTCCACTCCCGCGTATGAGTACGGCGGCGGGGAACCCCCGCACCCGCACGTCGCGGGGCTGGCAGCTGGCCGAACTGCACGACGGTGAGCTGCGCTTCACCGTCGAGGACGGCCTTCGACACGCCCTGCGGGACGGCTTCTTCTACGTGCGGCAGCCAGCCGGCACCGACCTGTCGGCGGGAGACCGCTTCGCCCGCTCCTTCTACCTCCCGGCCGAGGACCCGACCGGCCCCGGCGCGCCCCGGGACCCGTACCGGGGCTTCCACCGCTGGACGGCCGAGCAACTCGGCCGCCACCAGGGCTACTTCTGCCGCGACGCCGACCAGACGGAGCAGTTCTTCCTGAAGAGCACCTGGTGGGACCAGGTCTACCCGGCCGCGCTCGCCCGGCAGGCCGAGCGCATGCGTGACTTCGCGCTTGCCATCCAGCGCGCGGTGCTCGCCCGGCTCGACCTGCCGCGCGAGCTGTGGGACCAGGCCACCGGACACAGCCTGACGCCGCACGGCACGCACACCCTGACCTTCAACCACTTCCGCCCTGAGGTGGCGGCCCGCGGCCTGAACATCCACAAGGACTCCGGCTGGGTGACGGTCCTGCGCTCCACCGAGCGCGGGCTGGAGGTGGACCGGGACGGCGCGTGGCACCCCATCGACCCGATCCCGGGCACCTTCATCGTGAACTTCGGCTGCGCGATGGAGATCCTGACCCGGCGGACCGCCACGCCGGTGGCGGCGGTGGCCCACCGGGTGGTGCGCCAGCCGCCGTCCGGCGGGGCCAAGCCCGACCGCTTCTCGTACGCGCTCTTCGTCGACAGTTCTCTCGACGAGAGCGTCTGTCCCGGCCTGTTCGCCTACGAGGCGGGCCGCGGCCTCCGCCTCCACGCGAAGTTCGGGGCCTTCCTCGACGACATCCTCGACAACACCTACCGGGAGGACACCAGCGGCCTGTACTGACCGAAAGGGCGCCACCCGGCCGGCTCGGCAGCACCGTCCTGCTGCCGGGCCGGCCCGGCGGACGTCGTGAGCGCGTTCCCTTGGTACTCCTTCCGGTGGAACGGCCGCCTGGCAGGGTGGCGAGGGCCGGGCGGGCGGGGCCGGCGTCGGAGAGGATGGCACCCGCACCAACCACGCCGGGCCGTCCGTTCGACAGACCAGCGCACCGGGCCGTGAAGTCCCCGGGCCACCGGGTACCGGGGATGTGGGCAGCGAAGCGCAACCGAGAGGAAACGTTCCATGAGCCAGCTACGGATCGGCGTCATCCTGGGCAGCACCCGCCCCGGCCGCAACGGCGACGCGGTCGCCCAGTGGGTCATCGACCGGGCCGCCGACCGGGACGCGAGCTACGAGCTGATCGACCTGGCGGACTACCCGCTGCCGCACCTCGACGAGGCGATCCCGCCGTCGATGGGGCAGTACAGCAACGAGCACACCAAGCGGTGGGCCGCGAAGATCGCCGGCTACGACGGCTTCGTCTTCGTCACCCCGGAGTACAACCACTCCACCTCCGGCGTGCTGAAGAACGCCATCGACTACCTCTACGCCGAGTGGAACAACAAGGCGGCGGCCTTCGTCAGCTACGGCTCACTGGGCGGCGCCCGCGCCATCGAGCACCTGCGGGCGGTGTGCAGCGAACTCCAGATCGCGCACGTCCGGCAGCAGCTGTCGTTCTCGCTCTTCACCGACTTCGAGGGCTTCTCGGCCTTCCAGCCGGCCGCGCTGCACGAGGCCTCGGCGGTCACCCTCTTCGACCAGCTGGAGGCGTGGGCCGGTGCCCTGAAGCCGCTGCGCGGCTGAAGGCGCGGGGGCCGTCGGCGGGCCGGCCGGTCATCGGGCGGGCGGAGTCCGGGAGTTGGGGGCGTCGGTCAGGCGCGCACCGCGACGGCCACCGCGCCGTCGGTGCCGGCGACGACCCGTCCGGGGGCGGCGGCGAGTGTCAACAGCGCGTCGCCCGGCGCCTCGGATCGGCCGAAGGGGCACTCCCACCGGGTGGCGCCGTCGGCGAGCGAGGCGGCGACCAGCAGGTCCCGTCGGGCGGGGAAGTAGACGGTCTCCTCGGCGACGGCGACGGGCAGCACCTCGACGGCCGAGGTCGCCTCCCACCGCTGCTCGCCGCCGGCCAGCTCCAGGGCGCGCAGCCGTCGTCCCCCGGGGTCGGGGACCAGCAGCGTGTCCCCGGCGACCGCCAGGGTGCTCACCGTGCCGGAGACCGACCGGGTCCAGCGTTCCTCGCCGGTGGCCGCGTCCACCGCGAGCAGGGCGCCGAGAACGGTGCCGACGTGGACGGCGCCCTCGGCGACGACGGCCGTCGAGACGGTGGAGCCGTCGGTCTCGACGGCCCACCGCCGCTCCCCCGTGGCGACATCGACGGCGTGCAGCGTTCCCCGGCTGTCGCCGAGGTAGAGCACGCCGTCGGCCACCACCGGGTCGGCGAAGAACTGGCCCGCGACGTCGGGCTCGCCCACCGTCCAGCGTTCCTCGCCGGTGGCCACGTCGACGGCGCGCAGGACGCCGTCCAGACCGCCGACGAGGGCGAGGCCGTCGACCGCGACGGGGCCGGCGAAGACGCCGTACCCGCCGGTGGGCAGGGACCAGCGCTCTCGTCCGTCGGCCATCGACAGCGCCAGCAGGCCCCCGCCGCCCAGGCCGGTGACCAGCGTCTCGCCGGCGACCGCCGGGCTGCTGGGCGAGGTGTCGGTGACGGCCTCCCAGCGTTCCTCGCCGGTCTCGACCGCCAGGAGGTACAGGGCGCCGCCGCCGCCCACCAACACCAGGTCGTCGACGAAGACGGCCGGGCAGGACGCGAAGCCGCGGGCCAGCGCCCACAGCGGGGCGCCGGGCTCGACGTCGGGCGGGGCCTGCTCGCCGTCGCCGGAGCAGCCGGTGGCGGCGAGCAGGGCGAGTCCGGCGGTGGCGGCCAGGAACTGGCGGCGGGTCGTCCGGGTCATCTGGGTCCTTGTCTGGTGCGTGGCGCCCGGGGGCGGTGGGACGGGCTCACAGGGCGGCCGGGGGCTCGTCGCCGAGGAAGGTGAACGCGCCGCCCTCGACCCGGTAGAAGAAGACGCCCTCGCCGACGAAGAGTCCGTTCTCCTCCTCGAAGGCGAGGTGCTTCGCCACCCCCTGGTGGCTGGTCAGCCGGAGCACCTCCACCACGTCCCGGTGGGTCAGGGCGGCGGGGTCCAGGCCGGTCAGGCAGCGGGCCAGCAGGCCCAGGGCGTCGTAGCCCTCGGCCGCGTGGGGCGGGGGTGGCTCGTCGAAGTGCGCGGTGAACGCCTCGACGAACGCCTCGGCGCCGGGCGCGGCGAGCGGGTCGGTGACGGTGGAGGTCAGCAGCCAGCCGTCGGCGGCCGGGCCGGCCAGGTCGAGGAAGCCGGGGTCGTGCATCCCCTGGGTGCCGAGCCTGGGTCCCCGGTAGCCGGCGGCTTGCAGGGCGGCGGCGAACGGGCCGGCGGCTTCCCAGCTCCCGCCGTAGAGCACGGCACCCGGCGCGTGGGCGGCGATCCTGCTGGCCGCGGCGTTCGGGTCGGCCTCGCCGGCCGGCACCACCTCGGCGACCACCTCGGGGCCGCCGGCGCCCAGCGCGGCCCTGGCGTTCCGGGTGATGTCCCAGCTGTAGGGCGTGGTGTCGTCCACGACGACCAGCGGGCCGGCCAGCGGGCCCGCGGTCAACAGGGTGACGACGGGCCGCAGTTGCAGCGCGTCCGGGGGGCGGGCGATGGTGTGGACGGCGTTGAGGTGGGCGATTGAGCCGTCCGTCAGGTCGAGCACCGGCTTGCGGACCTGGACGTAGGGCGGCAGCAGGGCGCCGGTCGCCTCCGGGCCGGTGGCGGTGACGACCGCCACCACGGCGTCGTCGGCGGCCAGTGCGCGGGCGACGCGTTCGGCGGCCTCGGCCGTGCCGGCGTCGTCCTCGATCCGCAGGGCCAGGCCGAAGGGCCGCTTGTCGTCGGCGTTGTGGCGGGCGACGGCCAGCTCGGCGCCGCGCTGGTAGGCGGTGCCGGCCCGGGCGCGCGGGCCGCTCAGGTCGGCCTGCAAGCCGACGGTGACCAGCGGCCGTTGGGGATCGGGCGGGGGTGTGGCGCCGACCTCCTGGCCGCGCGAGGCCCACCACAGGGCGCCGCCGCCGGCGGCGATCCCGGCCGCCGCGCCGGCCGCTCCCAGCAGCAACCGGCGCCGGGAGGGCGGTCGTTGGCGCGCCGTGCCGGGCTGGGTGGGTTCGACGGGCGGCAGTTGCAGCATCCGCGCGGAGCGCTCGGCGATCAGCTGGATGACCGGTGCCGGGAGCCAGCCGTCTCCGGCGGCGTGGTCCGCCTCGCCCCAGGCGGCCCGCAGGGCGCCGACGGTGGGGCGCGCCGAGGCGTCCTTGGCCAGGCACCGGACGAGCAGCGGGCGCAGCCCCTCGGGCACGCCGGTCAGGTCGGGCTCGTCGTGCACGGCGCGGTAGAGCAGCGCCTCCACCGGCCCGACGCCGAACGGGCGTTGGCCGGTAACGGCGTGGGCCAGCACGCAGCCCAGCGAGAACACGTCGCTGGCCGGGCCGACCCGCAGCCCGCGTGCCTGTTCGGGCGAGAGGTAGCCGGGTGAGCCGAGGATGGAGCCGGTGGCGGTGAGCACGGTCTCCTCCAGGGCCCGGGCGATGCCGAAGTCGATCAGCCGGGGCCCGTCGTGGGCCAGGAGCACGTTCCCCGGTTTGACGTCGCGGTGCACCAGGCCGGCGCCGTGGACGGCGGCCAGTGCCTCGGCCAGCCGCGCGCCGAGGACACGGACGCTGGCCTCCGGCAGCGGCCCGGTGGTGGCGACCGTCGCGTCGAGCGCGGGTCCCGGCACGAACGGCGTGGCCAGCCAGGGCGAGACGGCGTCGGCGTCGGCGTCGATGACGGGCACCGCCCAGGGGCTGCGCACCTGGCGGGCGACCGTCACCTCGCGGCGGAACCGTTGCCGGAACGCCGGGTCGTCGGCGTGCTCCGGGCGGATCAGCTTCACCGCGACCAGGCCGCCGTCCGGTCCTCGGCCGAGCAGTACCGTGCCCATGCCGCCGGAGCCGAGCCGGCCGAGTACTCGGTAACGGGCCACCCACGCCGGGTCGTTGGGCGTCGGCGGGCGCATCAGCCGTGCCCGGCTGGGGCGTTGCCGGCGACGGGGGCCCGCCTCATGTCAACTCCAGCTCAATCGCGTAGAGCACGCGCGCCAGGCCCTCGGCGGCCATCCGGGTCAGCTCGTTGGTGTCGTGCCCGCTGCCGCCCCGGACGGAGACGGCGGCCGTGACGGGTCCGATCCGGGACTTGACCCAGAGGTACTGGTGGCTCTCGACGCCGTCGGCGCCCGTCCACTGGCCCATCTCGAAGAGCGAGGCGTCCGCGTTGAGCACCTCGTCCGCCGGGTACTCCAGCGACATCAGCCCCGACAGCCGGGCCCCGGTGCCGAGGTCCTGTTCGGGGCAGCGAAAGCTCTCCTGGAGCGTGGCGTCCATCTCGGCTTCGGCGTCCGCGTCGGAACGGTGCGCCGAGACGGTGACGGTGGCCTGGGCCTCCCCCAACGTGTCGGTGGCGGGCAGCAGGTAGCGGCGGGTGAGGGAGTCCAGCACGGTCTCCGGCAGCCGTTGGCGGCTCCAGACGCAGTCGTCGCCGAGCACGGTCCAGGTGCCGGCGACCTCGTGCGGGTCGTCCTCGGCGAGGCCGGGCCACCAGATCTCGGGGGCCAGTTGGGCGCCGCTCGTCAGTTCGCGGGCCTGGGCCGCGGTGGTGGGCAGCCGGTCGGGGTTGGGGGTGAAGGTGTACTCGTCGGGCAGTGCGCCGATCGCCTCGTCGCCCTCGCCGTTGTCCCCGCCGGCGCTGTCCCCGCCATCGGCGCCGTCACCGTCATCGTCACCGTCCGGGTGACCGTCGGTGGTGCCTCCGGAGCCCTTGTCCGTGAAGCTCTCCTCGGCGGTCCGGTCCGTCTCCGCGTCGGGGCGGCTCTCGCTGCCGCAACCACCCAGCAGCACGGTGGTGGCACACAGCGCCGCCACCGTTCCTCGTCGGCGCACGCCTCGCCGCATGGTCATCCCCCGTTCTCGACCGATGGCCGAAACCCTTTGCCGTGGGCGGAGTTGAGCGGGCAAGGCGCGGTGTTCTCCCCCCGGAACACCCGGATTATAGGGCGGACCCGCCGGCCCCGGCCTCGACATCGGCATCACGGGTGTGTACCGGAGGTGCCCATCCCGTGCGGACGACGTGCTCACTGTGGCGCGAAGAAGGCTGGGGCCGGGCGCCGGGAGCTGACAGGATGCCACTCACCTGACATGGCCATGCCGTTTGCCCGTGCCGTCCGTGCCGTCCGCGCCCCCCGGGAGTACCCGTGAGCAACACACACCCCGCGCCCGCCCCTCGCGCCGCGCGCCCACCCCGGCCACGCGCCGCGCTCACCGCGCTGCTGGCCCTGCTCTGCCTGCTCGCGCTCCAGACGGGCGGCACGGCCAACGCCACCGAGGCGTCGGCCACCGCCGAACGGGCGGCGCCCACTTCCGCCTTGGCAACCGCGGACGCCGTCCCGCTGGTGGCCGGCGGCGACACCGTGTACGCGGACGCCGGCTACAGCTGCACGGTGGTGGTCAACCTCGCCATCGGCACCGGCCACTTCGGACTGCTCCCCGGCTCGTGCACCGACAGCTTCCCGCACTGGTACGCCGACCCGCAGCTGACCACGCCCATCGGCCCCACCGTCAGCTCCCAGTACCCGACCCACGGGCTCTTCGCCTACGACAACCCGGCCGTCCCCGTCGAGCAGACGACCTCCTGCGGCGGCGCGCCCCTCACCACCGTCGCCAACCCGGTCGTCGGCCAGGCCGTCACGCGGTCCGGCTCCACCACCGGCTGCCTCAGCGGAACCGTCACCGGCGTGAACGTCACCGTCAACTTCGGCGGGCAGGTCGTCACCGGACTGATCGCGACCAACCTCTGCTGGGAGCCCGGCTTCCGGGACGGCGCGCTCACCTCCCGCACGGCACTGGTCGGCATCCCGGTCGGCGGCAGCGGCAACTGCGCCAGCGGCGGCGTCAGTTACTTCCAGCCACTGGCACCGGTGCTCGCCGCGTACGGCGCGACCATCGTCTGACCGGTCGAGGCGTCGCGGGGCGACGCCCGATCGGGAGGCGGCGTCGGCCGCGGTGACGCCCTCGGCACGTCCGGGGGTGTCACGGGTGCCGTCGCGCCGTGCGTCGGGGGCGCTGCCGTCGCCGGGAGCGCCACCTGGTTGGCTACGGCCCGTGGAGGAACTCGCACGACTCAGCGATATCGAGCAGGCCTCGGCCGGAGACGGGCTGTCGCTCTGGGCCGCCCAGGGGCGCCGCGACGACCGCCTCGGGCCGGGTGTGCGGGCCTGGCGCCAAGGCTCGGCCCTGGCGGTGGCCAGCCCGAACGCGCGGCAGAACCGGCTCGCGATCAGCGGAGACGGTGCCGACGCGGCCGCGCTGGCGCGCCGGGCCCTGGCGGAGGTCGGCCCGTCCTACCGACTCCTGGGCGAGGCTGCCCTGATCGACGCGCTGGTCGGGCAGCTGCCGACCCTGACCCCGGTCCACAACTTCTTCTGGATGGAGACCACCCGCCCCACCGGCGCCGCCACCGCGGGCGCGCGGTGGCTGGACGCGCGCGAGGAGAAGGAAGCCACCTCGCTGTTCGACCGTTTCTTCCCCGACTCCTACGCGCAGCCCGGGCGCACGGGCGTACGGCGTTGGGCCGGCGTTCTCGGAGAGGTCAACGGCGTGGGGGCGGAGCCACTGGCGGTGGCGGCGGACGCGTGGTCCGCCGCCGGGTGCGGGTTCATGGGCGGGGTGGTCACGCATCCCGCGGCCCGCGGCCGCGGTCTCGCGCGGGCGGTGAGCGGCTTCCTGCTGGACGCCCTGCTCGCCCAGCACGGCCGCGCCGCGCTCATGGTGCTCACCGGCAACACGCCGGCCATCGCCACCTACGAGCGCCTCGGCATGCACAAACGCCGGTGCGGCGCGGCGGCACACACAACCCGTTCCTGAGCCTGGCCGAGGCGCCGTCGGGGATGTCGCGCCCAGGACCAGGGCCCCGGTCCGCCGGTCAGGGCCTGCGCACCTCGTACTGGAAGCAGCCGTACTCCACCGCCCGTACGTGCACGACGGCGACCTCGGGGTCGGCGAAGGCCATGTGCAGGGCCCGGTCCACGGCCGTCTGGGCCTGGCCGGGGTCGTCCGGCAACCGCACGAGCGCGCCTCCCGTGATCCGGCCCTCGCCGCCGTAGCGGCGGAGGACACGCGCGGCCCCGGTCTCGGCGAACGGGTAGCCGAAGGACGCCTCCGGGCCCGGGCACCGGCCGGTGTGGATGAACACCGGGCCGACCTCGTCGTAGGCCCCCGGGTAGACGCCCGCCGCTGCCGCCCACCGGCGCAGCGGAGCGTACGACACCAGCGAGACCCGCTCGCCGACACGGCTACGGCGCAGGCAGCAGCGCAGCGGCGCGCCAGCCGTGGCGTCCGCG
The DNA here is from genome assembly GCF_031845445.1 of Streptomyces chisholmiae. NCBI lineage: Bacteria > Bacillati > Actinomycetota > Actinomycetes > Kitasatosporales > Streptomycetaceae > Streptomyces > Streptomyces chisholmiae. The sequence goes on along the minus strand of NZ_JAVREO010000007.1, from coordinate 268,615 downwards.
TAGACACGGGGGATCACCCCGGAGTCGTCACGTTCGCGGAGTTCGTCGAGCACGTGGGGAGCGATGGCAAGCGGCTGGTATGTCGCGGTCGTCATGCACTCAGGCTGCTTGGCCGCCATCGCCGACGCTGGCGGGAAACCGACGCCACGTTCGATCAGGGGCCCGTCGCCAGGGTCCGCGAGGCCGGGCGCAGAACACCGTCGGGTGGCCGCGGTTGACGTCCCGGCCAGCGCCCGGGGGACGTGCGCCGGCGATGACCTGGCATGATCCGCTGGTGGTGACAGCGGCCGAGTGGGATCGGCATCTTCGTGGACATCGGCCTGGGCGTCGGGGCTTCGTCGATGCCGCGTTGCTCCCGGAGCGGAGCGGGGACTGCTGGCCGGCGGAGGGCACCGTCGGTGAGTTCGCGGCGCGGGGCGAGCGCGGGTCCGCGGTCGCCGGGGGTGCCGCCGGCCCGCGCACGGGGTGGCGACGCCGGTTGTGACGCCGTCGCCGGCGCGCCTCACCGGGTGGTGAAGGCGCCGCCGTTGACGTGGAGGGTCTGGCCGGTGATGTGCCGGGCTCCAGGTGAGGCGAGGAAGTAGCTGGTCTCGGCGATGTCCTCGCTGGTCCCCGGACGCTTGTTGTGGGTCTCGCCGACGAGGGCGGCACGGCGTTCGTCCGGCAGTTGGCCGCCGAAGAAGTTGGTGCCCTCGATGTAGCCGGGGGCGATGACGTTGCAGGTGACGCCGTTCGGTGCCAGTCCTGCGGAGAGGGCGGCGTTCCAGGCGGCGAGGGCCGCCTTGGCGGCGCCGTAGGAGCCGCCGCGGCGTTCCGCGCCGATCGAGCCGATGCTGATGACGGTGCCGCCGGGCGCGAGCCGGTCGCGGACGGCGGTGGTGGTCAGCACGGCGCCCAGCAGGTTCTGGTGCAGGTGGCTCTGCCACTCGTGGTAGGTCGCTGCCAGCGGTGAGGCGTTGGCGGGGGGTGCGCCGGCGAGGCCGCCGGCCGCGTTGACCAGGACGTCGATGTGGGTGAAGCGGGTGGCGAGCGCGGCGACCGCGTCCAGCTCGGTGGCGTCGCAGACCACCGCGTGGACGCCGAGTTCCCCCGCGGTGCGCTCGACCGTTTCGGCGTGCCGACCGGTGATGTGGACCTCGGCCCGCTCGGCGGCGAAGCGGGCGGCGACGGCGCGGCCGATGCCGCTGGTGGCTCCGGTGACCAGGACGGTACGCGTCATGGTGCTCTCCCCCAGATTACGTTTAGCTCTAAACAGGCCTATGTTGAGAGCTAAACATGACGTCGAGGGGTGAGGCAAGGTGGTCCCTGCCATGGCGGAGGAGCCGAGGACACCCGAGAGCGGGCCGCCCTCTTCGGCGGCTGAGATCGCCGCGGCCTGGCGCCGCGAACAACCGGGCGTGCCGACCGAGTCGATCGAGGTCGTGACGCCGATCTGGCGGCTGGGCAAGCTCTTCGCGGACGACCGCGCGCGGGCGCTCCGCGCGGCCGGCATCGACGCGGCGACCCTCGACCTGCTGTCCGTCATCCGCCGGGCCGGCCCTCCCTACGCGCTGACCACGCGCGAGATCACCCGCCGGGCCCTGGTCACCGCCGGGGCGATCTCACAGCGCGTCGCGCGCGCCGAAGGCCAGGGGCTGGTCGAACGTGCCACCCACCCACCGAACACCGAGGACACCGGGCTCCGAGCCGTATGGGTGTCGTTGACCGACGCCGGACACGCGCTGATCGAGCGATCGGTCAGCGAAGTCCTCACCCGCGAAGCGGCACTCGTCAACGGCCTGACGGAGCCCGAGCGGCGGTCCCTGATCACGTTGCTCGACAAGCTGACGCACCAGGTCAGGGAGCGGACGGACGGCCCCGCCCGCTGACCCCCCACCGAACGGCAGGCGGGAGCCCCACCCGGCGGCCCGCACCGGCCCGCGTCACGGCGGGGGCGACGCCGCCCGCGGAAGGGGCCGGCCCGCGGTGCGGGTCGGCCGCCGCCCGCCCCCGCCTCACTGTTCGCCGGCGGGCCGGACGCCCTGGAAACGGCTCCGGAACTCGGGCACCTGCTGGCCCTTGGGGTCCAGCAGGGTGATCAGATCGGTCAGGCCGTGCTGCAACTCCGTCAGCCGCGGCACCGCGGGCGCGGTGTCCGTGGTCAACGCGTCGACGTCCGCCAGCAGTCCGGTGAACCAGCCGCTGAACCGGTCGTCCGTGTCGAGCTTCTCGCAGAACTCGGCGTAGCCCAGGCAGCGCCGCTCCCCCGGGGCACCGTCGGGGTGGATCATCAACTCCCCGATGGCGCGTTGGTGGGCGCGGAAGACGCGGAACACGTTGCTCTGTGCGGAGGAGCGGTTGAACGCTTTGTCGACCTCGGCGATCTTGGCCATGATGGCCCGATTGGTGCGGGAGGAGCCCAGGTCGAGATACCGCACGTCGCGTCGCAGGATCTCGACCCACCCGAGGTATTCGGCGATGACGAAGACCGTGCTCCGGCTCACGTACGCGCGTTCCCCGGGGCTGCCGTTCCGGTGGAAGGAAGTCAGAAAGCCGTGGCGGGTGTCTTCTGGCAGGACGTCGACCGCGTGCCCGTACAGGATGTTGAACAGTCTGCTCTGCAGGTCGTAGGCGGCCCACACCAACGACGCGCCGTAGGACTCCATCACGGTGCGCTGTTCGAAACCGCGCAGCCGGCGCTGCGTCCAGTACCCCAGAACGCCCGCCACCGTCGCGCTCCCCAACGCGACGGCGGCGGAGATCAGTGACACCAGGTCCATCTCTCCTGCCCCCCAAGTGCGGATAGCCCGGACGCGGGCGCGGTCAGCGCCGGCGTGGGTGTCCGTGGCGGTGGCCTCACGGGCCGGCAGCCTTGGGGGCGACTCCGCTCAGTCGTGCTCGCGCCGAACTCCGCCCGCTCCGTCCCGGTGGGCTCCACGTGGCACGCCGGCATGATCATCATGGTATCGGCCACGGCCTCGACGCCAACAGCCGTACGCCGAACGCTCAGTTGGCCGGGCGGCAGCACGGCGTCCCGTGCTGATCGACTGGGCGGGGCCCCGAGCCACCTGACACGATGCCGGAAGGATCTTGTCCGTCTTGAGACGCACTCACACTGATAGCCCTGAGGGCATCAACCGTCCTGTTCGTCGGCCGCACCAGCGGCTCCGAGGAGAGACCCGGGGTCGGACGCCGACGGAGCGCGGCCGCCCGTGTCGGAGTCACCCGCGCCATCCGACGAGCCGCTCGTCCAGCGCCGCACCGGCCCGCCGTCAGCGCTTCGTGGTGCGTAGGCCGAGAGCCAGCCCCACGGCCAGCCGTTCGGCGGCCGCTCGGCGGCACGTCGCCGGGTCCCGGGGCGCGAGGTGGTGGGCATAGGCGTCGAGGTAGGCGTTGACCCGCGCCGACGGGTACGTCGCGCGGTAGGCGACGGCATCGGCCGTGGCGTAGGCGCTGGCCAACGCGCGGGCGTTGGCCAGGGCGTTGGCCTCGGCGAAGCACGCCGCGTCGATGTCGGCCATGCGGCGGGCGGAGTTCTCCGCGAACCGGCTGGCCTCCGCCGGCGCGCGCCCGTGGCCGACCGCGTCCGCGTAGGCCAGGCGGTAGGCCTTCCGGTGGAAATCCGCGTACGGGAAGGCGTTCCGGTAGACCAGCAGCAGTACCGGTTCGAGTTCCCGGCGCCACGCGGCCTCCTCCGCCACTCGGCCCTCGGACGCCTCGGCGTGCGTCCGCCGCAGCGCGTCGAAGGCGCGCGGGTCGCCGCCGGCTTCGGCCGTCGCGTCCGCCAGGGTCGGCAGGACCGCCCGGTGGTACCAGTCGTGCACCACCCGGAACGGCACCGCCCCGCCGAGCCGGCGCAGGGCGTCGGCCACCTCGGGCAGCAGGTCCCGCTCGACCGTCTCGCTCGCCGCCGTGGCCAGCGGGGCGAGCAGCTGGTCGAGCCAGCCCGGCACCTCGGCCCGCTGGCCGGTCCCGTCGAGGAGTCGGTGGAGCACGTCCCGGACCGGTGTCGCTGCGTTCACGCCTGTTCCCTCCCTGAGACATCGGGTCGAGCCCCCAGCCCTGGCACGGGTCACAGCCCGCGGGCGAGGAGATCCGTCACGACCAGCCGGCCGAAGGCCAGGTTGCCGTGAATGGGCGACTCGGGGTCGCAGAACTCGGGTCGTTGGCGTCCCGAGCCGTCGGTGACCTGGGCGCGCAGGTCGACGGTCTCCGCCCCGATCTCGGCCACCGCCGCGCGCACGACCTCCTGCGCCGCGGCGAAGACGGCCGGGTCGGCCCCCGCCGGCACCCGTTGTGGTGGCAGGACGGCGACCACCCTGGGGCAGGCGGCCACGGCGTGCCGGTAGAAGTCCAGCGCGTGCCGGTCCATGGCGCGCACGATGTCGGAGAAGAGGGCGCTGTCCAGGAAATCAGGCGGCAGGTCGTCGCCGGTTCGGTAGACGCGCCAGTACTCCTCGTTGGCGAAGGTGTTCAGCGTGCAGCCGAAGGTGGAGACCAGCGGCACCGGGACCGCGGCCAGGTCGGCCGCGCCGACCTGGGCCAGGTGGCCGCGGTAGAGCTTCTCCGCGATCGGGCTGCGGAACGAGAGCCGCCCGCCGGCCTCGTCGGCGAACGCCTTGACGAAGTCACGTCCGACGCCGAGCGGGCCGCCGTGGAACGCGATCCCCATCGCCTTGGCGGCGCGGCCGATGGGCGCGGCGTGGCAGTCGCCCAGCAGCAGGAACCTAGCGGGGGCCGTAGTAGTCGAGTAGTGCGTCATCGCAGTAGGCCTCCCCGCTCCTGTCGGTGTGGTCGGCGGCACGCGGCGCCACCGCGCGCCGGGTCACCGGTCCGACGAAGTGACTCATGACGAAGGCGACGCCCGCCGGGGTCACCGAGCGCAGGTTCGGCTCGAAGAACATGCCACGGAACGGGAAGCCGCTGATGATCTCGTAGGCGGGGAAGTAGTCCACCCGGTCGTCTTCCTGGGCCAGTTGCCCGGCGACGGCGCGCAGGACGGACTTCGAGTGGACCGTCGCGGTGAGCACGTGGTGGTCGGACGCCGTCGCGGTCAGCGGGACCGGCGACACGGTGAGGATGACCTTGAGGCCGGGGTTGACGGCGCGCATCAGCGCGATGGCGGCGGTGAGGTCGTCGTGCACCTCAGCGAAGGTCTGGTCGTGGAACTCGTGCGCGTCGGCGTCGAAGACGCCGTGCCGCACCCCGGGGCAGACCTGGTAGACCGTGTGGTCGCGGCGCTCGCGCCACGCCTCGGTCAGTCCCAGGGTGAAGATCAGGCAACTGGCCTCCCCGATCGCCGTGCGGATCGCGGCCAGCGTCACCTCCCGAGCGGCCAGCATCTCCGCGAGGGAGACGTGCCCGTCCGGTTCCACGGTCGGGCGGAACGGGTCGTGGTGCCGGCCGTTCTCGACCCAGGAGCCCTCCGGGGGCGTCGCCGCGCCGAGCGCCCAGCTCACCCACTGCCGCAACATGGCGGCGGTGTAGATGTTGCCGGTGCGGAACGAGAAGACGCCGTACTGGCGTCCCGCGCGTTCCTCGGTGGTCAGGCCGGGCGGCGGGGGCTCCGCGTCCCGCCAGAACATGCCGTGTTCCAGCAGCGCCGGGCCGATGCGCGCGGCGAAGCAGGAGCCGGCGGTCAGGACCGGCTCGTCCTGACCGAGCGTGAACTTGGGCCGCCACAGGTCCGTGACGGCGGTCGGCCCCGGTTCCGCGACCGCCGAACGCCAGAACGCCCGGGGTGGCTGTGTCTCATAGGGGTTCATCGTTCTCTTCGTCTCGTCGCGGGTCAGGCGGCCTTCGGCGGCTGTGGGGCGGGGGTGGGCGCGGTCAGCACCGCGCCGTCGCGCTGGAACAGGCCGCCGAGCAGGAAGGGCGGACCGTAGTAGGGGGAGTCCGGCGGCTGCTCGCGCAGGGAGCGGATCTCCAGCTCGGTGAGGCCGGCGAAGATCCACCGCAACTCCTGCGAGGTGTAGGCGAGACCGCCGTAGAGCGCGCCCTCGCGGTACAGGGTGGCGTCGGGCACGGGCGAACCGGAGCCCTGGGCCCACGCGGCGAAGGCGGCGAGCACCAGGTGTCCGCCGTAGGCCAGCGTCCGCTCCAGCAGTTGCAGGTAGCTGACCCTGCGGTGCGGCGGCAGGTGGTGGAAGAAGCCCGAATCGACGACCAGGTCGTAGGGGCCGGTCAGTTCCGTGCGGGTCAGGGCGAACGCGTCGCCGCAGTGCAGGCCGACCTCCACCCCCGCCTCGCGCGCCCGGTCGCGGGTCCAGGCGATGGCGTCCGGCGACAGGTCGACGGCGTCCACCTGGAAGCCGTGGGAGGCCAGGTAGACGGCGTTGCGCCCGGGCCCGCAGCCGAGGTCGAGCACCCGGCCGGGCGTCAGCCGCCCGGAGTTCAGGTACTCGGCCAGGTGCTCGTCCGGTTTGTTGACGAAGAACGGCACCTGGCGGTCCCGGTCGGCGTAGTACTGGTCCCAGTAGTCGGTCCCGCCCGCCGGGGTCCACCGGTCGGCGGCGACGGGGAACAGCCCGTCCAACAGGTCGAGGACGTCCTCCATGCTGCGGACGTAGCGTGACACCGGTCGCATCTCAGGCCGCTCCCGACGTGTGCTGGGGCAGGCACGGGGCGGCCGGGCCGGCCGTGGCGTCGAGGAAGACGGAGCCGCGCGGGGTGAGCCCCGCCCGGGCGATGACGTCCCGCGCGTAGTCGCGTTTGACCACGAACCGGTCGCGGCCGTAGATGAGGTAGCGGTCGCGCTGTTCGTCCGGCGTGAAGTTGACGGTGATCACGTTCGCGCCGGCCATCAACCCGCGGTACTGCCCCTCGCCGGCCCGCTTGGACAGCGCGCTCACCGACGGGATGAGCCAGGAGGGGCCCAGCAGTCGGGAGACGGCGATCGCGTTGAGGGTCAGTTCCACGTCGCCGCCCTGGTGCCCGGCGAGCGGGGTGTCCGGCGCCGGCACGAACGGCGCCACACTGCACATGTGCACGCCGAGGTCGCGGGCGAAGACGAGGTCCCTGGCGACGCTGGCCACGTCCTGGTCCGGCAGCCCGATGATGGACCCGGTCCCGACCCGGTAGCCGAGGTCCAGCAGGTCGCGCAGGCACGTCAGGCGCGACTCCAGCGTCTCCCGCCGCATCCGCTCGTTGAGGGTGGGATCGCTGGTCTCGAACTTGAGGATGTAGCTGGTCGCGCCCTGTTCCCGCAGGTACTCGTACTCGCCGCGGCGCTTGTTGCCGAGGTTGAGCAGGATCTCCACGTCGCCGTCGTAGAGTTCGCGGACGGCGGGGATCGCCTCGCCCACCACCCGGGTCGTCTGGGGTATCTCACCGCCCTGGAAGAAGACCACGTCGATGTCGTTGGCCCGGACGGAGGCGGCGATGTCCACCAGCCGCTCCGTGTCCATCCGAAAGTCGCTGTTGTGGCGCGTGTTGTCGCGCCGCATGGGGCAGAAGACGCAGTTGACCCGGCACTGGTTGGTGATCTCGGAAACGCCGCGGACCACCACCTCGCTGCCGAAGACCTCCTGGCGCACGGCTCTGGCCCGTTCGAAGAGCCGCTCCTGTTCCGCGCCACGGAGCAGCAGCAGTTCCATCACGTCCTGCTCGTCCAGCATTCTGTACCACCTCTCGTTCCTCAGGCGGCGGGAGCCGCCGAGACGTCCGGCTTGGCCGGGTCACACGTGCTCGTGGCGGGTTTGGCGTCGCGGGTGCGCAGCTGGATCCACTGCACCGGCAGCACGCTGACCACGAAGAGAAGGCCCAGTACGTACCAGCCCGTGGGGCCACCGCCGGCCGCGAACCAACCGAAGAGCGCCGGGGCCGCCAGGCTCGCCACGTCGAACCCCATGCCGTACAGGCCCTGGGACTTCCCGTATGACTGCTGCGGGACGATGTCGTAGAGCAGCCCCGTGGAGCCCACGGAGGAAAGGATGTTGCCGACGACGAGGGCGACCGCGAGCACCGCGACCGCCCCCAGCGCCGCGGCGACGCCCACCCGCTCCGACAGGACGGCCGCCAGCGGGAACATGACCGCGGCGATCGCGAAGAAGACCGCCCCGAGCTGGGCCGACCGCGCGGCCTGCCGCACGGTGGTGACCCGGCGGGCCACCGGTACCTGCAACACCACCACACCCAGCGTGTTCACCACGAGCGCGACCGAGACGATCCACATCGGCACGTCCATCCGCGCGCCCACCCACAGCGGGATGGCGATCGTCAACATCGGTTCGGCGAGGGCGAACAGCCAGCCCAGCGCCATCAACACGACGACCCGACGGTCGCGCAGAAGTCCGCGCGCCGACTCGCCCGGGCCGTCGGCCGTGGCGGGCGTCTCCTCCTCGGCCACCACGACCCGCCGCCGGACGCGCCACACCAGGAACCCGGCGACGAAGAGCGCGACGGCCTCCACCACGAACGAGGCGCGGAACGCCGCCCGCGTTCCCAGCGCCAGCACCACCGCGCCCAGCGCGAGGCCGACGATCATCGCCACATTGCTCATCGCCCGGACCACCGCGCGGAACCGCAGCCTGCGGTCCCGGCCGACCGCCCGCCCGACGAGCGCAGCCAGGATCGCGGCGCTCCCCCGGGCGGACATCACCAGGACGCTCAGCAGGCCGAGCGCGACCAGCGGCGGTGCCACGGTGAGGCCGAGGGTGGCGACCGCCATCGTCCACATCAGGCAGGCGTAGAGGACGCACCCGTTGAACCGGTCCGCCAGTGTGCCGATCGCCGGGCCGGCGACCAGCCCCAGGACGGCGGCGACGGTCGCGCCCAGCCCGTAGACGGCCGGGCTCAGCTGCTGCTGTTGCAGCATGTAGACGACCAGCACGGAGAACGAGAGGCCGGTGGCCACATACAGCGTGATCAGTGCCGCGGCGAGGCGTCGCTCCACCGGGCCCCGCACCTCGCCGCGCCAGGAAACCGCGCCGGCGAGCCGGGCGAGAAGGCCCGGGCGTGGGCTGGTATGGGCTTTCGGGCCGGTCGGCTGCTCGCTCATGACGTGCCGTGCGGAGCCCGCTCCCCGGCGGCCCCCTCCAGCGCCCCGAGGAACCGCCGGAGGCTGTCCCGGGCCGCCGCCCCGCTCTCCTCCGCCTTCTTCCACACGTGGCCGGTGAGGCTGCGCCGCACCAGGGCGGCCGTCGGGTCAACCCGGTTGACCTGGTGTGGGGTCCCGGCCTGGAGCAGCAGCAGCCGGTTGGGCCTGGGCAGGACGGCGACCAGGTCGCGGTCGGCCTCCCGGACCCAGGCCTCGACGTCCTTCGGGTCGCGGCCGTCCCTCGGGTGCGTCGCGTCCTCGTCGAGGACCAGCGTCTCGCCGCCCCAGGAGGCGCGCCACTCGTCGTGCAGGAACAGGATGTAGGAGCCCTGCCGCCCGCCACCGGCGTCGCTGTGCCAGCCGAGCCGGGACCCCGCCGGGTAGTTCCAGAAGGTGAACCCCAGCTTGTTCCAGTCCCGCTGGGCCGTGCCGAACATGGCGTCCTCGGCCGTGATGGTCCGCACGATCCGCCCGTAGGCCGCGGGATCGCCGTTGGCGGTCTGGTCGGACGCGCCGCTGCGGACCACGGTCCGCCGTCCCCGGTACGCCGCGCCGTCCTCGGGCGTCAGCACCGACGTGGCGGAGTTCAACGCCGGGGAGAACTTGGAATGCTCCATGACCCGGCGGAGTTCCGCCAGTTCCGCGTCGTCGAGAAAGTCGTCGATGACGGTGTAGCGTTCCCCGCGCTCCGTGATCTGCATGTCTTGTTCCCTTTCTCCGTCCTGACGAGGGCGTCGCCGCTACCTGGCGGCTCCGGCCGACTCCCGCATCAGACGCAGCAGCGCGTCCCGGGCCTCGGTGGTGTTCTCGTTCGACTTCTTCGAGATGAATCCGGTGAGGGTGCGGCGTTCCGAACCGGCCGTGGGGTCCACCCGGTTGATCTGGTGCGCCGTGCCGGCCCGCACCAGTACCAGCCGGTTGGGCTTGGGCAGGATCGCCACCGGGCTGACCCGCGACCGCCGGACCTGCAGTTCCATCTGCGCGATGAAGTCCTCGAAGTCGGCGCTCGACGCCGGCGGCGGGTCCTCGTCCAGGATCATCAGTTCGCCACCCCACGACGCCTTCCAGGTGTCGTGGAGGAAGAGGATGTACTCGCCGCGGCGGCCACCGCCCACGTCGTTGTGCCAACTCAGCCGGCTGCCCGCCGGATACCGCCAGAAGGTGAAGGCCGCCCGGTCCCAGTCGTCGCCGTTGGCCCCGAAGATGCCCGGCTCGGCCGCCACCACGCTGAGGATCTTCTCGTAGGCCTTCGGCCGGCCGCCGCCGCCCGGGCTGCCGAGTGCGGCGCCTTTCAGATAGGCGCCACGGGACCGGTACGCCTGGCCGTCGGTGTCCGGGTAGATGACGCTGTTCACCTCCGAGAAGGTGGAGCGGTCCAGCTGTCCGCGCAGCTCCGTCAGCGTCGCCTCGTCGAGGAAGTCGTCGAAGACGACAAACCTGTCCCGTCGGTGCGTTTCACGCATGATTTTCCTCTCCCTTCAGCTCGGCCAGAGCCGTCGTCCAGCCGGCCACCGTCCGGAACTCGGCGTCCACGAAGGCTTTCTCCGGAAGCTCAAGACCGGTTTCCTCACCCACGCGCACGGCCAGCCTGATCCAGTCGAGAGAACCGAGCCCGAACTGGACCAGGTCCCTGTTCCGCAGGCTCTCGTCCGTCATGATCGCGTCGCGGGAGAACGACGTGCCCCCGAGATCAGCCAGCATCCGCGCCAGTTGTGCGGCGACCAGCGCCCCGAGCTCGCGGTCGGACTCCGCGCCGCCGCCCCGTTCAGTTCCCACTGCCTACCTCCTCGCGCACCCAGGCGATCAACGAGTCCCGGTCGAGTTTTCCGAGCACATTGCGCGGCACCCGCGGGCACCACAGGACGCGCGGGCGCGGCACCGTGGCCGGCAGCCCGGCCAGGCAGCGCTCCAACGCGGGCTCGGCGAGCGCGGCGTCCCGCTCCACCACGGCGTAGAGGTCCTCGATCGCCGTGGCGCCCGCCCGGCCCAGGACCAGCAGCCGCACGTCGGTGACCCCGGGGATCCGCCGCAGCCGGCGGGTGATCGCGTCGGCGTCCACGAACCGGTCGTTGAGGCGCAGACCGGGCCGCAGCCGGTCCAGGTGGTGGTAGACGCCGTCCGCGTCGCACCGGACCAGGTCGCCGGTGTGCCAGACCTCGGTCGGCTCGGCACCCAGCACCCCCTCGACCGGCGCCGGCAACTTGATGACCAGCTCCCCCTCCGCGCCCGGCGCCGGTCGCAGGACCCGGACGCCGGCGACCGGCCTGCCGATGCCGCTGGTGCCGAGGAACGTGCCGCCCGTCTCGGTCGAGCCGTAACCGCGCTGCGGCGGCCGGCGGAACCGCGCCGTGAACGCCTCGGCCAGCTCCTCCGGCACCCGACCCGCTCCCACCAGGGTGGCCCGCACGGACTGGGCGCCGCTGCGCCGCACCTCCACGAGGAGCCGCGCGATGCCCGCCGTCAACGCGACGACCGAGACCGCTCCGGTGTCCATCAGCCGGGCCAGCGCCCGCGCCTGGTTGGGCGGTGTGCTGTACAGGTCGCAGCCCGTCAGGAGCGTGCTCATGGCCACGCCCCAGCCGTAGGAGTGGGTCATCGGCACCGGCACCGCGACCCGGTCGGCGGGCGTCAGCGCGAGGTAGTCCTGGTAGCCGGCGGCCTCCGCCAGCACGCTGGCGACGCCGCGCCTGGCCAGTCTGGGCGCGCCCGTGCTCCCTGAGGTCGGCATCAGAACGGCCGTCCGCTCCAGCCCGGGCACGGTCGCGTGCCCGGCCGCCGGTGTGACTTCCAAGGCTCCGCGTAGGTGACAGACGCCGGTCAGCTCCGCTGGCAGGTTCCGGTCGTGTGGCGCGATCAGCGGGACCGCGTCGAGCCGCCACGCCGCCAGCATCCCGCCGGCCAGGTCGGCCGCGGCCAGCCCGGTCAGCAGCACGACGTGCCCGGGCCGCACGCCGGCGGCCGAGAGCCGGGCGCCTGCGGTCTCGACGATCCCGCCGTCGCCGCCGAGGACCCGCCCGTCGACGCGGGAGCCCTGGGCCAGGACGCGGGCCGCCAGGGACGGCCGATCCTCGCTCACGTCGACTCCCCCACCCCTGCGGCGTCCAGGCCGTCCCGCACCGCCGGCACCGGCAGCGTGACCACCTGCTCGTCCAGCAGCCCGGGGTCGCCGGTGGCCCGGTAGGACTCCAGCAGGCGGCGCGTCGCGGGGCGGAACTCGACGGTGTGCTCGGCCCCGTTCAGCCGCACCCGGACGCGGCCCGGGGCGAACAGGTCACCGCGCAGGTGGAGGGCCACCTCCTCGGCTCCGGTCACCTCGATCCGGATCGCGTCCCGCGCCAGCCGTTCGGCGTGGACCTCCGCCACGGCCTGGGGTGTGATCCCCCGCAGGGCGACCCAGTGGCACCGGCCGTGCTCGTCGTCGACGGCCCGATGCCTGATGTCGGTCACCGCTCCCGGCCGGCGTCGGGCGGCCAGCCAGTCGGTCACCTCCCGGAAGAGCGGGCCGTCCCCGTTCACCAGGTCGAGGGTCTCCAACGCGTGCTGACCGCCGGCCACCTCGGTGTACCGCAGCTGTCCGTGTCCGGCCGCGCGCAGTTGGGCCACCGACTCCCGGTCGAACCGGGGCGGGATCTGCGTGTCCTGGGCGCCGTGCACCACGAACAGCGGCAGCGGCAACACGTTGTGCAGCAGCGCGCGCTTCCTGCGGTCGGTGCCGAACGTCTCCCACATCGACAGCGCCCCGTTGATCGGCAGCGCGGCGCTGAGGCGGTCGCCGTACCGCATCGCCAGGTTCCAGGTGGCCAGCGCCCCCATCGAGGTGCCGCCGAGTACGCAGCGGTCCGGATGGGCGTTGAGCGTGGTCCGCGCCCAGCGCAGCGCGGCCAGCGGGAAGTCGGCGCCCTCAAGGTCCCAGCACGGCGCGTCGAAGCGGTTGCCGAAGAGGCCCGCCAGGTCCAGTTGGTTCGACCGGCTCCGCACCGGTCGCGCCGTCGGGCAGAGAAGGGAGACGTTCAACCGCCGCGCGAACGCCTGGAACCGGCGCAGCAGCGCGGGGCCGCTGCCGCCGACGCCGTGCAGCAGCACCAGGGCGCCCATCTCACGGGCGTCGGTGCCCTCCGGGGTGTAGACGGCCAGCTCCGTGGTGCGGCCCCGGACGTCGGTCAGGACCACTTCCCGCAGCCCCGGCTCCGGCACCGGCGGGTTCTGACGGTCGGCCAGCAGCCGGCGCGCGGCGGCCAGGTCCAGGCCGCGGCGGGTGAACAGCGCCAGCGCTTCGTCGGGATCGCCCTCGGCACAGAGCCGGCGCGCCCGGTGAGGGCTCGGCTCAGTCGGCACGGGACACCTCCGCCGCGACGGCGGGGCGCGGGCCGCCCGGGGCGGACGGCCCGGCGAACCGCAGCGTCCCCAGGCAGACGGGCACCCGGTTGCGACGGCGCGCCTTGGCGCGGGCCAACTGGAGCGCGCCGAGGACGTCGGCGGCCAGGACCGGGAACTCCAGGGTGTCGGCGCCACGCGCCCGTGCCACCGGCCCCAACGCCCGCACCAGCGCGGCGAGCGCGGCGGGGTCCGGGCCGAGGCTCACGCTCGATACCAGCCGGCGGCCGTCCAGCACCCAGGCGATCCGCCGCGTCCGCGGGGACGACGACCGCCCACGGGCGGTTTCGGCGAACAGGTCGACGACGGCGGACGCGTCGCTGGCCGCGCCGAGCGGCAGCTCCGTCTCGCCGCGGAACCACCGCCGGCCGGCCGCCACGACCGGCGGCCGATCGTCCCCTGACGAGGTGTCCGCCGGCAGCGGCAGGGTGACGCGGTGCACCAGCGGCCGGCCCGGGCGCACGCCCAGCAGCTCGGCGATGCCCGACTCCGGCATCCCCGGCTCGTACCAGACGGCGATCCCGGCCAGGCCCTCGGACCTGGCCGCCGAGCGCAGCGCGAACGCCAGCCGCATCGCGGCCCCCGAGCCGCGCACGTCCTCACGGACGTGGACGCCCTTCAGGAAGAGGTAGGGACCCCAGCGCAGGCTCCGGTGGACCGCGCTCAGCCGTCCGGACGGGTCGGTCAGTCCCAGCCAACGGAAGTCGTCGGCGGCGGCCAACTCCTGCCGCAGGCGCTCGTCCGCCAGCCCGAAGCCGCCCGTCACCGCGCGGATCTCCGGCGCGTCCGCCGGCACCAACTGGCGCACCACACCGTCAGCGCCCGGCATGCCGATCGCGGGCTGGGGCGGACTGGCGAGATCGCCAGAATGAACGGCGGTCATGGAATCCCTTCGGCGATGACGGCGGCCAGATACGATCTTTTTCTCAATAAGCAAACACACGCGATAGTAAATGACTGAAATCAGGGAGAGCGGAGTGTGACCTGATGGCGGATTCTTGTCAACCCACGTGGGACTTGCGCCGTCCACGCGTGAAACCGGCCGATTCCGAGTCAGCCACCAGGCCACGTCGATCCGTGCCGCCTCACGGGTGAGACATCACACGGACCCGCGGCTCACGCCGCGTCACCCTGCCGCACACAGACCGAGCGGTCGGTCAGAACGGGTCGCAGGACGGCGCGGCGACCTTGTACAGGAACTCCGCGTCTACCAGGTTGAAAAGCGCCTCACAGGCACCGTCGAACCGCTTGGAGTCGACGACCATCAGGCTGTCCATGCCCTCCTTGTCGAAGGCCAGCCCCGCCTTCTCCATCGTCGCCCGCGGGTCTGCGGCGAGGTTCTTCGCGAACTCCTCGTCGTAGGCCAGACGGCCGATGAGCGCGTCGATGGTCATGCCCGCCCGCATCGCGGAGTCAACCTGGTCCCGGGTGAGCTGGAGAGTTTCTGCCATGCCTGAACACCTCCGTGGAGTAGGTAATTGCATTCGCACACTAAGGCGCTTTTAAAGCGACTGTCAACGGCGCTCCGGAAGCAAAGAGATTTCCCAGAGAGAAGTGCCGAGAAATTCCGGGAAAGGCAGTGGGTACCGATCGGGCCAGGTCCCGGGAACGCGGCACCCAGCGGAAGGGGCCGGCGGTGCGCACCGCCGGCCGGGCGGTTCACCGCACCGCGCGCAGGGGGCCGTCCACCCGCTTCGAACCCCCCAGCTCGACGGCGAACCGCTCCCACGCTCTCGCGTAGTGGCTCGCCACCTCGGCGAGCGCCTGGGCGCAGTGCGGTGGCACGGTGGACAGCAGTTGCTCACCGGCCGCCAACACCCGATCCTGACCGTTGAGCCAGCGCAGCAGGGCGCGCCCGCTGTCCGTGAAGCGGATCGACGGATCGTTGGAAAGGGTCTCCAGGGCCCTGATGCGCGACTGACCCGCCGGCCCGGGAGCGCCGTCCCGGCCGGTCGGGACCGCGGGGATACCGCGTCGGGATGCCGCGACGATGAGTTCGGCCAGGGGTGAGGGAGCCCCGCCCGCGTCGCCTTCCCCGGACGCCGGCCGGCGTGTCTCGGGCACGGGCATTGCGGCCTGGGAGCGCAGTTCCTGCCGCAGGCGATGGGCGGTGCTGATGGAGACCTCGGCTTCCCTGGCCACCTCGCGCAGGGTCACTCCGGGTCTCTCGACCAGCAGTGCGAGGGCCCGGTCCCGCCGTTCCGCCATGTTGACGGGACGCACCCGGCCGTCCCGGCCCAGGCGTCCGGCCGACGCTTCCGACTGAGGATTTTCCTCGGTCGGAAGGCGCTTTCTGGCCGCTCCGACGGTCTTCGGCGAGACCCCGGTGACGGTCGCGATGGCCCGGTCCGACCAGTGTGCATGAGAGGCGAGGATGCGGACGACGGCCGCCTTGCGCTCGCGGAGCGTGAGCGGCAGCCCGTGGTTGACGTTGCTCTCCACGGAGCGGATGAACATCTCGTCCGGAGTCCCATCGACATACCGGACAGCGATCTCCCGCCTGCCCCGCAGGGCCGAGGCCCGCATCCGGTGCATCCCGTCCACCACACGCCCCAGGGCCCGGTGCACCAGGATCGGCTCGAACTCCCGCCCGCTGTCGGCCAGCGCCCGCGCGTGCTCTTCGTTCACCCCTTCCATGCGGGGCGTGTCCGCCGGAAGCAGTTCGTCGATCAGTACGGTTTGGATCGGTTGCTGCGCTTCATCACACAATGGTCATGTCCTCTCAGCCCACAACGTGCACACACCAGTCGAGGCTCGGTCGCGCACCCGGGTCGCGGCTCCCGGTCTCCCGGTACCGTCGCGCGGCGCGGCCCGCCGGCCACGCCCAGGACCCGGCGTGGCCGCCCACGCCCCGGGTTCCTCGCGACACAGGAGTGCTCGGCGGCCTCCTGATACCTCTCCGCCATCCGCCCTCCCTGAACCTCGCGAGTACGCGATCGCACACCTGAGGGAACGTCACAGATATGCGGCATGCCAGTCAACCCCTCGTTTCGGAACGCGGATGCTCAGCGGGCGCTCACCGGCGCGCGACGAACATCAGGCACGCCATAGGCCCCGCACACGCCGGCAACGGTGGGTGGGCAACGCGAGATGCCGGACGACGGACATCGGTCGACGTCAGCGCGACCATGGGCACACTTTGCGATCCGAAAGCATAGAAACGGGACCGTCAGGGCAGAGATCCCGTGCGGCCCGGCGCACTCCCGCCGGCGGTGTCGGCCTGCCACTCCCCCGGCGGGCGGCAGGCCTCGCACGGCAAGCGGCCGCGGCCAGGCCCGCTCCCACGGGAGCGGGCGGCGGCGCGCAGCGCGGACCGCGCTCTCCTCCGCCGGCACACGGCCGATCTGGTGCGGGAGCCGCTCGACGTCTTCTGCGACGAGCTCCTGATCGGTCTGGGCGCCGACAACTCCGACGACGTCGCTGTTCTGGCCCTCCGCCCTGCCCCGCCGTCCTGATCAGCGGCCCCCGGCGCACCGGGACGGGCGCTCCGTGGCGGTCGGGGCGGCGGCCGGCCGGATGCCTCGTCAGGTCGTGATGTCGGGCAGCCAGTCGACGGTCAGGATGCGGGCGATCTGGTGGCGCCGCGATTCGATCATGTACTCGACGACGCCGTAGACCTCGGTCTCGTCCTCGATCACGGCGCGGCGCAGCGAGTCCGACCAGGGGTAGGACAGCGGGTGCCCGGCCTCGTCCGCCTGCCACTCCAGCCGGCGGACCAGCACCCGCAGCGCGTCCCAGGGCGGGCTGCCGTGGTGCTTGACCAACTGCTCCTCAAGGTTGGGGTCGCCGTAGACGTCCCACCGACTCACGCGGCACCCTCGATCCGACGCCACGGACCCTCACCGAACGCGGCCTCCGCGTACTGCTGCGCACGGCCGGGACGCTGGGAGAGCCGACCACAGGACCACCAGTAGCGCAGCACCCGACGACGAGCCGCCTCGTCGGTGGCGGCGCCGATCTCCTCGCGGGCACGGGCCTGGTCGCCGAGGTCCTGCATGGCGACGATCTCCTCGGGGCTGGGCATCTCGCCCGCCGTCTCGGGACTCTGACTCATCACGCCTCCACTCGCCGTCCCCAGCAGGGTAACGGCTCCACCCGGCGCGATGACCCGGTACGCCGGAGCCGAGCCGGCCGTCACGCCCGGAACGCGGCCTGCGCGGCGCGCGGTTCGGGACCGGCGGCCGGCTCGGGCGGCGGCCGGGTCAGGTGCCGCAGGTGATGCGGGGGTTGTCGGCGGCGAAGATGTCGTCCGCGTCGGCTTCCTCGTCCCAGACCCAGACGTGCAGGAGGTAGTAGGGGACGACGCTGGAGGGTTCGAGCTCCTGTCCCAGGAACTCGCCCGGCGTGCGGGAGGCGTACTCGACGCCGAGCAGCCGAAGGCCGCCGTCCGGGTAGGGCTCGTAGACCAGGACGTTGGGGCGGGTCAGGTCCAGGTCCTCCGCGCTGTCGGCGACCGACCGCAGGTAGTGGAGGCCCTTCTCCGGCAGGCACTCGGAGGTCCGCACGAAGCCGTCGGCCTCCGCTCGGGTCACATCGTGGTAGGCGGCGGTGGCGCGTTTCACGGTGGCCAGGTCCCGCCACGGCGGGATGTCGCTGTTCGGCGCGGCCGGCGCGGCCAGCGCGCCCGCCGGGATCAGGGCCATCGTGGTGGCCAGACCCAAGGCCCTCGACAGCAGCCGGGCGTTCTCACGCATGTGCCCTCCAGAGAGTTCGATACCCACGTCGAAGACTCGCCCGTCCCCGGTCGCGGCGCCACGTGGGCGTGGCGGACGGGTGACCGCCGGCGACTGGCGGAACATCGCGGCTGCTGGTGGGGGCGCCAGCCGTCGACCGGCCGGCCGGCGCCGAACCAGGCGCGCATCCACTCCTCGACGCGCCGCCGACCCCGGTAGACCGGCCCGTAGCACTCGGTGATCACGCAGTCGTCGGTCAACGTGGCCAGCACCGCGGCCGTGTCGTGCCGCCGCCAGGCGTCGATGGAGGCGTGGAGTTGGGTTGCCGATCGGCCTGTAGGGCGGTCGGTCTTGGCTTCCGTGCGACCGAGACACCGCCGTACTCCCCCGCCTCGACGGCGAGTTGGCCCGCCGGTCGGTCTGTGACGGAACGGGTGGGGCCGTAGGGTGGGCTGGTGAGGACGGATGAGTCTCGTATCAGCCGGCTGCGCCGATTAGTCCCGCGATCGGCCCTGCCGCCGGCCGTCGCCACGGGGTGCCTGCTCCTCGCCATCGGCGTTGGTTGGAGCGGTGTGTTGTTCGTCGTCCTGGATCAGGTGATCCCCGGTTGGGTGGTGAGCGCGGTACTGCTCGTGGGGTCCCTGGTCCTGATGCGGGTCGTCCTGGTGCGGCGACGGCGGTCGGCGGCCGGCGGGCCGCCGCCGCGGCGCGTGACGCCGTCCCGCGTCGTCCGTGGCCTGCTGGCGACCGTGGCCGGCCTGGTCAGCGCGTTCGGCCTGGCGCGCGACGTCGTGGCGGACTATCACGTTCTTCAGCCCGCCGGCCCGGACGGGTGCCGGGCCGTGGTGCGGGAGGCCTGGTTCATCAAGGCCGGCTGGGGGGACGTGTACGCCGCGGGCCCGATCGACATCGTCCGGGAGCCGTCGGGTTCCTGGCGCACCGATGACGGCTACCGGCCCATCGACGCGGGCACGTACGAGCTGACCTGGTACGAGAAGAGCGGCCGGCTGAGGGTCTACGGCGACGAGGTCAACCCGGTGATGGGCGGTACGCACCGCGTCGACTGCGATTGACGCGGAGGGGGCGGACCAGCGGAACCGGTTTCACGGTTCGTCGTCGCGGCGCGAGAACAGCAGCACGTCGCGGCGCGCGGCCCCGATCTGCCGCCGCCCCCTCCCTCATGTCGGAAGCCCACACACTCCGCCGTGCGGACGGGGGTGTTTCCGGGGACCGTCCATGCGCCCGTGATGCCCGTGCCGGCGAGGCCCGGGGTTGGTCCACGGTCGCTGGGCGCGGTCCCGAAGGTCAACCCGTCCGCGGCTCGTCGGGGGGCGGTGGGTGGCGTTGGGCCTCGAAGCGTCGGAGCAGGGCGAGTTGGCGGTGGTGGGCGGTGCGGACCAGGCGCGCGGCCGTGGGAACGAGGGTGAGGAGGAGGATGGCCAGGGTGAGGAGGGTCAGGGCCAGCCAGTGGGTGTGGTGCGCGTAGCCGGCTCCGGCCAGGGCCGCCGTGCCGGCGATGAGGAGGAGGGTGCGGATGCCGGACGTGCCGTCGCGGTCGTGGTGGTGGACGGCGATTCTGGCGGCTCCGGCCTGGGCGGGGGTGACCGCGTCCGGTCGCGACCGGACGTGAGGCGGCCAACAGGCGTTCCACCAGGCACCATTGGGGGTTGTCCGGTGGTGGTGGCCGGCCCAGGCGGCGCGGTGGCGGGCCGCTTCGGAGTCGTCGCGCAGGAAGACCAGGGTGCGACTGCCGCCGCCGCGGATCTCGTCCAGGCGGTAGCCGAACTCGTAGGCGATGGCGACCTGGAGGCGGCCGTCGGTGTGGACGGTGATCGACACCCGCTCGGCACCGTCGAGGCGGGCGATGAACTCGTGTTCGTTCATGCCGGGGGCCGGTGGGAGGGCGTGGGCGCGGCGCGGGGCGGTGGGGCGGGCGTGTCGGCGGGTGCCGTGATGGCGTCGGCGAGTTGCCGTGGGTGGGTGAGTTGGGGGTGGTGGCCGGCGCCGTCGAGGGTGGTGACGGTGGCGTGGGGGAGGGCGTCGAGGAGGGCGTGTCCGTCGGGGGTGAGTGGGTCGTTGGCGCCGACGATGACGTGCACGGGGCCGGGGTGGCGGCGCAGGGCGGCCCGCAGGGCGGCGCGCCAGCGGGGCCGGGCGGTGGCGGCGAGCAGGCGGGCGGCGGTGGCGGCGGTGCCGCGGCGGAGGTCGGTGACGCTGGAGCGGAGCGCGTCGGCGTGCGCGGTGGTGCCGGTGAGCCGCTGGGCCAGGGCCTCGGCGGACACCCGGCTCAGGTACCAGCGGCTGACGGGCGCCCACCCGCTCGGGCGGGTCGGGGACGGTTGGAGGAAGAACGGTGCGACGAGGGTGAGTCGGTGTACCGCGTCGGGGTGGGCGGCGGCTGCCTCGACGGCCGCGGCGGCGCCGAGAGAGTGGCCGACCAGGTGGGTGGCGCCGGCCTCGCCGGTCAGGGCGGCCGTCCAGGCCGGCCAGTCCGTTTCGCCGCCCGCGCTCATGCCCAGGCCCGGCAGGTCGAGGGCGCGGGCATGGCCCAGCTCGGCGACGACCGGCGCCCAGGTGTCGGCGTTGACGGGCAGCCCCGGCAGCAGCACGGTGGGCGCCTGTGGTGCGCCGAGTTGGAAGGTGCGGACGCCGCCCGGGGTGGTGAACCGCCGGTCGCCGGCCGGGGCGTGGCCGAAGCGGTGGGCGGCGAGGTGGTCGGCCCAGCGGAGGATCGTCGTGGTGGTGTCGGGCGGGGTCAGCTGGTGGCGGGCGGCGAGGGCGTGTGCCGACGCGGTCGGGTAGCGGTCGCTCGACAGGAAGGTCAGGGTCTCCGGGTCGGCCCCGGTGAGTCGCCGGGGCAGGCGCCTGAGTAGCGGCACCGGGACGCGGGCTCGGGGTGCTCGGACGCGGTAGTGGTCGGCGACGAGCGTGAGTAGTTCGGGAAGAGGTGGGGTGTCGTCGGCGAGCGGCCAGTAGGCGGCGCGTGCGGTGGCCGGGTCGGTCGGCAGCAGGGTCATGAAGCGGGCGAGGTGGTCGGCGGCGACCACCGGGACGAAGGTGTGCGCGTTGCCCGGCAGTGCCGGCAGGGTGCCCTGCCAGAGGTCCTTGAGGCTCTGCGCGAGGCCCAGATACTGGTCGGTCGCGCCGGTGCGGCTGTCGCCGATGACGCTCGACGGGTTGACGACGGACCAGGGCAGGCCGAGCCGTTCGGCCTCGGCCCGGAAGACGGTGTCGGCCTCGACCTTGGATGCCTCGTAGGCGCCGAGGGTCCGGTAGGCGCGCCGGCGCCGCTCCGCGCTGAGGTCGACGGGGTCCCCCTGGCCGCCGACGCGGTAGCCGGAGACGTGGACCAGCCGGCGCAGGCGCGGCAGGCGGGCCGCGAAGGCGACGACGGCGCGGACGGTGTCGACGTTGGCGCGGCGGGCCTCGTCCTCGCTCATGCCGAACCGGTAGGCGCCGGCGCAGTTGTGGACCTCGGTGATGTCGTCGCACTCCCCCGCTATCAGCGTGGGCCGGGTGTAGTCGACGCGGAGGTCGGGCGGTGGCCGGTGGACTTCGCGCTCGGCCAGCCAGTGGGTCAGTCGGCGGTGGGCGGCCGGGCTCCGGTTGGCGGTGCTGACCCGGACGCCGGCCTGGTGGAGCGCCAGCACGAGGTGGCGTCCGATGAGGCCGCTGGCGCCCAGGACCAGGGCGTGGCGGTCGGGGGCGGTCATGGTGTGGGCCCGGCGTCGTGGTCGAGCAGCGCGGCGAGGGCGATGGCCGCGTGGTGCAGCGGCTCGGTGGAGCGTTGCGCGCGGGAGACGATCATCGCCCCCTCGACCATGCTGACCGCAGCGGTCGCCAGGGCGCGGGCGGCGGGCCGGGGCCGGCCGTGGGTGACGAGCAGCTCGGTCACCGGGGCGATCCAGGACTCGAAGGTCCTGGCGCAGGCCGCGCGCAGCCGTTCGCTGCGCCCGCCCATCTCCAGGGTCACCACCGAGACGGGGCAGCCCAGTTGGTAGTCGCTCTCCTCGACCAGGCCGGCCAGCACGGTGGTCAGGTGGCGCACGGCCGCCCCGGGGGTGGCGGACTGGCGGGCCGCGTCGGCGAGGAGGTCGGCGAAGCGGGTGGCGGCCAGCTCGACGGCCCGCTCGCCGAGGGCTTCCTTGCCCTCGGGGAAGTGGAAGTACAGCGAGCCCTTGGGGGCGCCCGCGTGGGCGACCACGGTGTTGAGTCCCGTGCCGCTGTAGCCGTCGCGTTGGATCAGTTCGAGCATCGACTCGGCCAGCCGTGCGCTGGTGCGTGCTCCTTTGGGTCCGGTCACACCGCGATAATAGACCGGTCTATAGATTCTTGCGAGGGCTGCCACTCGGGGCACCCCACCGGCTGCCGGCCGCCTCACTGGCGGTCAGAACGCTGTGGGCGCACGGTCCTTCCGCGGTGGGGGGCGCCGTAGGCCTGCCGCCAGGTGCGGAGGTGCGCGCGGTCGCCGAGGCCGGCTCCGTTGAGTTCGATCAGCGTGGCCAGACGGGCCCCGCGCAGCCAGGGCCCGAGGACGTCCCGGTGCACCAGGACGATGCCGTTGGCGACGGCGAACTCTGCCGCCTGCGTGGTGAATCGGGTGTTGGTGACGCAGAGCGCGAGGTCCGCGGCGAAGTGGGTGCGGGTGCCCAACAGGCGTTGCATCGTGGGGGCGTCGACGCCCCGCTTCGGGTTCAGCCGCTTGCACTGGACCACCATGGTGCGCCCGTCCGGCAGCCGACCGGTGACGTCGCGGCCCTGGTCACCGCCACCACCGACGCGTTCGACCTCGGTGCAGCCGTCCTCCCGGAGACGGGCGGCCACCAGCTCCTCGAAGGCCGTACCGGAGAGGGTGTCGACCGTGGTGAGGGAACGGCTGTTGGCCAGGACCGCCTCCTGGCGCTGCCATTCCCGGTCGCGGGCCCGCAGCCGACGGTGCACGCGGCGCCCCCACCACGCCAGTACGGTCAGCCCCGCCACCAGGACGGCGGCGAGCACGACGCCCCAGCCCAGGGTGAGCACACCGGCGGCGAGCAGCAGGGCCCCGGCGGCCGCCAGCCGCCGAATCCGCTGTGCGCGTTGGGCCTTGCGGGAACGTCGTTTCGCCACGGGGTGGTCCTCCTGGAGATTGGCCTGCTGCCGGCGGCCGGGTCGTCGGCCAGGGCCGGTGCGGGTGGATGGGTCGGCAAGGGCGGCGGCCGGTCAGGACGGTGGGTCAGCTGTCCGAGCGGAACGCGCCGTGGACGCGGAGGTTGGCCTGGACGGAGATCTGGTCGTCGTTGGTGTGCATGATCCATGCCTCGCCGGTGCGCACGGACAGGTGGCGGTTGGCGTTCACCTTGCCCAGGTACAGCGACTCCCCGTGGACGACCAGCGTGAAGCGCTCGTGCTGGGTGGTCAGCTTGTCCCGGACCGTCAGGTCGGCGGCGGTGATCGCGCCACCGACGTCCAGGTCCCGCGTCGGGCGGAGCACCCCGTTGACGGTGACGTCACCGGCGGCGACGACGTTCGCGGCGGCGTTCAGCCCGCCGTCCACGTCCAGTCGGCCGTGGACCAGCAGCCGGGGCGGGCCGTCCTCGGTCTCCAGCACGCCGGCGACCGTCAACCCGCCCCGGATGGTGAGGCGTTGCTGGATCTGGGCCCGGCTGGCGGCCAGGTCGTTGAGATCCGCCTTGTCGGCCGCGACGGTCCCCCAGTCGCGGCTGCCGCCGCCCCGGAAGACGTTCACCCCGGCCGCCGGGAACTCGATCCAACCGGCCGCGTCGTCCCGACCCTGCACCCACTTCGTGTGGACTCCGTTCACGTCCGCCTGGTCGGCCGCGACCGTCCCCCACTCGTTGATGTTCTTGCGGATCTCCACTCCCGCCCCGGAGAAGGCGACGCGCCCCTTTTCCTGCGTGCCCTCGATCCACGGGGTGCGCGTTCCGCTTTCGAACTCGGGAATCCGCGCGTGCACCGTGGTGGTGAGGAAGTATCCCCCCACCGGGTTCGCCCCCGTCGTGCTCGTTCCCGCGATCAGGGTGTAGGTGGTGCCTCGCTTCGGGGCGGGGACGGCGTAGCGGTAGGGCTGCTGGGTCACTTGGGGGCCCGTGCTCGCCGCGAAAGCGGGGACCTCGTTACCCTCCGGGTCGCGCAGCCAGTAATCCAGGTTGCTCGGCCCGTCCCACAGCAGCGTTATCTTCTGCTCCTTGTCCGCGTCCACCCGGGAGGTCTTTTCCGGGCGGAAGTTGCGCGGGATCTTGGGCGTCTGCTTCACCACGCCGAGAGTTTCGGTGAAGGGGTCACGCCGGATGGGCCTGTTGCTGTCACCGCCGCCGGCCTTCTCGTGGATCTTGAGGCGCACCAGGCCCTCTTCGCCGGCCACGGGTATGCCGGCCAACTCCAGAACCAGCGACTCGTGGCTCGGCACTTCGAAGTTCTTTCCGGGCAGCTGCGCCCGGAAGACCGTCGCGCCTTGGAGGACGAGCTTGGGCTTCTCCCGTGGCTTCGTCGGGTAACTGGGGTCGACGCTCGGCTTGATGGCCTGCGGGTCGTTCGTCAGGCTTCGGGCGTCGTTGCCGACCGGGATCTCCACGTCGATGTACTCGCACTCGACCTTGGAGTGGTGCGTGTTGGAGACCAGCACGTACACCGCCCCCACGGAGGGTACACCGGGTTCCGAGGCTTGTAGCGAGGTCGGATTGGTGATGACGGAGTAGGTCAGCAAGGACGGCACGAGGTGTTTTCCCTACCTTCGGTGAGACACTGATGCGGGCGAAAGGCGCGTGGGAAGGCCGGTCGAAGGGCGCGGAGAACGGCAGCCTGGGAACGCGGGACGTCAGATATCCACACACGGCACGCCGGGACCGCCACCGGTGGCGGGGTCCTGGTGATGACATGGCGGGCGGAATGCCGTGCGGAATGCGAGTTCACGCGGGGCGCGTGGGCGGGCCGGCTGGTTTCCCCCAGCCGTCAGCGCGTTATCCGAATCCCCCGCTGTGCGGCGGATTGTCCTGTCGCTTCGGCCCGAACCCGTGAATCCGTCGCAGCACGGCTCCCCATTCTGTGCGCAGGACCGATGTTCCGCCCACAAGCATGTCCTGCCGGGCGGTTGGTGACCGCCGCTTGTTGACAACAGGCGTGAATCGCACCCTGGGTGGCCGAAAGTTCAGGCAATGGCCGGTGCGGGGGGCATCCGCGCGATGGCCCGGAGGATCTCCTCCCGGTTCCGCGCCCGTTTGAGCCAGGCCGGAAGGCGGGCCACCAGGGTCATCCGCTGGCGGGTGTCGTACCAGGTGGCGCGCTCACGGAGGGTGGCCTGGACGAAGTGCCGCAGCAGGTCGAGGTGTTCGAGGTTGTACGCCCACAGCCAGCCGTGCCGGGTCTGGACCTGGAGCCACAGCGGCTGCCCGAAGTACGGGTCCTTCGCCGGTTGGGCGGCGCCGGGCGAGAGCCGGCCGAGGTGGCCGTCCCACCGCCGGGACAGCCCGCAGCCGCCGCAGACCAGGCGGCGGGGACTGCGCAGGATCGGGCCCCCGGCAGCGGTGTCGCCGGGCGCGCGGACGACCCGTGCGGCCCGCGCGCACCCGGGGCAGCTGACCAGGACCAGGCCAACGAAGTGGTCGGTGGTGGCACGCGGATCGCGGAACCGGTCGGGCGGGCCTGTCATGTCACGAGTATGCGACCGACGCGCGGGGCGCCGCCCGCCGGTGCCGGGCCGGCGCTGCTTGGCTACCGCCCCGGTGCCCGTTCGTCGCGGTGCGTCGGTCTTTCGAGGGAGCGTCAGGCCGGCCTTCCCCACGCTTCGCCGACCCGCGCTTACGCCTTGACCGTCTTCATCAGCTTCACCAGGCTGGAGGCGCTGTCCGCCCCGTGTCCGGCGTCCATTCCGCGTCGGAACGGAGCAGCCATGGCGGCCGGCAGCGTGGGGTCGACGCCGCGTCGGCGGTTCACCGAGTGGACGGAGGCCGGGGTCTGGGCCAGGCTCTACCGCCTGGTCCTGGACGAGCTCGGCTCCCGCGGCGAACTGGACTGGGCCCGCCGCGCCGTCGACTCGGTGAACGCACGGGCTTCGCACCGGGAAACCTGACGGTTCCGCATCCCCGTCGACCGCGGCGAGTACGGCTCGAAGGCCCAGCTGGGTACCGAACGCACCATGGCCTGGCTCGCCGGCTGCCGCCGCCTCCACCGCCGCCACGCACACACAGCCGAACGTTTCCTCGCCTTCACCGGGATTGCCCGCGCCCCCTCATCCGCTACCGCGGACCCCCCCAGATGAAGCCTCGACCGCGCGCGGTCTCACCTGCCCTGGCTCGGCCTCGCCGGGTGGGACCGACCGGTGCGGGTTCAGCGAGTCCGGTAGCGGGCGTAGATCAGTCCGCTGGCGAAGGCACGCTCCTCGACCAGGTCGAGATCGAGGCGCACGCCGTCAGGGAAGAACCGCTTGCCGCCGCCGACCACGCTCGTGGTGATGAACATGTGGTATTCGTCGACCAGGCCAGCCGCGATCGCCTGGGCCGCCAGGTTCGGGCCGTCGACGGTGAGGTCGTGCTCAGCATCGGCCTTGAGCTTGCGCACGGCATCGGGGTCGAAGGTCCGCTCGATCCTGGTCTTCGCGCTGGACACCGAACCAAGCGTCGTGGAGTACACGATCTTCTCCGCAGCCTGCCAGTCGCGGGCGTACTGGAGGATGTGCGGCGGATGGTCGGGCTGGGTGTGTGCGGTTTCCCAGAAGACCATCGTCTCGTACATCCGTCGGCCGTAGAGGTACGTGCCGACGGGGCGGAAGAGGTCGTTGATGAAGGTGTGTACCTCCTCGTCGTCGGCTCCGGTACCGAGGTCGCCCTCCGCCGCCTCCGCGTAGCCGTCGAGCGAACTGACCATCGAGTAGATGAGCTTTGCCATGTGTCTCCTTCGGGTACGCGTGCGTCAGCATGTGACCGGTCCCGCAGGGGTGACTTGCGCACGACCCGGAACTCATCGCTCAGTTGGTGGGCGGTATGGACGCGGTTCCATCGGGGACGTTGGCGTGGAAGTGAAGCCGTTGCACCTCCATCTGCTACCGCCGACTCACCACATGAGATAGCGCTGAGCACCACAGGGAAGCAGCGGGCAGGGGGCCCGGCCAGGGCCGATCCCTCCGATCGCGAGAGCCGGCCGGGCCGGGCCTGGACTATGCGATGCCGGCCCAGCCGTGCTCAACCGACCGGCGACATCGCTCGGGTTCGTCTCCCGCGCCGGTGAACAGCGCGGTCAACATGGGCACGCCGTGAGCGAGTGCCTGGTGCGACAGGGGGCCCGTGGCGACGAGTGAGGCGAGTCCGTGGCCGATGGCCCAGCTCTGCGTGGCCAGTTCCAACGGGTCGACCTCGCGGTGAAAGCGGCCGTCCGCCTTGGCCCGGTCGATGGCGTCGACGAGGCGGTGCAGGGTTTCGTCCGCGGCGCCGGTGTCGTCGAGGTCGAAGTCCGCGTCGAACATGACGCGGTAGAGATCGGGGTTCTCAAGAGCGTTGACCAGGTAGGCGGCGCCCAGTGCCGCGAGGTCCCGCACCGGGTCCGCGGACGTCCTGACGGCCTCGAGCTGGGCGGCCAGGCGCGTGAAGCCTTCCTGACGCAGCGACTTCCAGAGTCCGTCCATGCCGCCGAAGTAGGTGTAGACCGCCATGGTTGACACCCCCGTTCCCGCGACGAGGGCGCGGAGTGTGACCGGTTGCCGGGTCCGCAGCATCTGCGCGGCCCGGTCGAGCAGGAGGGAGCGGACCGTCGGATCTTTCGTCCTCGCCATGATCCCACAATACATAGCACCGCTATGCTTTCATGGAGGCTGATCCTCCCCTTCCTGTCACCAAGAAGAAGAGGCCACTCATGCCCGTCACGCTGGTCAATCCCGAGGGGTTGCCGAAGCCCGAGGTCTACCGGCAACTGTCGGTCGCCACCGGTTCGAAGCTCGTGTTCCTCGCCGGGCAGGTCGCCCGCGACGCCGACGGCCGCCCCGTGGGCGACGGAGACTTCGCCGCCCAGGTCGAGCAGTGCTACCTCAATATCAGCACCGCCCTGGCCGGGATCGGCGGCTCCTTCGACGACGTGGCGAAGCTGACCGTCTACGTCGTCGACTGGCACCCCGAGAAGATGCCGCTGCTGGGCGAGGGCGTGGGCCGGGCGGCGGCGAAGCTCGGCATCGACCCGGTCAAGCCGATCACCCTGCTGGGCGTCGCGGCACTGGGGGAACCAGACCTCCTCGTCGAGGTCGAAGCCACCGCGGTCCTCGCATAGCCGCGCCTCCGGTCACGACCGGACAGGCCGGACTCGGGCTGGCCTTTAGGCTTTGCGAACGTTGTTCTCGGGGAGGAAACATGACGCTTGGTCCGGACGATCTGCTGCCCGGCGAGGTGGTGAGGGTCAGCAAGAACGCCAACGCGCTGGTCGGGGTCGCCGAGGCGGGGCTGACGCGTTTCCGCCACGACCGGTTGCTGGGGACGGTTGGCATGCGCGGCAAGGAGGGCATCGGCGGGCGGCTGCACGTGACGGACTACCGCATCGTCTTCGACGCGCACGCGGCCAATCGCCTCACCGGCCGGTTCAGCGTCTTCCTGCCGGTCGTCACCGGCGTCCGCGATGTCTCACGGCGGTTGTCCAAGCAACTGGAGATCTCCACGGGCACGGGCCGGTTCACCTTTGTCGTGTGGGGGGTTCCCTCACTGCTGGCCACCATCGAACGCCTCCGGGGGGCGGCGAGCACCCAGGTGGCGTGGCTGGCCCAAACGGCGACGGCGGAGCCGGCGAAGGTCGGCGCCGGCCTGGCTCCACGGCCGAGTCAGGGCCACAACCCGGACCTGGCCCCGGCCGATCTCGTGGGCGCGACGGGGCTGACGGAGCTCCGGGATCTCGCGGACCGGCTCCGGGGCGAGTAGTGCCGGTCGCCGCGCGGGCTCACGCGGGCGTCCCGCGGCTGACGCCCGGATGACCGGCGCTCGGCGACGGGCGTCGGGGGCGGCCGCTGGCTGGGCCCCTTCCCCCTGAGTGGCACTCAGTGTCATGATGTGCCGATGAGTTTCCCCATCTCCGCAGCCACATCGCACGCCTGGGCGACACTGGGTGCCGATCCCGCCCTGCTTGACCGAGTGACCTACGGCGGTCCCTCCGATGGTCTGCCGGCTCGGCTGCCCGTCATGGAGCTGGCCCGGGCCACCGTAGCGGTGTGTTCGCTCGCGGCCGCCGAGCTGGCCGCCGTGCGCAGCGGGCGGCCCGTGCCGGCGGTGCGGGTCGATGACGAGGCGGTCGCCGCGGCGTTCCTCAGTGACCGGCTGACGCGGGTCGACGGGCAGGCGTGGTCGACGTTCGCGCCGCTGTCCCGGTTCTGGCGGGCCGCCGACGGGTGGGTGCGCACGCACGCCAACTACCCGCACCACCGGGCCCGGTCGCTCGCCGCGCTCGGGGTGCCGGGCGACGGGGGCGCGTCGGCGGTGGCCGAGGCGATCGCGGGGCGCGCCGCGCTGGAGGTGGAGGAGACGGTGTACGCGGCGGGCGGGCTGGCCGTCGCGGCCCGCCGGCCCGAGGTGTGGGCGAGGAGCGAGCAGGGGGCTCTCGTCGCGGGGCAGCCGCTGCTGACGACGGCGCGCGTCGACGACGCCCCGGTCCGGGCACTCGGCACCGCCGCGCTGCCGTGCGCGGGGCTGCGCGTCCTGGACCTGACCCGGGTGCTCGCCGGGCCGGTCGCCACCCGCACCCTGGCCCTGCTCGGCGCGGACGTGTTGCGGATCGACGCCCCGCAGCTGCCGGAGAGCCAGGAGGCCCACAACGACACGGGGATGGGGAAGCGCTCGACCGTCCTGGACCTGGGCGATGCCGCCGACCGCCGGGTCTTCGAAGGGTTGCTCGACGCGGCGGACGTGGTGGTCACCGGCTACCGGCCGGGCGCGCTCGACCGGTTCGGGCTGACGCCCGAGGCGCTCGCCGCCCACCGTCCGGGCCTGGTGGTCGCCCAGCTGTCCGCGTGGGGCCACTACGGGCCGTGGCGGGAGCGGCGCGGCTTCGACAGCCTGGTCCAAGTGGCCACTGGCATCGCCGAGTTGGAGGGCTCGCCGGACGCGCTCGGCGCGCTGCCCGCCCAGGCGCTCGACCACGGCACCGGCTATCTGCTGGCGGCGGGGGTGCTGCGGGCGTTCACCGAGCAGCACCGCGCGGGTGGCACCCGACTGGTTCGGCTGGCCCTGACGCGGACCGCGCACTGGCTGCTCCACGAGCTGGCCCCCGCGCCGGGCGCGGCCGGCGGCTTCGACGCCGAGCGCCGGCTGACCGAGACGGACAGCCCGGTCGGCCGACTGCGCCACGCGCTGCCGCCGGTGTCCTACGCGGGCGGCCCGGTCAACTGGGCGCGCCCGGCGGCTCGCTGGGGCGCGGACGCGCCGGGGTGGCGCGACGCCTGACGGGAATCGAGTCCTCGCCAGCACCGGCTGCCGTGGCGGGAACTCGGGGCAACTCCCGCGAGTTGTCCCGGTACGAAGGCTGCGACGACATCAGCAGCCGGCTCGGAACGCGTTGCCGAGCATCAACGTCATCGATCGATCAGAGTACTGATGTCCTTCGTTCCTCCCCCGTCCGTCACCGGGCTCTTTCCTCGCCCGATCAGGCGTAGCCCGGCCAATCACGCCGTCGCACACCAGGACCTGGCCGCCCTCCGAGAGGCCCTCGACGCCGGCGCCGATGTCGAGGAAGCCCAGTTCGGCACCTCACTGCTCCACCACGCGGTCGATGTGGAGGGTGACGGGGCCGCCCAAACGCGTACCCCGCTGCACGTCGACCTGACCGCCTTCCTGCTGGCCCGCGGCGCCGACCCCACCCGCCGATCCGCCGCGACCGGTCTGACCGCCGAAGACGTCGCCATGCTCACCGGGCACTGGCTGGCCACAGAGCTCTTCGACGCCTGGAAACGGGAACGGAATCGGTGAATCCGGCTCTTGCCTGACCCCGGCCGACCGACCCACCCACCGATCACGCCAAGCGCAGCTCGGCGTGCCGCCGGCCCGGTTCCCGACCCGGAGACCGGCCGGCACCCCACCACCCCATCCATCCCACGCCAAAGAGCGTTTATGGACACCAACGCGTCTCCCCGACGCACCGTGCCGCCCAGTCACTATGCCTGGACGCCAGCCCACCGGGCGATCGCACTGGAGGATCTGCCGGCCCTGCGCGCAGCGCTCGACGCCGGCGCCGACCCACACGAGGAACACTTCGGCAAGACTTTGCTCCACCACGCCGTTGACGTGGAGCGCGACAGCACCGCCCACCGCCGGCCGCCCCCGCACGCCGACGCGGTCGCCCTGCTGCTGGCCCGCGGAGCGGACCCGACCCGCCGAGCGGCGCTCGGCACCGGCACGACAGCGGAGGAGCTGGCCGTGGCCAACGGGCACTGGTTGGCCACGGAGCTTTTCGACGCCTGGAAACGAGCACGGGGCCTAGACGCACGTGGCCTTCGTCGACGGCCATGACCTCGCGCTGAAAAGCTTCGAGCGTGGGAAACGGGACCGGGGCCGCTGAGACGGCCCTCCCCAGCCCGGCGGCCCCGCCCTTCCGCACCGGATCTCGGCGGGGCCGCGTTCGAGGTCGAAGCTCACCGGGCCGCCCCGGCGGAGTCCGCCCGATTCGCCGCGCCCAGTCCGCAGTTCGGCTGCTCCCCCAGCGTGTGTGCTGAGTCAGTCACTCCGGACGAACAGGAACCTCACCCTCATCGACGATGGGAGCACTCGTGGAACCAGGCCGCCGTTTAGCCCGCATCGTGCGGAGTCCCGCCACCCGCGCGGTTCAGCGAGGCGACGTACGTGCCCTCCGGGACGCGCTCAAATCCGGCGCCGACGTCGAGGAAGCCCAGTTCGCGATCCCGCTGCTGCGCCACGCGGTGAACATCGAGGCTGACGGGTCGGCCCAGTGGGATACCCCGCTGCACATGGACCTGACCGCCCTCCTGCCGGCCCGGGAAGCCGACCCGCCCGCCGAGCCGCCGCGACCGGCATGACTCCGGAGGAACTGGCCAGGAGTGACGGCCACTGGCTGGCCACGGAGCTTTTCGCGGGCCTGACAGCGGGACCCGGGGGCGCTGACCCCGTGGCGCACTTCCCACTCCCCCGCTCCCCGCTCCCCGCTCCCCGCTCCCCCGTCAGGCAACTCCGGTCAGCGGTCGTTGGGTATGGGCTGGGTGAGGCGGACGGTGCCGTCGTCGTCGGCGGGTGGGGAGAGTTCGTATCCCTCGCCGCGGTAGAGGGCGATGTTCGCCTGGCTCTTGGCGCCGGTGGACAGGACCAGGCGGTCGCAGCGCGGGTCGGCCGCGGACTGGGCGGCGTGGAGCAGCCAGCGGCCGAGGCCCTGGCCGCGGAGGTCGGGTGCGACGCCGAGGCGGCCGATGTGCCAGTCGGTGCCGGTGCGGCGGGCGCGGACCAGGCCGAGCAGGCGGCCGTCCCGCCACAGCCCGAGCGTCTGCCAGGCGGCCAGCCAGGCGCGTACCTGTTCCACCGGTTCCCGTAGGGCCGGAATGTCCCAGGTGTCGTTGGCCAGGGCCTCGTCCGCCCAGCAGCACCGCTGCAGGACGGTGACCTCCGGGGCGTCGTCGGGGGTCAGTGGGCGCAGGTAGGAGCCGGGCAGTGGGCCGGGGCGTGCCGTGGGCCGGGCGGCTTCGCGCAGGGGGCGGAGGGCGTGCCCGACCCGGACCAGTTCGTCCAAAAGGCCGACGGCGGTGCCGGTCAGCGCGGGGTCGGGGCGGACCTGTCCGTTCTCCATGGCGTCGCCGATGCGCAGCGCGACGGTGGCGCCCAGGGACACCATGCGCAGGGTGGTGGTCACCTGCTTGGCGTGTTGCACGGCGCGGGTGCCGGCCGAGGTGTGGCCGTAAGCGACGAAGCCGACCGGTTTCCAGGCCCATTCGGGGCCGAGGAAGTCGAGCGCGTTCTTCAGGGTCGCCGGCATGCCGTAGTTGTACTCGGGGGTGACGATCAGGAAGCCGTCGGCCGCGTCCACCGTCCGGCTCCAGCGCTGGGTGTGTGAGTGGGCGTAGTGGCCGGCGGACGGGTGCTCCTCCTCGTCGAGGAAGGGCAGGTCGAGGTCGCGCAGGGCGAGCGGGACCAGTTCGGCGCCCAACTCCTCGGCGCGGTGGGCGAGTGTGCTGGTCAGCCAGTCGCCCACCGCGGGGCCGAGGGCGCCGGGGCGGGTGCTGCACACCAGGACGAGAACACGCAGGGGTTTCGTTGACATGTAAATGAACCTAGCGAGTAGATTGTTTCCATGTCAACGAAGTCGCCGGACGAGGCCACCCGATGGCTTGACCCCGAGGAGGAGCGCGCGTGGCGCGCCTTCCGCCGCATGATGATCGCGGTCCGCTCCGCCACCGCGCGCGACCTCGCCGCGGTCGGGCTCTCCGAGCCCGACTACGAGGTGCTCAGCACGCTTTCCGAACGCCCCGGCCGCACCAGCACGCTGCGCGAGCAGGCCGCCAAGATGGGCTGGTCGCGTAGCCGGCTCTCCCGGCACACCAGCCGGATGGAGACGCGCGGCCTCGTCCGGCGCGCGCCCGATCCCGACGACGGCCGGGGCTGCCTGCTCGTCCTGACCGAGGACGGCCTGCGCACCCTGGAGGACGCCGCCCCCGCCCATCTCACCTCGGTGCGGCGGCACTTCGCGGACCGGCTGGCGCCGGAGGACCTGGCCGCGCTGGAACGCGTGGCGGGCAAACTCGCGGGAGCGGCGGACGACTGAACCGACTCCAGGCCACGGGGCGGGGCCCCGTTCCGTGCCCGCCCCGCCGGCGGCCACGACGCGGATGGGGCCGTGGTGCGGCCAACTCCCGGTGCGGCCACGGGGCTTCGGGCGGGGGACACCGGCGCCGGACGGCGCGGCAGGTCGCCGGCCGTGACCGGACTCGGGCCCACCGCCCGACCGCCGGCCTGGATCAGGACCGAACGGCTCGCATGGCGCGCTTCCCGCCCCCGGTGGACCTGTCGAAGGCGATGGACTCGCTCAAGGGCCTGTCGTCCGAAGGTGCCGCCAGGAGAACTCCCGACCTCGTACCCCACGGCTGACGGCCACGGCGCCCGTCGTCCAGCTCACACTTCGCCGGATCGACGGGCGGGACCCAGCGACGCCCGGCCCGGCTACGGACTGGGGGTCGGGGATGCGGCTCGCGGACCGTCGGGGTGGCCGGTGGGCGGACCGGACGCAGGGAGGCGCGGGCGAGTCGGAGGACGCGGAGCCCGTAGACCGAACAGGAGACGCACCCCGGCTGTGCGGCGGATGGCCTCGTAGCTCGCGAGGCTGAAGAGGAAAGGCAGCACCATGATGAGGATGAAAGCGGCGGCAGCGTTGTCCACTCGCCCCAGGACGTGGTAGGCGGTGGCGATCAGATAGGTCTGGTGGAGAATGTAGACCGGAAAGGCGGCCGAGCTGAAGTATCGGTTGAGAGCCGAGGCCTGATCGAGGTAACGCTTTCCGTATCCCAGCATGGCCAGGAGCGTCGCCCAGTGCACGGGAGCGTGCCAGGCCGGGGAGATCAGGTCTGATGGGACGCCAACGGTGAATCTCTGTGCCGCGATACAGAGTGCGCCCGGCAGCGCGATGCAAAGATAGCCGCGCCGGGCCCGTTCCACCGTCTCCGTAATGGTGTCGCTGGTGGCGATGAGGAAACCGAGCAGGACGTATCCCGCATAGACGAAGATGTTTTCTCCACCGATTTCGGGAAGGTACGAGAGCGCGGCGAGGACGACGGCCGGCGACAGGACGAGGAGCGGGTTGGCCAGCCAGGCCGGGGTGTACTGCCGGCGGATGATCGCCCGCATCACGGGGAGCAGGGCGAGGGATATCAGGAAGAGGAAGAGGATGAACCAGAGGTGCGCCGGGGATATGCCGGTGAGCACTGACCAGTCGGAGAAGTCCGTGAAGTAGGTCCACAGGAACGCGGGATAGTCGCCACGGTAGCCGTGGTGGAACATCGCCGCGTAGTAGGCCTGCGGCGGCACGATGACGAGGCAGCCGAAGAGGAACGGGACCAGCAGGCGCGCACACCGTTCGCGCACGTAGACACCGGCCGTGCGTTGCCGCAGCGCGTAGCGGCTCGACAGTCCGGCCAGCAGGAAGAGTAAGGGCATGAACCAGAAGGAGGAAATGTTGATCAGCGCGGAGGAGAAGGCGTTCTCCGGCCCCTTGACATAGAACTCCGGGTTGTCGTTGAAAACTCTCGCGGTGTGGAAGGGGAACAGGAACAGGATTCCCAGATTGCGCAGCCAGTCGATGTGTTCCTGACGTTTCATGACGGCGTTTCCCAGGTCAGCCAGCTCAGCACGGCACCCAGGGCTCGTTCGGCGGTGCCGGCGTCGATACCTTCCGGGTCGACGAGGTGCTCCATCGAGAGCCCGTTGGTCAGGCAGTGCAGGATGACTCCCGCCAACTCCGCGTCGATGGGCGGTGTGATGCCGCCGCGTTCGGTGACCGTGCGTACGGCGTCGGCCGCCGCCGCCCGCTGCGCCCGGCGCATGGGGCCGACTACCGCCCCGACCTCCGCGTCCCGCATGGCCCGGGCGGCGAACTCAAGCCCCAGTCGGCCACGTTCGGTGTCGTGCACGATCCGCCGGGAGACCAGACGCGCGGCCCGGTCGACGATCTCGGGCACGCTTTCGGACTCGTCCACACAGGCTGTCACGGCGGCCCGTTCGGCCTCGGCGCGTTCGGCGAGGAGCGCGCCGAAGAGTTCCTGCTTGCTGCGGAAGTTGGAGTAGACGGCCCCCTTGGTGAAGCCGGCGACGCGGGCGATGTCCTCCAACTTGCTTTCGGCGTAGCCGCGTTCGGCGAAGACCTGGGCGGCGGTCGCGAGGAGCCGCCGGCGCACTTCGGCCCGCGGGAGACGCGGAGTGGGCCCGGGTGGATGAGGATGTTCTGCACTGGTCATGCACGGACAGTAGCATACCTGTGGGTATCCGATACCAGTGAGTATGCAGAGGCAGGGCACCCGACCCGACAGGAGGGCGGCCCAGGGGGCGGGTGGGCGGCGAAACGGCCGGGAAAAGGTGACGTGTTCTGTCAGTTTTGGCGTGGATCATGAATCCCATGAGCAAGGATTCCTCTTCCGCCAACACCCCCCTGACCGCCGCCCAGGCCGGCCCGCTCGCGGGGCGGATCGCGCTGGTGGCCGGGGCCACCCGTGGCGCCGGGCGGGCCCAGGCCGTCGAGCTGGGCCGCGCCGGCGCCACCGTCTACGTCACCGGACGCACCACCCGCGCCCGGGCCAGCGAGGTCGGCCGGACCACCGAGACCATCGAGGAGACCGCGGAGCTGGTCACCGCGGCCGGCGGCACCGGCGTCGCCGTGCCGACCGATCACCTCGACGAGGACCAGGTGCGCGCCCTCGCCCAGCGGATCGAGCGGGAAGTGGGGCGCCTCGACGTCCTCGTCAACGACCTCTGGGGCGGCGAACACCTCCTGACCCGCTCGGTCTTCGGCAAGAAGAGCTGGGAGACCCCGCTCGCCGACGGCCTGCGCATCCTGGAACTCGGCGCCCGCTCGCACATCATCACCGCGGCGCTGCTGCTGCCGCTGCTGATCCGCTCGGACGCGCCGCTGCACGTGGAGGTCACCGACGGCACCGCGGAGTCCAACCGCCGCTACCGGGAGAACATGTACTACGACCTGGCCAAGAACGCCCCGATCCGGCTGGCCTTCGGGCTGGGCCAGGAGCTGGCGGAGTACGGGGGCGCGGCGGTCGCCGTCTCGCCGGGATTCCTGCGCTCCGAGCAGATGCTCACCCACTTCGGGGTGACCGAGGAGAACTGGCGGGACGCCATCGCCCAGGAGCCGGCCTTCGCGATCGCCGAGTCGCCGACCTATCTCGCCCGCGCGGTGGCGGCGTTGGCCGCCGACCGGGACCGGGCCGAGCGCTGGAACGGGCGGTCCACCTCCAGCGGGGAGTTGGCCAGGGCCTACGGGGTGCGGGACGTGGACGGCAGCCAGCCGAACGCGTGGGCGTACTTCGAGGACGTCACCTACGGCGGGAAGGACGCCTCGGCGGACGACTACCGCTGAGGCTCCGGCGCGGCCGCCCCGGAGGGCTCCGCCCCGTAGAGGGCGGCCAGGGCCAGTGCGCGCTCGCGGAAGCGGGCGCGCAGGCCCGCCGGGGCCAGTACCTCGACGTCCGCGCCCAGCCTGCTCAGCTGGTCGAGGGCGACGTCCGGTGACTCGGTCGGCAGGTCGAGGGTGACCAGGCCGTGGGCGTCCGGCTGGCTGGCCCCGGCCAGCGCCTCCTCGGCGCCGGCCTCGTCCACCACGGCGGGCAGCCGGCGCAGGCCCGCTTCGGTGAGGCGCAGGCTGACGGTGGTACGCAGCAGGGTGCGGGCGAACCGGGCGGCGTGGGCCGCCCAGTGGGTGGCCAGGTCGAAGGCCGCGTCACGGGTGAACGGCTCCGCCTCCGGGAGGGTGGTGAGCGCCGTGACGCGGTCGACGCGGTAGGTGCGCCAGGCCCCGGCGCGCCCCGGCCGTTCCTCGTGGAGTCGGCCCACCAGGTACCAGACGCCCGCCTTCAGGACCAGCCCGTACGGTTCCACCAGACGGGAGACGGCGGTGGGCGGGGCGTGGTCGCGGGCCGGCCGCGCGTAGGTCAGTTCGACGGTGCGGTCGGCCCAGACGGCGCGGGCCAGTTCGGGCAGCAGGTGCGGGGTGGTCGGTTCGCGGAACCAGGCCGGGGCGTCGAGGTGGAAGCGGCGGGTGGAGGACTCGGCTGCCGCCCGCACCGCCGGGAGCAGGGTGGCCGTCAGCTTGAGGCGGGCGGTGTCGGCCGCGTCCGCCAGCCCGAGGTCCTGGAGGGCCGTGGGCAGGCCGGAGAGGAACAGCGTCTCCGCCTCGGTGGGGTGCAGGGTGGCGAGCCGGGTCCGGTAGCCGGCCTGGAGGTAGTAGCCGCCGAACCGGCCGCGCTCGGACCGGACGGGGATGCCGGCCTCCTGCAACGCCTGGATGTCGCGGATCACGGTGCGCTCGGAGACGTCCACCTCGCGGGCGAGAGCGGCGGCGGTCAGGCCGGGGTTCAGCTGGATGAGGAAGGCCATACGGATGAGGCGGGCGGCACGCATGGCCCCATGATCGTGGACCCGGGGCACGGGCCGCGCGGCCCGCGGCGGAGCCGAGGCCCCCCACCGCTCGGCCGACCGGTGGTGGCGCCGCCCGCCAGGGCGCCACGCGCCGCTCAGCTCCGCTTGCCGGCCCGTGGCACCCGGTCGGCCAGCTGTGAGAACGACCGCTCGCCGTGCACCGCCAACTCGGCCAGCACCGCCGCCGGGTCGCCCGCCTCCACGAGTTCCAGCAGGTGGCGGTGGCGTGCCACGTGGACGTCCAGGTCCTCGTAGTAACGCTCCCTGGTGTAGAGGTTGCGCGCCATGCAGAGCAGCAACTGGCGGTGCAGGGACGAGTAGATGTCCTCGATGCGGCGGTGCCCGGCCAGCCCGACCAGCGCCGCGTGAAAGGCGTAGCCGCTCTCCACCAGCGCCGCCCGGTCCTCCTCGGCCGCGCTCCGCTCCATGCGGCCGAGTGCCTCCCGGCAGGCGGCGAGCCGCTCGGGCAGCCGCACCGGGACGCCCAGCTCGATCGCGGTGCGCTCCAACGCCGAGCGCAGCGTGAGGATTTCGTAGACGTCACGGTCGGTCAGCGCGGCCACGGTGGCGCCGCGCCGGGGTTGGACCAGGATCAGTCCCTCCTGTTCGAGTAGCCGCATCGCCTCGCGCAGCGGTGGGCGGCTGATGCCGAGTCGCTCGGTCAGCGCCAGCTCGATCAGCCGGTCCCCCGGGCCGAGTTCGCCGGACAGGATCATCTTGCGAATCGCCCCGGCGGCGAGTTGCACCAAGCTCGGCGGGTCCAACTGCCTGTTCGACGTTGGTCCTTCCGGGGGCGACGCCGGTGGGCGGGCGCGGGAAGCCATGGGCAGCCTCTCTTGGCTCGTGGTTCTCACATCATGCCCAT
Organism: Streptomyces chisholmiae; assembly: GCF_031845445.1. Lineage (NCBI taxonomy): Bacteria > Bacillati > Actinomycetota > Actinomycetes > Kitasatosporales > Streptomycetaceae > Streptomyces > Streptomyces chisholmiae. The sequence continues at coordinate 229,597 of NZ_JAVREO010000007.1, read as the reverse complement.
CGCGGCGGCGACAAGCGCGCGGCGACAGCACACCACGGGGTCATTGACGATGACATCGTCCCAGGGTCTTGCCGCCTCCTGATGCCTATTGTAGACAATAGGCAAGACGACCGGGACCCAACGCGATTGAGGACTGAGATCGATGGAGAAAGCCGAACTGCTGCGCCTGTTCGACGGCCTGCGCGTCGCCGACGTGCGGGACGGTCTGGACTGGGCCGGGCTGCACGCCAAGGGCACTGTCTCGCCCGAGATCACCCCGCTGTACGAGGGCGCCCGCTTCACCGGCATCGCCCGCACCATGCGGTTCAAGCCCACCGAGAAGGCCGTGCCCCCGCTGACTCCGGAGGAGTACACGAGCTGGGCGAACGACTGGTACCGGAACATCTATCCCAACAGGATCACCCCCACCATCGAGGACGGCGACATCGTCGTCATCCAGTCCGCCGGACTGCCGGTCGGCGAGATCGGCTCCAACAACTCCCTGGAGTGGCATGCCGCCGGGGCCGCCGGCATCGTCACCACCGGTGGGGTGCGGGACACCGACGAGTGCGTCATGCAGCGGGTGCCGATCTTCTGCCGCTACCGCGCGCAGTCGATGGTGCAGGGCCGCGTCGAGTTCGACGCCCTCCAGGTGCCGGTGGACATCGGCGGGGTCCTGATCCGACCGGGCGACATCGTCGTCGGTGACGGCGACGGTGTGGTGGCGGTCCCGGTGGAGCACGCCGAGACGGTCGCCAAGTACGCCAGGCAGGAGCTGGAGAACGACAAGATCGGCCGGCGGCGGCTCTACGAGAAGCTCGGCCGGCCACTGGACGACAGCGTCCGCTGACCCCTCCCAGACCGACTCCCACCGCCCGCCAACCGTCCACCGCCGACAGGAGTTCGAGCGACATGACGCTGCACCGTGAGCACACCCGCGTCGGCTTTGTGGGTCTCGGCAACCTGGGGCTACCGATGGCCGGTGCCCTGGCGGCGGACGGCTGGCAGCTGGTGGCACACGATGTGGCACCCGAGCGGGACATCCCCGCCGGCGCCGAACGGGTGTCCGACATCGCCGAGTTGGCCGCCTGTCAGGCGCTCTGCCTGGCCGTGCCCGACGACGCGGCGGTGGCCGGGCTGCTCACCGGAGAGGGCGGCCTGCTGACCCAACTCACGCCGGGCGCCGTGGTGCTGGTGCACAGCACCGTGCTGCCCGCGACGGCGCGCGAGCTGGCCGCCGAGGCGGAGCGGGCCGGTGTGAGCCTGCTGGACGCGCCGGTCAGCGGCGGCGCCGAGCGCGCCGCGCGGGGAGAACTGTCCGTGATGGTCGGCGGCCCGGCCGACGTCCTCGGCCGGGCACGCCCGTTGCTCGACTCGGTGGGGAACGACGTCCGTCACGTCGGCCCCGCCGGGGCGGGCGCCGCCGTCAAACTCGCCAACCAACTGATGATGTTCGCCGCGCTCGCCGGCGCCCACGAGGCGCTGGAGCTGGCCGCCGCACACGGCGTCGCCGAAGAGGCGGTACTGGCCGTGGTGGCCGGCGGCACCGGTGACTCCTGGGTCGCCCGCAACTGGGGCTTCTTCGACCGGGTCGCCGACGCCTACGACGCCGGGGGCACGCCCGTGCGCGAACGTCCCTGGAGCAAGGACCTGTGGGAGGTGACCGCCGCGGCCCGCGCCGCCGGCGTCCGCCTCCCGCTGGCCGGTCTCCTCACCCAGATCATGGCCGACCGCGTGGAGCACCACGCGCGCGCGGCCCGGGAGCACCCGCCGCGCTGACGCGGCCAGCTGCCCCACGACCCCACGCCGGAGTGGAGGTTTCGCGATGAAGAAGAACGACACGGGCCCGGACGGCGGAAGAACGCAGGTCCTTCCGCCGCCCCCGCCCACCCCTCAGGGGAGGCCCCCAGCCGGGCCGCGCCGGCGTTCACGCCGGGCGAGCTCGGAAAACCGGGCCGCCTTCGCCTTTCTGACGCCGTGGCTGATCGGCATGCTGGTCTTCACCCTCGGCCCCATGCTGTTCTCGCTCTATCTGGCGTTCACCCGCTACGACCTGTCCGGCGCGCCGGAATGGGTCGGCTTCGCCAACTTCGAGCGGATGTTCACCACCGACCCGCGCTACCTGGACTCGGTGAGCGTCACCCTCACCTACGTGGCCTGGTCGGTGCCGCTGCTGCTGGCCGTGTCGCTGGGGCTGGCCATGCTGCTCAACCGGGGGCTGCGCTTCCTCACCGGCTATCGGGCGCTGTTCTACCTGCCCTCGCTGATCGGTGGCAGCGTGGCGGTCGCCGCGCTGTGGCGGCAGATCTTCGGCGAGGAGGGCATCGTCAACAAGGCGTTGGCGCTGGTCGGGATCGAGCACACCAGCTGGATCGGCGACCCCGACTCCGCCCTGTACACCATCGTGATCCTCCAGGTCTGGACGTTCGGCTCGGCCATGGTGATCTTCCTGGCCGGGCTGCGGCAGGTCCCGCAGGAGCTGTACGACGCGGCCTCGGTGGACGGCGCGGGCGCGCTGCGCCGCTTCCGCAGCGTCACGCTGCCGATGCTGTCCCCGTTGATCTTCTTCAACCTGCTGCTCAGCGTGGTCAACGCGTTCCAGGCGTTCACCAGCGCCTACGTGGTGAGCAACGGCAGCGGCGGGCCATCGGACTCGACGCTCTTCTACACCCTCTACCTCTACGAACAGGGCTTCGCCCAGCTGAACATGGGCTATGCCGCGGCCATGGCCTGGGTGCTGGTCCTGGGCCTGGCGCTCTTCACCGGCTGCCTCTTCCTCAGCTCCCGCTACTGGGTCCACTACGGAGACGAACGATGAGCACGACCAGCGCCCCGCCCCGCCCGCGTCGGCTCCTCTTCGGCAACCGACCCACCCGTAGCCGGCTGCTGCGCGGCCTGGCCAAGCACAGCGTCATGATCGTCACGCTGACGCTGATGCTCTATCCCCTGTTGTGGATGTTCGGTGCCTCGCTCCGCCCCGACAACCAGGTGTTCAACACCCTGGGGCTGTGGACCGGGGACCTCACGTGGGACAACTACGCGGACGGCTGGGCCGGCGGCGGGCAGTTGAACTTCTCCCGCTTCTTCTTCAACTCGCTGACGATCACCGTGCTCAGCATCGTCGGCAACCTGATCGCGTGCGCGCTGACCGCCTATGCCTTCGCGCGGCTTGAGTTCCGCTTCAAGAAGCCGCTGTTCGCCCTCGTCATCGGCACCCTGCTGCTGCCCTACCACGTGACGTTGGTGCCGCAGTACATCCTGTTCAACCAGCTGGACTGGGTCGGCACCGTGCTGCCGCTGGTGGTGCCGAAGTTCATGGCCACCGACGCGTTCTTCATCTTCCTGATGGTGCAGTTCATCCGGGCCCTGCCGCCCAGTCTGGACGACGCGGCCCGCCTCGACGGCTGCGGCCACTGGGGCATCTTCTGGCGGGTGGTCATCCCGCTGTCCGTCCCGGCGCTCGGCACCACGGCGCTGTTCACCTTCATCAACACCTGGAACGACTTCCTCGGTCCGATGCTCTACCTGACCGAGCCGGACGCCTGGACGGTCTCCCAGGGCCTGGCCACCTTCCTGGACGCCACCGGCCAGTCCGCCTACGGCTCGCTGTTCGCGATGTCGACGCTCTCCCTGGTGCCGGTGCTGGCGTTCTTCATCGCGGCCCAGAAGCTGCTCGTCGAGGGCATCGCCACCAGCGGGCTGAAGTGAGGAGGAAACCCATGCAAGCACGCGGAAGAGGGCCCCGGCGGGCTGGTGCGCGCCGGGTGGTCGCCGGCTCGCTGGCCGTGTTGTGCGCCGCCGCCGTCGCGGCCTGCGGCCAGCGGCTGCCCGATCACAGCCCCGAGGAGCTGGGCGGCCAGGGTGAGATCACCGGTGACATCCGCCTTTCCTGGTGGGGCTCCGGCACGAGGAACGAGCGGACCAACGCGGTCGCCGACATCTTCGAGGCGGACCACCCCGGTGTGCGGGTGAGCCGCGAGACCGCCGACTTCGGCAACTACTTCAAGCGGCTCAACGTCCAGGGCGCCGGCCGCAACATGCCCTGCGTCACCCAGTTGCAGGCCCGCACCCTGGGCGACTTCACGGCCAGGGACGTGCTGCTGCCGCTCGATCCGATGATCGAGTCCGGCGCCATCGACGTGAGCGACATCCCCGACGCCGTGCTGGACACCGGCCGGGGGGCGGACGGCAAGCTCTACATGCTGCCCACCGGCGCCGCCTATGACGCGCTGCTGGTCAACGAGACCCTCGCCCGGGAGGCTGACGCGCCGCTGCCCGAACCCGGCTACGACTGGGACGACTACATCGACTTCCTGAGTCAGGCGGCCGACGGACTGCCCGAGGGCATACCGGCCACGTCGCTCCGCGGCGGGCTGCCCAACTTCTTCATCGCCTACGTGCAGGGCCTCGGCGAGGAGATGTTCTCCGGCGACGCGCTGGGCTTCTCCGAAGAACTGCTCATCGGGTACTGGGAGATGTGGGAGGAGATCCGCGCGAGGGGACTGGCCAACAGCCCCACCGCCAACGCCGAGGAGCCGCCGTCCCCCGAGGCCAGCTATGTGGCCAGCGGCGACGTCCTCTCCGACAACCGGCCAGGCAACGCGCTCACGCCCATCCAGGGCACCCTCGACGGTCAGGGCCAGGGCCATCGGATGACCAGCCTGCCCCTGCCCAGCGGCCCCGCCGGATCGGGCAACGTGCTCATCGCCTCCGGCCTGTCCATCCCCCGCAACTGCGACAACGTGCCCACCGCCGCGGCCTTCATCGACTTCTGGGCCAACGACCCGCGCAGCGGCGACACCTACGCGTCGGACAACGGCGCCGTCACCAACACCACGCTGCTGCGCCGCCAGTTGGACGACCCGGATCTGCCCGACCTGAAGAAGCGCGAACTCGCCCTCTACCAGCGGATCGTGGCGGACGACCCGCCCAACGTGGTCTATCCGCCGGGCTATCTGGCCGTCTTCGAGTCCGCCTTCACCCGGGCCTACCAGGACGTCGCCTTTGGCCACCAGACCGTGCCCGAGGCCGTGGACACGTTCTTCGCCGAGGCCAACGCCGGCCTCGCCCGCTGACCCAGCGCACCCACGCCCGCGCACCCAGCCAGGAGGAGACACCATGTCTGACGACGCGAAGGAACCCAGCCCACCGGCCGCGCTCACCGGCATGCGGGTGGTGGACCTCACCCAGGTGATGGCCGGCCCGTTCTGCACCATGCTCCTCGCCGACCTCGGCGCCGACGTGATCAAGGTCGAGAACCCGGGCGGCGGCGACCAGACCCGGCACTCCTGGGGAGCGACCGGGGAGGGCCGCGACAGCACCGCCTTCTTCGCCCTCAACCGCAACAAGCGCAGTGTGCTGCTCGACCTCAAGACCCCACGGGGTCTCGCCGACCTGCACGCCCTGGCCCGCACCGCCGATGTGGTGGTGCACAACTGGCGGCCGGGCGTCGCCGAGCGCCTCGGCGCCGACTACGACACCCTCGCCGCGCTCAACCCGGGGCTGATCTACGCCAACATCTCCGGCTTCGGCGGCACCGGCCCCTACGCCGACCGGCCCGGCTACGACCTCGTCGCGCAGGGGATGGCCGGCGCGATGAGCGTCACCGGCGAACCCGGCGGGCGGCCCGTGAAGAACGGGCTGCCCGTCGGCGACCTCGGCGCCGGCATGCTCTTGCTCAGCGGCATCCTCGCCGCCTACGTGCACCGACTGCGCACCGGACGCGGCCAGCGCGTCGAGACCTCCCTCTTCGAGGCCGTACTCGCCATGTCCGTCTGGGAGTCCACCGAGTACTGGGCCACCGGCAGCCCGCCGGAGCCGCTCGGCTCCGCCAACCGGATGTCCGCCCCCTACCAGGCGCTGCGTACCTCCGACGGCTACCTCACCGTCGGCGCCAACAACCAGCGACTGTGGCAACGGCTGTGCGCCGCCCTGGAGTTGACTGCCCTGACGGACGACCCGAGGTTCGCCACCAACATGGACCGGATGCGTAACCGGGACGAACTCGCCGCGCTGCTTGAGGACCGGCTCCGCGGCCAGCCCACCACCCACTGGGTCACCGTCCTGCTCGACGCGGGCGTCCCGGCCGGCCCGATCCAGAACTACGCCGAGGTCCTCGACCAGGACCCGCAGGTCGCCGCCCGGGGGCTGGTGCGCGAGATCGACCACCCGACGGCCGGCCGGGTGCGGGTGCTCGCCTCGCCGCTGCACCTCAGCGACAGCCCGGCCAGCATCCGTGCCCATCCGCCGCTGATCGGCGAACACACCGACCAGGTGCTCGCCGAGGTCCACGCGGCCCGGGCGGCGGCGGAAGAGGGGAGCACCTCGTGAACCGGGCGACCGAGGGCAGCGTCCACGTCACCCGTCGAGGGCCCGTGGTGGAGCTGCTGTTGGACAACCAACCCCGCCGCAACGCCCTGACGTATCCCATGTACGAGCAGCTCGCCGCCGGCTGCGACATCGCCGACGAGCCCGGCGTCCGCGCCGTGGTGCTGCGCGGTGCCGGCGGCCGTGCCTTCGCGGCCGGCACCGACATCCGGCACTTCGCCGACTTCCCAAGCGACCCGGAGGCCGCCGGCGAGGCCGGGCTGGCCTACGAGCGCCGGGTCGGCCGGGTGCTGGCTCGGCTGCTCAGGCTGCGGGCCCCCCTCCTCGGCGTCGTCGAGGGCCCGGCCTTCGGCGGCGGCCTCGCCCTGGCCGCGGCCTGCGACCTGCTGCTCGCCACCCCGGACGCCACGTTCGGGGCGCCCATCGCCCGCACGCTCGGCAACTGCCTGCCGGCGCCCGTCGTCGCCCGCCTCGCCGACCGGCTGGGCACCGCCCGCACCATGGCGCTGCTGCTCACCGGCGACCACCTCGACGCCACCACCGCGCACACCACCGGCTTCGTCCACCGGCTGGCCACCCCAGTGGAACTGCCGGCACAGCTGGACGCGCTCCTGCAACGGCTCACCGGTCAGGCGCCGTTGACCCTCGCCGCGCTCAAGGAAACCGAGCGCCGGCTCACCGCTGCCGCCGCGCGTGTCGACACCGACGACCTGCTGCGCCGCGCCTATGGCAGCGCCGACTTCCGCGAGGGCGTCGCCGCGTTTCTCGACCACCGCACCCCCCGATGGGAAGGCCGCTGACATGCCCACCCCCGCCGCCGGCGGCCGCGTCATCGACGCCCACCACCACCTCTGGCAGGTCTCCCGCCAGGACCAGCCCTGGCGCACCCATCAGCACGCCGCCATCGCCCGGGACTTCGAGCCCGAGCACCTGCGCCCCGAACTGGCCCGCGCCGGCGTGGACAGCACCGTTCTGGTCCAGTCCGTCGACAGCCCGGAGGAGAACGACCGGCTGGCCGAGTACGCCCGCCAAGCGCCCTTCGTCGCCGGCTTCGTCGGCTGGCTCCCGCTCGCCCGACCGGAGGCGGCGCGCGCCGAGTTGGACCGGATCGAGACCGGAGCGCTGTGCGGGGTGCGCACCCTCGTCGCCCGCGACCCGCTGGGCTGGCTCACCGAACCGGGCACCGTACGCCTCTGCCACGAGCTGGCCGAACGCGGCCTCGCCTGGGACGTCGTCCCGGTCACCGACGAACAGGTGCGCGCCGTCACCGCGCTGGCCGGCGCCGTACCCGAACTGCGGATCGTCATCGACCATCTGGCCCGTCCGCCCGTCGAACGCGGCGACCACCGCGCCTGGTCCGAACGCCTCGCCGCGCTCGCCGCCCACCCCGCGGTCGCGCTCAAGGTCTCCGTCGGGATCGACGTGCTGACCGCCTGGGAGCACTGGGACCGCGACGCGCTGTTGCCCCATGTCGCCGAAGCGGTACGGCACTTCGGCCCGGAGCGGTTGATGCTGGCCAGCAACTGGCCGGTGTCCCTGCTGCGCCGCGACTACGTCGGAACCCTCGCCGACCTCACCGACCTGCTGGCCCGGGCCGGGCTCGGCGCGCGGGCCGTCGCCATGGTCCGCGGCCAGACGGCCGCCCACTGGTACGGCATCGGCGCATGACCCCGTTCCCGTTCGACGGCCGCGTCCAGGGCGTCGGCGACACCGCCTGCCCGGCGCCGGACGCCACCCTGGTCGGCGTCGCTGAGCAGGCGAGCGTCTCGTTGGGCGGCGACGAGGACGACTCACCGATCGGCACGGCGGCTATCCTCCTCAACGGCCGCCGGGCGAACGCCGGTTCGCTCGTCGTCGCGGGCACCGTGCCGCGGGCGGGCGCCGCACCCGGCACCCCGCTGGCCGGCGTGCCGGGCGAGGTGCGCCGCGAACTGACCGCGCGGGAGGCCGACGCCACGCGTCGGAACGCCGCGCACTACCGCACTTTGGCCGTCCGACAGGCACGGTCCGACGAAGGAGACGCCATCCCGTGACCACCACCGCCTCCGACCGCGCGCCCCAGCTGTCCACGCTGGCGCCGCACGTCCTGCCCGAGGACGCGCGCCACGCCACCCTGGTCGGCCGTGTCCACGACCCGGCGACCGGCGGCCCCAGCGTCGTCGCCGTCCGTGGCGACCGACTCGCCGACCTCACCCACCACGCCCCCACCGTCGCCGACCTGCTGGAGCGCCAGGACGCCACCGACCTCGTCCGACACGCCCCGGCCGCCCGCCACTTCGACCTCGCCGAGGTGGTGCGGGCCACGCTCGCCGGCCAGCACGACCGCCCCCGTCTGCTGGCCCCGGGCGACCTCCAGGTACTCAAGGCGTGCGGTGTCACCTTCGTCCGCAGCATGGTCGAGCGGGTGATCGAGGAACGCGCCGGCGGGGACCGGGCGGGCGCGGCCGGCGTCCGTGCCCGGGTCCTGGACGCGCTGGGCGGCCAGCTCGACCACCTGGTGCCGGGATCGGCCGAGGCCGCCCGGGTCAAGGAGGTCCTCACCGCCGAGGGCCTGTGGTCCCCGTACCTGGAGGTCGGTATCGGGCCGGACGCGGAGGTGTTCACGAAGGCCCCGGTGCTCTCCGCTGTCGGCCTCGGCGCCGAGATAGGCATCTGGAGCCGCTCCGTCTGGAACAACCCCGAGCCCGAACTCGTGCTCGCCGTCGACTCCACCAGCCGGCCCGTCGGCGCCACCCTCGGCAACGACGTCAACCTCCGGGACGTCGAGGGCCGCAGCGCCCTCCTGCTCGGCAAGGCCAAGGACAACAACGCGTCCTGCGCCGTCGGCCCGTTCCTCCGCCTCTTCGACGACGCCTTCACCCTCGACGACGCGCGACGACTCGACATCACCCTCCGCGTCACCGGACCCGACGGCTTCCAGCTCGAAGCCGTCAGCTCCCTCAGCGAGATCAGCCGCGACCCGCTCGACCTCGTCCGGCAGACCATGGGCCGGCTCCACCAGTACCCCGACGGCGTGCTGCTCTTCACCGGCACCATGTTCGCCCCCACCCAGGACCGCGACGCCCCGGGCGAGGGCTTCACCCACCACCTGGGCGACCTCGTGCACATCAGCACGCCGCGGCTGGGCAGCCTCGCCAACGTGGTGGCCCACGCGGAGGAGGCCCCGCCGTGGACCTTCGGTATCCGCGCCCTGATGGCCAACCTCGCCCGGCGGGGCCTGCTCGGGGGCACCCCATGACGCCCCGGGTCGTCGTCACCGACCAGGCGTTCGGCCAGGTGCGCCGCGAGCGAGCCACCGCCGAACGGTTCGCCGCGACCTTCAGCGCACATCACTGCACCGACGAGCCGTCGACCGTCGAGGCGGTCCGAGGCGCCGACGTCGCCCTGGTCAACTTCGCACCCGTGACCCGAGCCGTGCTCGCCGCCCTCGCGCCCGGCGCCACCGTGATCCGTTACGGCATCGGCTACGACAACGTGGATGTGGACGCCGCCCGGGCCCTGGGGGTGCGGGTCGCCAACGTCCCCGACTACGGCACCGACACCGTCGCGGACCACGCCGTCGCCTGCCTGCTCACGCTGCTGCGCCGGCTGCCGGCCTACGACCGCGCCATCCGCACGGACGGCTGGGTCGGGCCGTCCGACGTGGGCCCGTTGCCCAGTCTCACCGCCACGACGGTGGGCCTGGTCGGTACCGGCAAGATCGGGCTCGCCGTGCGGGAGCGGCTCCGCCCCTTCGGTTGCCTGGTCCTGGCCAGCGATCCCTACGCCGACCCGGCGGCACTCGCCGAACGGGGGATCGAGTGCGTGGCGTTGCCGGAGCTGCTCGCCCGCTCCCACGCCGTCTCGCTGCACGCCCCCGCCACCCGGGCGACCCACCGGCTGATCGGCCCCGGCAACCTGGCCCGGATGCGCCCCGGCGCGGTGCTGGTCAACACCTCACGGGGCGCCCTCGTCGACCCGCACGCCCTGGCCGAGGCGCTGCGCACCGGGCAGCTCGCCGGCGCCGCGCTCGACGTCCACGACCCGGAACCGCTTCCCGATGACTCGCCGCTCCGCTCCTCCCCGGGGGCCCTGCTCACCCCACACGCCGCGTTCTACTCGACCGAGTCGCTCGACGCCCTCCAGCGGCTGGCCGCCGAGGAAGCCGCCCGCGCCCTGGCTGGCCAGCCGCTGCGCTGCCAGGTCGCCTGACCCCCGAACCCGCCCACGCACCCGCGTCCGCCGGCCCGTTCCCGGCCGGCGGACGCGGGGTGCTGCCCGCCACCTCGGCTCGGTCCGTGGTTCTCGCCCGGGGGCGGGGACGGGATCGGTCAGGCGAAGTCGGTGATGACCACGCGGGCGGTGTTGCCGTCCTTGAGCGCCTCGTAGCCGGCGGTGATGTCGGAGAGCCCGATCTCCTTGGAGACCAGGTCGTCCAGGTTCATCCGGCCCTGGAGGTAGAGGGAGGCGTACAGCGGGATGTCCCGCTTGAGGTTCGAGGAGCCCATGTAGACGCCCTGGACCTTCTGCGAGGCGCTGAGCGTGGCGATGGAGTTGACCTCTACGCCGGCGTCACCGGTGCTGACGCCGATCAGGTAGAGGCCGCCGCCCTTGGCGACCATCTGGAGGGCCTGGGCGGTGACGGGGCGGGCGCCGACGAAGTCGAAGACGTGGTCGGCGCCGTGCCCGGTGATGTCGCGTACGGCCTCGACCGGGTCGGTGGTGCGGGAGTTGACGACGTGGGTGGCGCCGAAGGCCTTGGCGCGCTCCAGCTTGCCGTCCTCGATGTCGATGACGACGATCGTCTCGGCCCCGGCGACGCGGGCGCCGCTGACGGCGTTCATGCCGACGCCACCGGCGCCGATGATGACGGCGGTCTCGCCGTGCTGGAGCTGGGCGCTGTTGAGGACGGCGCCGGCGCCGGTGAGGACGCCGCAGCCGATGAGGGCGGCCGGGGCCCAGGGCATCTCGTCGGGGATGACGGCGAGCTGGTTCTCGTGGATCAGGGTCTCCTGGGCGAAGCCGCCGAGGCCCATGCCCTGGGCGACGGGGGCGCCCTGCCAGCTGAGCCGGGAGGGCTGGCCGGCGGGGCGCAGCGTGGCCTCGGGGCGGAGGCAGACGAAGGTGCGTCCGCTGAGGCAGTTGACGCAGGCGCCGCAGTACTGGATGAGGCTGCCGACGACGTGGTCGCCGACCTTGGTCTGGGTGACCTGGGGGCCGACCTCGACGACGACGCCCGCCACCTCGTGCCCGAGGACGACGGGGAAGTCCTCGCCGATGAAGGTGGCGACGCTGAGGTCGGAGTGGCACAGGCCGGAGGCCTTGACCTGGACGCGGACCTCGTGGCCGAGCGGCTGGGCGAGCTCCACCTCCTCGACGACGAAGCCCTGGCCGAGTCCCTTGGTGACGGATGCCTTCATGTTCCTGCTTCTTTCCCTGAGTGACCGTCGGCGTCGCCGTGGGGCGGGCCGACCGAGGCGGGCCGCGCGGGGCGAGCGGGCGCGACGCGGGTCGGCGGGCTCGGGCGGGCGCGGTCGCGGCGGCGGCCCGGTCGGCGGGGCCTTCGGGTCGCTTCCGCAGGATCGATTGTCGCACCGCAGACCCGGAAAGAAAAGAGACACCTGTTGATCATCGCTGTTCAGAGGGGTGCTACGGGGCGTCGTAGTAGGGTCGCGCCATGCCAGGCAAGGAGCACGCCCCCACTCCCCCGGCCCCGCAGGCGAGCGCGGACGCGACGGGTGCGACGGACGCGGCGCTGGACGTCCGGACCCGGCGCACCCGGGCGCGGCTGCGGGAGGCGGTGCTGCGGCTGGCCGCCGAGGGGCCGGTGGAGGACATCGCGGTCGCCGACCTGGTGCGCGCCGCCCGGGTCAACCGCACCACGTTCTACAAGCACGCCACGAGTCCGGCGGCCGTCCTGGAACAGGTGCTGTACGCGGAGCTGGACGAGGTCAGGGCCGGCTGGATCGCCGACGTCGAGGCGGCACGGCTCCCGGTCGAGGCGATCTGGGAGCGGGCCTCGACCGCCCTGATCGCGCACCTGGAGCGGCACGACGCGGTCTACACCGCGGGCCTGGTGGGGCGGCGCAGCGCGATCCTGCACCATCTGCTCGTCGACCACTTCACCGCCTCCGTCCGCGCCCTGCTGGATCGCGACCCCGGGCTGCTGCCGGCGGGCGAGGGCCCGCGGGAGTGGCGGGTCGAGGCGCACAGCGCCTTCCTGGCGCACGGCGAGGCGGGGCTGGTGGAGGCCTGGTTGTCCCGGCCGGCGCCGCGCGAGCACCGCCTCTTCGTCGCCGCGGCGGCCGCCGCGCTCCCGCCGTGGCTGGCCACCGCGTCCGGGCACGGCGGGAGGTAGCCACGAAGCCCCCGGACGGGGGCGGCCGTTGGGTGCTCGGGGAGCCGAGCGGACGGGGCGGCCGGGCCCGGACGGGAGTCCGCGGGTGCGTGGTTGGCCTACCGGAAGTCCCGGTGCGAACGATCACGGTTCGGTCGGGACCAGCGCGCCGACCAGGTTCGCCGCCGAAAGCCCCCGCCGTACGGCGGATCGGACCTCAGGTGTCAGCAAACCCGGTCAGCGACCGCCCGCGATCGCGAGAGCTGCCGGCGGCCGCGAAACCGCGGGTCGCGCGGGCCGCTGAACATGCCGGCCGCCCGTCGTCACCCGATCGTTTGACGACAGGTCGTCCTGCTGCCGCGGTGGCGCAAACCCTGCGCGGGTCTCGCCGGTGCGGGGTGGGATCAGGTGTCGAACCGTACTCCGCCGAGCTGCCTGACCGCCGCGGGGTCGTGGTGGTCGAAGACCTGGCTGCGGCCGGTGTCCAGGTCGGCGATGCGGGCCAGGTCGTCCTCGGTGAGCCGGAAGTCGAAGATGTCGAGGTTCTCCGCCATGCGGTCCGGCCGCACCGACTTCGGGATGACGACGATCTCCTGCTGGACGAGCCAGCGCAGGGCGATCTGGGCGATGGTCCTGCCGTGGGCGCGGGCGATGTCGGCGAGGACGGGGTTGTCGAAGAAACCCCGGCCGCCCTGGGACAGGGGTCCCCAGGACTCGTGCTGGACGCCGTACTCGCGCATCAGCCGGTGGTCGTCGGTGCGCTGGAAGAAGACGTGGGTCTCGATCTGGTTGACGGCGGGGACGATCTCGTTGTGGCTGATCAGGTCGGCGAGCCGGTCGGGATAGAAGTTGCTGACGCCGATCGCCCGGGTGCGGCCGTCCCGGTTGAGGTCCTCCATCGCCCGCCAGGCGCCGTAGTAGTCGCCGAAGGGCTGGTGGATCAGATAGAGGTCGAGGTGGTCGAGACCGAGGCGGTCGAGCGAGCGGTCGAAGGCGCGCGCTGCGCTGTCCTGGCCGTAGTCCTGGACCCACAGCTTGGTGGTGACGAACAGTTCGTCGCGGGGGATGCCGCTGGCGGCGATGGCCCGGCCGACCGCCCGTTCGTTCTCGTAGGCCGCGGCGGTGTCGATGAGACGGTAGCCGGCTTCGAGTGCGGACTCGACCGCCTGCTGGGTCTGGTCGTCGGGGATCTGGAAGACGCCGAAGCCGAGGAGCGGCATCTGGACGCCGTGGTGGAGGGTGACGTGTGGGATCTGTGCGGTCATGGGTGGGCCTGCTCTTTCCGGTGGCTCGGTTGACCGGTGTGTCGACCGGTGTGGTGGTCAGCGGTGCAGGACGCCGGGCTGGGCGCCGGGGGCGAGGGTGGGGGTGGTGACGGGAACGTCGCCGAGCGCCTGGTCGACGGCGGCCAGCAGGTCGTCGGACAGCGCGATGCCGGCGGCGGCGGCGTTGGCGTGGACCTGTTCGGGGCGGGAGGCGCCGGTGATGGCGGAGGCGACCTCGGTGCGGCGCAGGACCCAGGCGAGGGCCAGGGTGGGCATGCTCATCCCGGCCTGTTCGGCGATCGGGACGAGGCGCTGGACCGCTTCCAGTGCGGCCTCGCTGTAGACGAGGTCCTGGGAGATCGCCATGTCGGCGGAGGCGAAACGGCTGCCCTCGGGGACGGGCTGACCGGGCTGGTACTTGCCCGTGAGGACGCCCTGGGCGAGTGGGGACCAGACGATCTGGGAGATGTCGTTCGCGGCGCACAGGCCGAAGACCTCGGCCTCGGGGGCCTGCCAGAGCATGGAGTACTGCGGCTGGGAGGAGACGAACAGGTCGGGGCCGGCGATGTCGATGCCGGCCTGGATCTGCTCGGGGGTCCACTCGCTGAAGCCGATGTAGCGGGCCTTGCCCTGCTCCACGACCTGTCGGAACGCCTCGACGGTGTCCTCGACCGGCACGGCGGGGTCGAAGCGGTGTGCCTGGTAGAGGTCGACGTAGTCGGTCTTCAGCCGGGTGAGGGAGGCGTCGAGCTGCTTGGCGATCTGCGCCGGAGACAGTCCCCGGTCTGCCGGGTCGTCCGACATCGGCCCCCAGACCTTGGTGGCCAGGACGTAGGAGTCACGCGGATGGGCGGAGAGGATCTCGCCCCATGCCGTCTCGGCCGCGCCCTGGCCGTAGACGTTGGCGGTGTCGAAGAACGTGATGCCCGCGTCGAACGCCGCTTCGGTGCAGGCGCGGGTCCGGTCGGCCTCGATGCCGCCGGAGTAGGTCAGCCAGGAGCCGAGGGAGATCTCCGAGACCTCCAGGTCCGAGCTGCCGAGCTTGCGGTAGCGCATGGTGTGCTCCTTCGGGAAGGGGGTGTGATCAGCGTTGGCGGACCGACGGCTCGGGGGTGGGACCGACGCGGCCGGTGTCGGCCGGATCGGTGACGTGACGGATCGAGGTGACGGATGGCCGGCGGCGAGGACGGTGATCAGTGTCCCGGTACCCCGACTCCGCAGACCCGGAATCCCGGTGCGGGGCGGCGTTCGGGCTGGCTACGGTGGCCGGCATGGCGGACGAGGAGCGGGACTGGCTGCGGGTGAACCGCGCGAACTGGGACGACCGGGTGCGGGTGCACGCCGAGAGCGACTTCTACGACCTGCCGGGTTTCCTGGCCGGCGGTGACCCGCTGCGGGCGACCGAGGTCGCCGAGGTGGGGGACGTGTCGGGGCGGCGGCTGCTGCACCTCCAGTGCCATATGGGGCAGGACACCCTGGCCTGGGCGCGGCGGGGCGCGTGGGTGACGGGGGTGGACTTCGCGCCGGCGGCGGTCGAGGTGGCGCGCGGCCTGGCGGCCGAGCTGGGGCTGGCGGAGCGGGCCAGGTTCGTGGTCTCGGACGTGTACCGGGCGCGGGAGGCACTGGACGGGGAACGATTCGACGTGGTGTTCACCGGCGGCGGGTCGCTGGTGTGGCTCCCGGACCTGGCCCGGTGGGCGGAGGTGGTGGCGGACTCGCTGCGGCCCGGCGGGTTCGTCTACGTGTCGGAGTTCCATCCGGTGACGGACACGCTGGACGAGGCCGGGGAGCGGGTGGTGGCTGACTACTTCGACGACCGTCCGGAGCGGTGGGAGACGGCGCACACGTACACGGACGGGCCGGCGCTGCGGCACCGGGAGACGGTGCAGTGGCGGCATCCGCTGGGCGAGGTGGTGACGGCGCTGGCGGTGGCGGGACTGCGGATCGAGTTCCTGCGGGAGCGGCCGGCCACGTTGTTCCAGCGGTTCTCGTCGCTGCGGCGGGGGCCGGGTGGGGAGTTCGGCTTCCCGGCCGGGCGGCCGCGGGTGCCGTTGATGTACTCGCTGCGGGCGCGGCGGCCGGCGGGGTAGTCCGCGGCGGGGCGGGTGGGGGCGACGATCGGTCGCCGGGGTGGGCGGCGGGTGGCCGATCGTCTCGTTGTTCGGCGGGAAAAGCGTCGTTTGGTGGACGGGTGACGCGCGGCGCCGGGTGGTTTCGGCAATACGTCGCGCGTTGTTCCCGCGGTATTCCGGTGTCTTGTAGCGGGTCTTCGGTTGGGGCGACCATGAAATGTGTCTGGTCCCCCAGGGCTGGGAGTGCCGCTCATGTCGTCAGAATCTCTTCGACAATCGGTCGATCAATTGCTTCCGTCGTTTGATCCGGTGCGTTTCGTGGCGGTTGACGGGTCCGCTCTGGAGCCGCCGGCGGGTTATTCGCGGCCGCCGGACGCCGTGTTGGTCGAGGCCTTTCACCGGATGGTGGTGGGGCGGCGGTTCGACGCGCAGGCGACGGTGTTGACCCGGCAGGGGCGGCTGGCGGTGTATCCGTCGAGTCGGGGTCAGGAGGCGTGCCAGATCGGTTCGGTGCTGGCGCTGCGGGCCGAGGACTGGCTCTTTCCCACGTACCGGGACTCGATGGCGCTGTTCGCGCGGGGTCTTGACCCGGTGGAGCTGTTGACGCTGCTGCGCGGCGAGTGGCACTGCGGCTACGACCCGACGGTCTGGCGGACCGCGCCGCAGTGCACCCCGTTGGCGACCCAGACGGTGCACGCGGTGGGGCTGGCGGACGCGCTGCGGCGGCGCGGGCGGGGCGGCGTGGTGCTGGTGCTGGTGGGTGACGGGGGGACCAGCGAGGGCGACTTCCACGAGGCGCTGAACTTCGCGGGGGTGCTGCGGGCCCCGGTGGTGTTCCTGGTGCAGAACAACGGCTACGCGATCTCGGTGCCGCTGGCCCGGCAGTCGGCGGCGCCGGCGCTGGCGTTCCGCGGCGTGGGGTACGGGGTGAGCGCCGAGCAGGTGGACGGGAACGACCTGGTGGCGACGTTGGCGGTGCTGTCGGCCGCGGTGGAGCGGGCCCGGGCGGGGGGTGGCCCCTCGCTGGTGGAGGCGCACACCTACCGGGTGTCGGCGCACACCAACGCGGACGACGCGTCGCGCTACCGCGAGGAGGCGGAGGTGGCGCGGTGGCGGGCGGCCGATCCGGTGGAGCGGCTGGAGCGCTATCTGCGGGGTCGGGAGCTGTTGACGGACGCGGACGTGGCGGCGGCCGAGGCGGCCGGCGAGCGGGCCGCGGAGGAGCTGCGGAAGGGGCTCGGGGAGCGGATGCAGGTGGATCCGCTGGAGATGTTCACCCATGTGTTCGCCGAGCCCACACCGCAGCTGGTGGAGCAACGGGCCCAGCTGGCGGCGGAGTTGGCCGCCGGCGGCGCCGGTGGCGAGGAGGTCGGTCGGGATGGCTGAGCTGACGATGGCGCAGGCGCTGAACACCGCGTTGCGGGACGCGCTGCGGGCGGACGAGAACGTGTTGGTGTTCGGTGAGGATGTCGGTCCGCTGGGTGGGGTTTTCCGGATCACCGACGGGTTGACGGCCGAATTCGGCGAGGAGCGTTGTTTTGACACGCCGTTGGCCGAGGCGGGGATCGTGGGATTGGCGGTGGGATTGACGATGGGCGGTTTTCGGCCGGTGGTGGAGATGCAGTTCGACGCCTTCGCCTATCCGGCTTTCGAGCAGATCGTGTCCCATGTGGCGAAGACCCGGAATCGCACCAGGGGCCGGCTGCCGGCGCCGCTGGTGATACGGGTCCCGTTTGGTGGGGGCATTGGTGGGGTGGAGCACCACTGCGATTCGAGTGAGGCGTACTACGCGCACACGCCGGGGTTGAAGGTGGTGACGCCGGCGACGGTGGCGGACGCGTACTGGCTGCTGCGGGACGCGATCGAGGATCCGGACCCGGTGGTGTTCCTGGAGCCGAAGCGGCTGTACTGGGCGCGCGATGAGGTGGCGCTGGAGACGCGATCGGTGCCGCCGCTGGGGCGGGCGGTGGTGCGCCGGTCGGGGGTGGACGCGACGCTGGTGGCCTACGGCCCGGCGGTGCCGGTGGCGCTGGAGGCGGCCGAGGCGGCGGCCCGGGAGGGGCTGGAGCTTGAGGTGGTGGACCTGCGGTCGGTAGTGCCGCTGGACGACGTGACGGTGATGGCGTCGGTGCGGCGCACCGGGCGGTGTGTGGTGGTGCAGGAGGCGCAGGGCTTCGCCGGGGTGGGCGCCGAGGTGGCGGCCCGGGTGCAGGAGCGGTGCTTCCACTCGTTGGCGGCGCCGGTGCTGCGGGTGGCCGGGTTCGACGTGCCGTATCCGCCGCCGGTCGTGGAGCGGGCGCATCTGCCGGGTGTGGACCGGGTGTTGGACGCGGTGTACCGGCTGCAGTTCGACGACGAGCCGGATCTGACGCACGCGGTGCCGGGGGTGGCGTCGTGACGGGCGTCGAGGTGGGGGTGGGCGAGCGGGTGTTCTGTCTGCCGGACCTGGGCGAGGGGCTGACGGAGGCGGAGGTGTTGAGCTGGCGGGTGGCGGTCGGGGCGCGGGTAGCGGTGGACGAGGTGGTGGTGGAGGTGGAGACGGCGAAGGCGGCGGTGGAGGTGCCGGTGCCGTTCGGGGGGACGGTGGTGGCGTTGCACGCGGCGGAGGGCGGTCGGGTGCCGGTGGGTGGTCCGCTGGTGTCGGTGGCGGCGGACGCCGGGGTGGCCGCGCCGACCGGGGCGGGGCCGGCCGACGGATCGGGCTCGGGGCCGGTGTTGGTGGGGTACGGGACGGTGGCCGGCGGCGGTGGGCGGCGGGGCCGGGTGCGGCGGCCGGCGCGGGCGGCTGCCGCCCAGGCCCCGGCG
Organism: Streptomyces chisholmiae; assembly: GCF_031845445.1. Classification (NCBI taxonomy): domain Bacteria; kingdom Bacillati; phylum Actinomycetota; class Actinomycetes; order Kitasatosporales; family Streptomycetaceae; genus Streptomyces; species Streptomyces chisholmiae. Next base: position 210,833 of record NZ_JAVREO010000007.1, on the reverse strand, counting down.
GCGGGCGGCGGCGGGCGGTTGGCGCCGCGGGCGATCTCGCCGTTGGTGCGCCGGCTGGCGGACGAACACGGCGTGCGGCTGGCCGAGTTGGCCGGCGACGCGCCGGGCGGGGTGGTGCGCCGGCGGGATGTGGAGGCGGCGATCGCGGCCCGCGCGAAGCCGGCGGCGGCAACGGAGACCGCGGCGACGCCGGCGACGCCGGTCGGCGGCGGGGAGGAGCGGGTGCCGCTGCGGGGCCTGCTGGGCACCATGGCGGAGCGGGTGACGCGCAGCCGGCGGGAGATACCGGAGGCGACGGCCTGGGTGGACGTGGACGCGACCGAGCTGCTGGCGGTGCGCGAGACGCTGCGGGCGGCCAGGCCGGGGGCGGGCATCGGCCTGCTGGCGCTGCTCGCCCGGATCTGCGTCGCCGGGCTGGCCCGGTTCCCCGAGCTGAACGCGCGGGTGGACGTCGAGCGCGGGGAGCTGGTGCGCTCGCGCGTGGTGGGTCTCGGCTTCGCCGCGCAGACCGAGCGCGGCCTGGTGGTGCCGGTGGTGCACGGCGCCGAGGGGCTGAACACCGCCGCGCTGGCCGCCGAGTTGGGCCGGCTGAAGGAGCGGGCGGCGGCCGGGGCGCTGCCGCCGGCGGCGCTGACCGGCGGCACGTTCACGGTCAACAACTACGGGGTGTTCGGGGTCGACGGCTCGACGCCGATCATCAACCACCCGGAGGCGGGCATGCTGGGGATGGGGCGGATCGTGGCGCGGCCGTGGGTGGTGGACGGGGCGTTGGCGGTGCGCCAGGTGACGCAGCTTTCGGTGACCTTCGACCACCGGGTGTGCGACGGCGGCGTCGCGGGCGGGTTCCTGCGGTATGTGGCGGACTGCGTGGAGCGGCCCGGCCTGCTGCTGGCGGACCTGTGAGCGCCGGCCAGGCCGGCCGGGGCGGGCCCGGAAGGGAGTCGGACATGGAGCGGGAGACCGAGGCGCGGGACGGCGTGCGGTGCCGCCGGGTGGGCGCGGTGGCGGTGGTCGAGCTGGACCGGCCGCCGGGGAACGCGCTGGACGCGGCGATGCGGCGGGCGCTGCTGGCGGCGCTGGCGGAGGTCGCCGCGGCCGGTGCGGCGGTGCGGGCGGTGCTGCTGGCGGGGCGCGGCGGGGCGTTCTGCGTGGGCCAGGACCTGCGGGAGCACGCGGCGGCCCTGGAAGAGGGCGCCGAGGCGGCGTTCGCGTGTGTGGCGGCCGAGTACAACCCGCTGGTGACGGCGCTCCAGGCGGTGCGGCAGCCGGTGGTGGTGGCGGTCGACGGAGCGTGTGTGGGTGCGGGCCTGGGGCTGGCGTTGGCGGGCGACGTGCGGGTGGTGGGGCGGGACGCGCGGTTCGCGACGGCGTTCACCGGGGTCGGGCTGGCGGCGGACTCGGGGTTGAGCTGTTCGCTGGCGCGCGCGGTGGGGCCGGCCAGGGCGCGGGCGCTGTTCCTGCTGGGTGACCGGTTCGGGGCGGAGGAGGCGCTGACCTGGGGGCTGGCGCAGGCGGTGGTGCCGGCCGGCACGGCGGGCGCCGAGGGGCTGGCGTTGGCCGAGCGGCTGGCGGCCGGGCCGACGGCGGCGTTCGCCGAGGTGAAGGAGCTGTTCCGGGCCGGTGGTGAGGCGGGGTTGCCGGCGGTGCTGGCCCGGGAGGCGGCGGCCCAGACCCGGCTGGGTGGCACGGCCGACCACCGGGCGGCGGTGGCGGCGTTCCTGGCGCGGGAACGCCCCACGTTCGAGGGCCGGTGACCGGCGGTGGGCGGCGTGGCGACGGGTACCGGGGTCGGTGCCGGGCCGGCGAGACGATCGGGAGGCGGAACATGACCGGGACGACCGAGGTGACCGAGGACGACGAGGCGGAGCTGCGCGCGCACTTCGAGGCGACGGTGGCGGCGGACCGGCGGGTGGAGCCGCGGGACTGGATGCCGGACGGCTACCGGGCGACGCTGGTGCGGCAGATCGCGCAGCACGCGCACTCGGAGATCATCGGGATGCAGCCGGAGGGCGACTGGATCACCCGGGCGCCGTCGTTGCGGCGCAAGGCGATCCTGTTCGCGAAGGTGCAGGACGAGGCGGGGCACGGGCTGTACCTGTACGGGGCGGCCGAGACGCTGGGCGCTGACCGGGACGAGCTGACCCGGCGGCTGCTGTCGGGGCGGCAGAAGTACTCGTCGATCTTCAACTACCCGACGTTGACGTTCGCCGACGTCGGGGTGATCGGCTGGCTGGTGGACGGGGCGGCGATCTGCAACCAGGTGCCGCTGTGCCGGAGTTCGTACGGCCCGTACGCGCGGGCGATGGTACGGGTCTGCAAGGAGGAGTCCTTCCACCAGCGGCAGGGCTACGAGCTGCTGTGGACGATGATGCGGGGCACGCCGGCGCAGCGGGAGCTGGTGCGGGACGCGGTGGACCGCTGGTGGTGGCCGTCGCTGATGATGTTCGGGCCGCCGGACGCGGCGTCGCCGAACTCGGCGCGGTCGATGGCCTGGCGGATCAAGCGGCACTCCAACGACGAGCTGCGGCAGCGCTTTGTCGACATGACCGTGCCGCAGGCGGAGCGGCTGGGGGTGACGCTGCCCGATCCGGAGCTGGCCTGGAACGAGGAGCGGGGGCACTACGACTTCGGCACCCCGGACTTCGCCGAGCTGGCCCGGGTGATCGGCGGGGACGGGCCGTGCAACGCGGAGCGGCTGGCGCGGCGCACGGCGGCGCACGAGGACGGCGCGTGGGTGCGGGCCGCGGCCTCGGCGCACGCGGCCCGGCGGGCGGCGCGGGAGCGCGCCGGGGCGGAGGTGGCCGGGTGAGCGGGGAGCCGGCGGCGGGCGCCGTGGACGAGGGCTGGCCGCTGTTCGAGGTGTTCGTGCGCGGCAAGCGGGGGTTGAACCACGTGCACGTGGGGTCGCTGCGGGCGGCGGACGCCCGGATGGCGCTGACCCACGCGCGGGACCTGTACACCCGCCGGAACGAGGGGGTCAGCATCTGGGTGGTGCGCAGCGCCGACGTGACGGCCTCGGCGCCGGACGAGAAGGACCCGTTCTTCGCGCCGAGCGGCGACAAGGTCTACCGGCATCCGACGTTCTACGAGATTCCCGACGATGTGCCGCATATCTGAGTCCGGCGCGGTCGCGGGCCGCCGCCGGGCGTGGCTGAGGGGTGGGTGACGTGGACGAGGCGGGTGCCGCGTTCGGTGACGCGCGGTGGGCCTTCGGCACCGGGTTCGAGGACCCGCTGCACGGGGTGCCGACGGAGCTGCCGCCGGGTCTCGACGCGGCGGCGGTGGCCGGCTGTTGTCTGGCGCTGGCCGACGACGCGCTGGTCGGCGCGCAGCGGCTGGCGGAGTGGGTGACCCGGGCGCCGGAGGTGGAGATCGAGCTGGCGCTGGCCAACGTGGGGCTCGACCTGCTGGGGCAGGCGCGGCTGCTGTACGCGCGGGCCGGGCGGGTGGACGGCTCGGGGTGGGGCGAGGACGACTTCGCCTACCGCCGGTCGGCGGACGCGTTCCGCTGCCTGCGGCTGGCCGAACTGCCGCGCGGCGACTTCGCGTTCACGGTGCTGCGGCTGCTGGTGCTGTCCTCGGCGCGGCTGGCGCTGTTGTCCGGGCTGCGGGCGGCGCCCGACCCGGTGCTGGCGGCGGTGGCGGAGCGGGGGGTGCGGGAGGTGGCCTACCACCGGCTGTTCGCGGCCGAGTGGGTGGTGCGGCTGGGCGACGGCACGCCGGAGTCGGGGCGGCGGCTGGCGGCGGCGGTGGCGGCGGTCGAGCCGTGGCTGGGCGAGGTGCTGGACGACGGAGTGGGGGCGGGGCTCGGGGTGGCGCCCGGCGCGGTGCGCGCGGCCTGCGCCGAGGACTGGCGGCTGGTGGGGCGGGAGGCGGGGGTGGCACTGCCGGTGCCGGCGGGCCCGGCGCGGCGGGAGGCCGGCGGCCGGGCGGGCCGGCACACCGAGCATCTGGCGCCGCTGCTGGCCGAGTTGCAGAGCGTGGCGCGCGAGCATCCAGGGGCGGTGTGGTGACGGTGGCGGAGGAAACGGCGGAGGAGGCGGCCTGGCGGGTGGCCGGCTCGGTGCCCGACCCGGAGCTGCCGGTGGTGACGGTGGCGGAGCTGGGGATGGTGCGCGGGGTGGCGTGCGACGGGGCCGGCGGGGTGGTGGTGCGGCTGACGCCGACCTACGGCGGGTGCCCGGCGGTGGCGGAGATCAGGGCGGGGGTGGCGGCGGCGCTGCGGGCGGCCGGGTTCGACCCGGTGGAGGTGGTGACGGTGCTGGCGCCGCCGTGGTCGTCGGAGTGGATCAGCCCGGCGGGCCGGCGGAAGCTGGCGTCGGCCGGCATCGCGCCGCCGGGCCGGGCGGCGGGTGGCGGGCCGGTGCCGCTGACCCTGTCGGCGCCCCGCCGGGTGGTGGTCTGCCCGCGGTGCGGGGCGGACGACACCGAGCCGTGGTCCCGGTTCGGGGCGGCGGCGTGCACGGAGTTGTGGCGGTGTCTCGGGTGCCGGGAGCCGTTCGAGCGGGTCAGGGAGGTCTGATGCAGATGCGGACGACGGTCGGGGTGGCGCCGAGGGCGCGCCGCCTCGGGGTGTTCCACCGGCTGCGGGTCGCCGGCGTGGAGCGGCTGTGCGCGGACGCGGTGGCGGTGACCTTCGCCGTGCCGGCCCGCCTGGCCGGCGAGTTCGCGTTCCGGCCCGGGCAGTCGCTGACGCTGCGGCGTTGGGTGGACGGGCGGGAGGAGCGGCGCTCGTACTCGATCTGCGCGCCGCTGGGCGCCGCCCCCCGGATCGGGGTGCGGCTGGTGCCGGGCGGTCTGGTCTCGCCGTGGCTGGTGCGGGAGGTGGCGCCGGGCGACGCGCTGGAGGTGGCGCCGCCGGCCGGCGGGTTCACCCCCGAGCTGGGGGTGCCGGGGCACCATGTGCTGGTGGCCGCCGGGTCGGGGGTGACGCCGATGGTGTCGATCGCCGCCTCGGTGCTGGCCGGCCACCCGGCGGCGCGGGTCACCCTGCTGTACGGGAACCGGGCCAGCGACTCGGTGATGTTCGCCGACGAACTGGCCGATTTGAAGGACGCGCACCCCACCCGGTTCCAGCTGGTGCACGTGCTGTCCCGGGAGCCGCGCGAGGTGGACGTGCTGTCCGGGCGGCTGGACGGGCAGCGGCTGGCGACGCTGCTGGCCGCGCTGCTGGACCCGCGGGTGGCGCACCACTGGTGGCTGTGCGGGCCGGCGCCGATGGTGGCGGAGGCGCGCCGGGTGCTGCTGGGGCTCGGGGTGGCGCCGGAGCGGGTGCGGCGGGAGCTGTTCTTCGACGCTGACGCCGGGCCGGCGCCGGCCGCCCGGGAGGCGCCGGCGGCGGTGGCGGGGCCGGCCAGCCGGCTGACGGTGGTGCTGGACGGCCGGGCCTCCACGGTGGATCTGCCCCGGGGCGAGCGGGTGCTGGACGGGGCGCGGCGGGCCCGGCCGGAGGCGCCGTTCGCCTGCCGGGGCGGGGTGTGCGGCACCTGCCGGGCGCGGGTGACGGAGGGCCGGGCGGTGATGCGGCGGAACTTCGCGCTGGAGCCGGCGGAGGTGGCGGCCGGCTACGTGCTGACCTGCCAGGCGGAGCCGGACGGGGAGCGGCTGACGGTGGACTACGACGGCTGACCGAGGGCGGCCGGCCGGGGCGGGCGTTCGCCGCCGGGGCGTGGAATCATGGGTGACCAGGCAGTTCCGGGAGCGAAAGGGAAACCCACATGTTCGGAGCCCTCAAGAACCTCAAGGGGAAGGTCGCGGAGATCGCCGGGACGCACGGCGACAAGATCGCCGGTGGGGTGGAGAAGGTCGGCGACTTCGTCGACAACAAGACCAAGGGCAAGCACAGCGACAAGATCGACTCGGCCGTCGACAAGACGCAGGGCCTGGTCGAGAAGCTGGGCGACGACAAGAAGAAGTGACCCCGACGCCGGCCGGCGGCCCGCACGAGGTGCGGCGCCGCCGGCCGGTGCGGTCGCGCCGGGCCGGCCTCTCTCCGCTGGCGGCGCGGGGCGGCGCCGCCGGCGGTCGGGGGTTCGGCCGCCGGCGGTCGGGGGCTTCCGCGGGGGGCACGGGAGCGCACCGGGGTTGCGGCGCGCGGGGGGCGGCAAGCCAGCGGAGTGAGGCGACCTCACGCCTGGCTGGAGGCTTCCGTGCGCACGATCGACGAGTCCGATGTCCCACCCCTGTTGCGGCTGGCCAGCGGCGGCCAGTTCGCCAAGGCCCTGGCCGTGGCCGCCCGGCTGGGTCTGGCCGACCTGACCGGCGACTCCCCCGTCCCGGTGGCCGAGCTGGCCCGGGCCACCGGCACCCGGCCCGACGTGCTGGGCGAACTGCTGCGGACGCTGGCGTTCGTCGGGGTCTTCGAGCCGGGCCCGGCCGACCACTTCCGGCTGGCGGCGGCCTTCGCCCCGCTCCGCGCCGACCACCCGCACTCGCTGCGCAACTTCTGCGTCCTGCAAGCCGGGCTCTACACGGACGCGTTCAACGGGCTCCAGGCGACGGTCGCCACCGGCTCCTCCGGCTTCCGGGAGGTCTTCGGCACCGAGCTGTACCCGTATCTGGCGGCGCACCCGGGGACCGAGGGGCTCTTCGACGCGGCGATGGCCGAGCTGTGCCGGCCGACCGCGGCGGCGCTGGCCGCCGGCTACGACTTCCGTGGCGTGCGGGACGTGGTGGATGTCGGCGGCGGGGACGGCACGCTGCTGGCCGCGCTGCTGGCGGCCCAGCCCGCGCTGCGCGGGGTGTGCGTGGACCGGCCGTCGGTGTGCCGGCGCGCGGCCGGCGCGCACCACCCGGCCGCCGACCGGCTGACCTTCCGTCCGGCGGACATCTTCGACGAGCTGCCGGTCACCGGCGACCGGTTCCTGCTGAAGAACGTGCTGCACGACTGGTCGGCGGCGAGCCAGTCCCGGTTGCTGGCGAGCGTCCGGGCCGCGCTGGTCCGCACCGCGGGCGCCAGACTGCTGGTCCTGGAGCCGCTCTTCGACCAGGAACACGGCCCGGCGCACGCGCTGGCCCAGCGGGTGGTCTGCGCGGACGGCGCCCGGCCGTTCCTGGCCGACGAGCTGCGGGGGGTGCTGGCGGGCGCCGGCCTCCCGGTCCTGGACAGTCGCCAACTGGCCTGCGGCCACCACCTCTTCGAGTGCGCGCCGAGCGACTGACGGGCGCGGCCGGCTCGGTGAACCGGAGAGGTGCCGCCGGCAGATCTGCCACGATCAGCGGATGGGTGCGTTGGACGCGGTGGCGGGCAGGGTCGCGGGCGGGGCCACCGTGACGTTCCGGCCCAGTGGCTCCTCGATGGTCCCGCTGATCCTCGGTCGGCAGCAGGTGGTCGTCGCGCCGGTCGACCCGACGCGGCTGACGGTCGGGGACATCGTGCTCGACCGGGTCGCCGGGACGGTCTACCTCCACCTGGTGTCGTCACTCGACCCGCCCGGGAAGCGGGTGCGGATCAGCGACAACCGGGGGCGCGTCAACGGCTGGACCAGCCACGACCGGATCTTCGGCAGCTGCCTCGCGGTCGACGGCGTCCCCCGGCCGGGCGCCGCCGTCCGCGCCGGGCTCGGCCAGGGATGGTGGTGCACCGGCACCGGGCCGGCTTCGACCTCCGCGGGCCGGTCGAGGGCGAACCCGGCGGGCCGCCCGGTCGGTGACCCCGAGCGGGCCCGGGCCCGGGAGTGGGGCCGCTACTCCGAGCCGGTGCGCAACTCGTCCAGGGTCAGGGCCTGGTCCAGGAAGCGCAGGTTCTCCCGGGCCGCGGTGTAGAGCAGTCCGGCGATCGGCAGTCCCGAGTCCAGTTCGCGGCCCGGCGTCAGCTCGCAGAGCGCGGCGCGGGTGTCCGCGATCAGCGTCAGGTGCGTCGACCACAGCTCCGCCGCCGACTCGCCCGGGAAGTCGGGCAGCCGCTCGGCGACGGCGACGGCGGCGGCCGTCGCCACGCAGTGCCGGTCCAGCTCCGCCAGGCCGGCGTCGTCATCCGGGCGCAGGCCGCGGAACTCCCCGAGATCGACGGCGAGTTCGCTGCTCAGCCGGGTCAGGACCGTGCGGCCGCCGGCGTCCACGAAGGCCGCCACGGCCTCGGGACCGGACAGCGGCCCGGCCTCGGGCAGCACGTACGGCGGGGGCGGGTCCAACCCGCCGGGCGACGCGGGACCGAAGGCCCGGCCCACCGGGTCGACGACCAGCAGCGCCCCGACCAGCAGGACGATCACGCCCAGCCGCCGGCCGGTGGTGGCGGTCGGTGGGCCGGCGTCATCGGACCGCTCCACCGGCGCCAACCGCTCGGGGTGCTTCTCGGGCAGCACGGCGGAGCCGGTGGCCACCATCGGTGGCACGACCAGGTAGAACAGCGCCCGCCACGCCCCGGTGAAGGCGATGGGATCGAGCCGCGTGAGGAGCAGGTGCGCCGTGGTGAGCGCCGCCACCAGGTAGAGCACGACGGCCCCGCAGCCGCCACCCCCGTACCAGACCGGGCCCGTCGACAGGATCCCCGCCCGCTCCTCCCACGGCGGGTGCGGGCGCCCCAGCTCGCGCAGCGCCCGGGCCACGGCGGCCCGCCGGGAGTCGGGCCGGGGCTGGGCGTCGGCCCGCTCCGCCCAGACCCGCGGCTCGGCGCCGAGCGCGACCGCGTCCAGGTCGGCCACCAGCTCCCGCTGGCGCAGCGTCGCCGACCGCACCAGCGCCACCCCGGCGGCCAGCGCCACCCCGATGAGCGTGTCCCCCACCCCGGGGGCGGCCTCCGGCCAGAAGTCCCGTTCCGCGCCCAGCAGTTCGCTCTCCAGCAGCAGCCAGCCCTGCACGGCGACGAACGGCACCAGGACCAGGGCGGCGAAGAACCGCCAGAACAGGAAGGTGAACCAGGCCAGCCCGACGTCGCGGTTCCGCACGTGGGCCAGCTCGTGCGTGACCACCGCGTCGAACACCTCGGGCCGTTTCGAACGGAGCTTGACCAGGCCGGCGTTGAGGCAGACCACGGACCGGCCCGGGCGGCCGAAGGCCACCGCGCTGGCGGCGGAGGCGGACGGATTGATCACGAACTCCGGGACCCGGTGCCTGGGCAGCCCGCTCCGCTCGACCAACTCGGCGAGCCGGGCGGGCAGTTCGACGGGCCCCCGGCGCGGCACGGCGAACGGCGGAAGGCCGCTCGGCGGCCACGTCCCGAGCAGGTCGGGGACGGGGGTGGGCGCCGCGGGTGACACGGCCGGCAGCCGGCCGCCGCGGGTGCGCCAGGCCGGCAGCGCCCAGCCGGTCAGCACGGCGGCCAGGACGACCACGGCGGTGGCCACCAGCCCACACCACAGCGCGAGGGACACCTCGTCGGCGGTGCAGGCGACGTACTCGGCGCTGCCGGTCAGCCGCAGCCAGACCGTCGCCGGGTCGTCGTCCAGCGCGACGTCCCCGGCCCGCGCGCAGCGGGGGAAGGCGGCGTCCGCCCGCAGCGCCAGCACGGTCGGCGTCACCAGGGCGACGCAGGCCAGCACGAGCAGCACGATCAGCAGGACGAAGCGCCGCGTCGTGCCGCGCCCCACCATCCACCGGACGTTCCTGGCCACCCGGACTCCCGCTAGTCGTCGCAGGCGCGGGCGAGGTGGGAGACGACCGCGTCGGCCAGCGCCTCGGCCTCGGGCTCGGGCATCTTGGCGGCTTCGGCCCGGGCCAGGACGGTGGCGTGCACCTGCTTCAACTGCGCCGCGGACAGGACCGGAACGGTGGGCCGCGCGGCCCCGTCCGGCTCCGGTTCGGGCTCCGTCGCGCGCTTCCGGCGGCGGAGCCGGCCGGCCAGGCCGCGCAGCCGGGCGGTGATCCCGTCCGCGGCCGCGTCCACGCCGCGGTCGACCACGCCGACCGCCACTCCGGTGACGGCCAGCCAGACCACCGGGGTCACCAGGGCCACGGCTTCGGCCGCCGCCCCGAACCCGACCTGGTCGGTGGAGCGGGAGCGGCGCCGCATCAGCCGGGTGATCTGGGCGTCGCTCAGCCCCGCCACGCTGTCGAGCAACTCCAGCTCGTCCGGCGCGTACGCTTCCACGAAGTCCCGCACCACCGCCCGCACCGTCATCTCCATGGCCCCCGATCCTAGGGCGGCGACACCCCTCCTTGTCCGGGTTTCACCGGAACCACGGGGCGGAAGCGGAGGTCAGCGGGTGCGGCCGAAGAGGGCCATGGCGTGGTCGAGTTGGGTCCTGGCCCAGTCGTAGGTCGCGGTGCCCTCGTGCTCCCGGTAGACCGTCTCGACCACCAGGACGAGCACCAGGTAGAGGCAGTACAGCCGGCGGCGGGTCTGTTCGGTGGGGGTCAGCGGGGGGTGGCCGTAGCCGCGCATGAAGGCGTCGTGGGGCCCGAAGGCGGGCAGCTGGGTGCCGCCGAAGAGCCGTTCCATCAGCGGGTCGCCGAAGAAGGCGCGCTCGTGGTCGATGACGCAGACGATCCGCCCGTCGCGGACCAGGACGTTGGGATCCCACAGGTCCCACTCGACCAGGCGGGGCTCGGTCACCTCGTCGAGGCTGTCGGCGTGCTCGGCCAGCACGGCCCGGATGGTGTCGTGGTCCCAGCCGAGCGCGACGGCGCGGCGTTCGCCGTCGGCGAGGATGTGCTCCACCATGCCGGTGAAGACCCGCCGCCAGCTGGCGTCGCCCGGCCCGGCGAGCGGGCCGAAGGCGGCGCCGCGGACGGCGTTGATCTCCCGGTTGCGGGCGCCGAGTTGCGCCAGGTAGGCGTCGTGCTCGGCGGTGGAGAGCCGGTCGCGGAGCACGCCGAGGTTCTCGCCGTGGACGTACGGCATACAGAAGTAGCTGGCATCGCACAGCTCGCGGCTGTGGTCGGCGAAGTGCGCCGCGGCGACCGGCACGTCGGTGTGGGCGCGGATCAGCTCCAGCGCGCGCAGTTCGGTGCCCATGGCGTCCCGCTCGTGGGTCATGACGTCCACGTGGGGCGGCGGGGCGATCTTGAGGACGACCTCGGCGCCGTCCCGCAGCCGGACGCGGTAGGCGACGTTGAACCAGCCGAAGGTCAGCTCGGTCGCCCACCCGTCGCCGACCGGGACCCGCTCCGGGCCGTAGGCGCGCTCGATCATGGCGCGCAGCGCGGCGGGCGACTGGCGGTTCTTGGAGACGCTTTCCATGTGTTTCCTCTCGCCGGGTCGCGGTGATCCCTACCCGGGGCCGCCGGGGCCGGGTACCGCCCGGCGGGTGGTTGTGACAGAATCCCGGCAAGGTCACGAGTGACAGCGAGAAGGGCCCCGGCCCGCTGTCCGGCAACCCTCCGTCGCGGCGGGGTGCCCCGGGTGATGACCGGGCCGTGGACAGCAGGGTTCACGGCAAGTGCGGCCTCCCAGGAGATCCTCGTGCAGCAGCGAATGCGCTAGGAGCCGTCCGGCTCCCCCGGTTCGGCTCCCCTCCCCCAGCTCGCTCCCGTCCTCCGTCACGGCGTGGGTCCGTTCCGCCGTGGCTGTTTCCTGCCGATCTCGTTCGGAGACATCGTCATGTCCGTCCGCGCTGAAGCCACTCCCGCCCACACCCATCACACCGACCCCACCGGTTCCGAAACCGCGACCGACCCGCGCGCCGTGCTGAGCGCCGGGGTGACCGTGCCGCTCGCCGACGGGCGGGTGGTCGGCTACGCGGCACTCGACTACGCGGCCAGCGCGCCGGTGCTGAGCCGGGTCTGGGACGAGGTCGCCCGGTACGCGCCGAGCTATGGCAGCGTGCACCGGGGGGCCGGTCAACTCTCCCGGCTGTCCACCGAGTTGTTCGAGCGCAGCCGGGCGACGGTGGCCGGGTTCCTCGGGCTGCGGCCGACCGACCGGCTGCTGTTCACCCGGTCCACCACCGACTCGTTGAACCTGCTGGCCGCCGCGCTGCCGGCCGGCACCCGGGTGCTGGTCTTCGAGACCGAGCACCACGCGGCGCTGCTGCCGTGGGCGCACCACGGGCACCGGGTCGACTACCTGGCGACGCCGGACGACCCGGCGGCGGCGGTGCGGGCGGTCGAGGAGGCGCTGGCGGACGGGCCCGTGGGGCCGACGCTGCTCTGTGTCACGGGCGCCTCGAACGTGACCGGCGAGCTGTGGCCGGTGCGGGAGTTGGCGGCGGCGGCGCACCGGCACGGGGCGCGGATCGTGCTGGACGCGGCGCAGTTGGTGCCGCACCGGCCGGTGGACGTGCGGGCCTGGGACGTGGACTGGGTGGCGTTCTCCGGGCACAAGCTGTACGCGCCGTTCGGCGCGGGGGTGTTGGCCGGGCGGGCGGACTGGCTGGACGCGGCGCCGCCGTATCTGGCGGGCGGCGGGGCGACCCGGGTGGTGTCCCGGGAGGCGGGCGCGGCGGTGCGGGTGGTGTGGGCGGACGGCGAGACGCGGCACGAGGCCGGCTCGCCGAACGTGATCGGGGCGCTGGCGGTGGCGGCGGCCTGCCGGGCGTTGACCGAGGGCGAGGGGTACCGGGCGCTGGTGGCGCACGAGCGGGCGTTGCTGGGGCGGCTGCGGGCGGGGTTGGCGGAGCTGCCACGGGTGCGGGAGCTGTCGTTGTTCGGGCCGGCGGCGGAGCGGGTGGCGGTGGTCTCGTTCACCGTGGCCGGCTGGGACAGCGCGGAGTTCGCGCGGGCGTTGGCCGACCGGTACGGGATCGGGGTGCGGTCCGGGATGTTCTGCGCCCAGCCCTTGGTGCGGCGGCTGCTGGGGGCGGACGGGCCGGCCGACGACTGCGGTGGGCCGTTGCAGGCGGTGCGGGTGAGCTTCGGGGCGGGGACGCCGGCCGAGCACGTGGAGCGGCTGCTGGCGGCGGTCGCCGAGTTGACCGGCGGGCGGGCCGGCTGAGGCCGGGCCCGCCCGCGGTGCCCGCCGGGCCATGGCCCCTCACCGGGCCCGGGAGGCGTCTGGGGGTCCCGGCTACGGGAGGTCGGGCAGGTGGACGCCGGCCGGGTCGGTGGCTTCCAGGGCCAGCCAGCCCTCCCGGCGCGGGCCGCGGGTGTGGATCAACAGGCGGTCGCCGGCGTCGAGTTCGCCCTGGTGGAGGGCGGCGCGCAGGGCCAGCCAGCTGTCGCAGGGGGCGCGTCCCGGCAGGTAGCGGGCGGGGGGGCCGGGGTCCGGTGGCTCGGCGGGGGGTGGGCCCTCGCCGCAGCCGAGGACGGTGAGCGGTCCTGGGCCGCGTACCAGGCGCAGGCCGATGGCGGTGAACCAGGCCATGCCGAGGCGGGCGTCGGCGAACAGCGGCTCGTCGCAGACCAGCGCGGTGGCGCGGGCGTCCTCGTCGAGCACCCAGCGCAGCAGGTCGAAGGGGAGCACGCCGCCGAGTTCGTCGAGGTGGGTGAGGCCGAGGTCGTCGCCGGTCCAGTCGAAGGCGTGCACCAGGCCGGCCAGGGCGGCCACCTTGGCGTCCCGGAGCGGTCCCGAGCGGACCAGGAACAGCGGCTCGTCGTCGGCCGGTTGGCCGAGCGCGGCGAGGGCGAGGGTGCTGACGTCGGGGCCGCCGGCCTCGGCGGCGTCGTCGGGGGTGACCACCAGCAGGTGGTCCAGGGGGATGCCGCTGGCGGCGGCGACCCGGCGGGCGCGGGGCAGCAGGGTGTCGGGGAAGTCCCGCAGCGGCTGGTAGTCGGTGTGTGGGAGGGCCGCGACGGACAGGGCGTGCACGCTCAGGTCAGCCATCGGCGTCTCCGTTCCGGTGGCCGCGGGCGATGTGCAGGCGCTGGATGGTGCCGGTGCCCTCCATGAACTCGAAGGCGCGCACGTCGCGGGTCCACTTCTCCAGCAGGGGGTGTTCGAGGAGGGCGGCGGGGCCGAGGGCGGCGCCGGCCCAGCGGGCGAGGTCGGTGGCCAGCCGGGTGGCGCCCAGCTTGGCGAGGTGGGCGGGGTGGCCGCGGTCGGGGTCGGCGTCGACGCGGGCGGCGGCCTGGTAGACGAGTTGGCGGGCGGCCTCGGCGCGGGCCTGGGCCAGCGGCAGTTCGGGGGCCGTCTTGCGGTGGTCGGCGACGTACCCGGTCATGGCGAGGGCGGTGCCGACGGCGGCGGCGGCGACCCGGACCCGCATCCGGTGGAAGGTGCGGGTGGCGGCCCAGATGCCGCGGCGGGTGACCGGCAGCTGCTGGCCGAGGAGGTCGGCGGCGGCGATCGGCACGCCGTCGAAGCGCAGTTCGCTGAGGTGGGCGCCGCGCAGGCCGACCATCTGGAGCGGCTCGGCGTGCCAGCCGGGCAGCGGGAGTTCGACGAGGGCGGCGCGGATGGCGAGCGGGGAGGGGCCGGTGCGGGCGAAGACGACGCCGACGGCGGCCCTGGCGCCCTGGCCGATGTAGCGCTTGGCGCCGTGCAGCAGCCAGCCGCCGGCGCCGTCGGGGGTGAGGCGGGTGGTCATGGCGGTGGCGTCGCTGCCGGCGGCCTCCTCGGACATGGCGAAGCAGGACCAGCCGCGGCCGTCGGCGAGCCGGGCGTGGAAGCGGGCCTTCTGGTCCGCGTCGCCGAGGAGTTCGACGAGGACGCCGGCCAGTCCCGGGGAGGGGCAGGCCAGCAGGGTGCCGACGTCGCCGTGGGCCAGCTCCACCATGCCGACGACGTTCTCCAGGCAGGCGGTGGGGGTGGGCAGGGGGCGGTCGGGGTCCTGGGGGGTGCCGGGGGTCTCGGCCCGCCGGATCAGGGCGTAGGTGGGCGAGTCGAGGTGGTCGGCCATGGCGTCCGGGTCGGCGTCGATGGCCAGGGCGCGGGCCCGCAGGTCGGCGGCGGCCTCGCGGGCGGTGTCCCGGATGGCGCGCAGCCGCGGGTCGCTGTCGATCATCGGGCTCCCTCGGTGGTCTCCAGGTCGTCGGCGACCACCTCGACGATGGCCACCTGGGTGTAGGCGCCCTGGCCGATGGCGACCAGGGCGCAGCGGTCGCCGGGCCGCAACCGGCCGGTGCGGTCGGCGTGTTCGAGTGCCATCAGGGCGTCGCCGCCGAAGTTGTGGCCGCGTTCGGCGATCAGGTCCAGGCAGATCCGGTCGGTGGGGATGCCGGTGTGGGCGCTGAAGGTGCGCCAGAACATGCGGTTGGACAGGTGCGGCATCACCCAGTCGAGGCGTTCGGGGGTGAGGCCGGCGGCCGCGACGGCCCGCCGCACGGTGTCGGTGGTGAGCTCGGCGCAGACCCGGCTGAACCGGGCTACCTCGTCGGGGGTCATCCGCATGTTGCGGTGGAAGCGGGCGTCCCGGGCGCCGGCGCCGGCCAGGTAGCGGTAGCGGTAGCCGGCCAGGCCGGCGGGTCCGCTGCGTTGCACGACGACGCCGACGGCGGTGTCGCCGCTGACGGTGGTGCCGGGGATGTAGCGGGCGGCGTCGTTGACGCTGCCCTGGTCGCCGCCGAGGACGAGGACCCGGTCGTCGGGGCGGGCGTCGGGGCGCCGCAGGTAGCGGCGGGCGAGGTCGACGCAGCGCAGCACGGAGGCGCAGTTGACGTGGCTGACGCCGTAGAGGGGGCTGGCGGGCAGGCCGAGGCGGTGCCGCAGCCGGTCGGGGAAGTCGTCGCCGAGGTCGCCCTCGGCCATCAGCAGGGTGTGGCCGTAGAGGACGAGGCTGGCGGTGCCGCCGTCGAGGGCGGCGGCGCCGGCCTGGGCCAGGAGTTCCTCCATGCGTTCGTCGGTGGCGAGGGTGGGTGAGGTGCGCAGGCCGTAGACGCGGGCGAACATGCGGCGTTCCAGGGGGCCGCAGCCGGCGCGGGCCAGGATGTCGTCGACGGCCTCGGAGTGGCCGGGGAGCGCGACGGCGACGCGGGAGAGTCCGACGTTCACGAGGCGGCCCGCCGGGTCGGGCGGGGCGGCGCCGGGTGGCCGGCCGCGCGGGGCGGCCGGCCCGGGGGCACCGTGCGTGGTGCCCGACACGGCAGGAGGGCCATCGGCTCAGACCACGGCCTTCCGAAAGCCGTCCTCGACGTAGTCGGTGAGGGAGCCGACGCTCTCGAAGACCTCGGGGCCCAGCTCGTCCGGGTCGATCTCCAGGCCCATGGTGTCCTCCAGGCTCATCAGCAGCTCGATCACGCTGGTCGAGTCGAGTGCCAGGTCCTCGAAGAGTCGCAGCTCGGGGGTGAGCGCGGGGAACTCCTTGTTGAGGACGGCGGACAGCGCGACGCGCAGGTGCTCGACGATCTCGGTTCGGGTCATGAGGTCTTCTCCTCCTGGGTGGTGGTGGCGGGGGGTTGCCGGCGTCCGCCGCGCGGGCCGGCGGCCTCGGCGGCCAGGGCCGGCCGGTCGGTCTTGCGGTTGGCGTTGAGGGGGAAGGCGTCCAGGTGCCGGTAGCCGAGCGGGATCAGCTGCCGGGGCAGCAGGGCGCCGAGTTCCTCCATCAGTTCGGGGGCCGGGCGGGGCCGGCCGAGGTAGTAGGCGAAGAGCTGGCCATCTACGGCGACGACGACGGCGTCGGTGACGCCCGGGAGGCGGCGCAGGGCGGTCTCGACCTCGGCGAGTTCGACCCGGATGCCGTTGATCTTGACCTGGTGGTCGCGGCGGCCGAGGTAGGCGAGTTCGCCGTCGGGCAGTCGGCGGACCAGGTCGCCGGTGCGGTACCAGCGGGCGCCGGCGTGCTCCAGGAAGCGTCCCCGGTCGTCGGCGGGGTCGAGGTAGCCGGGGAACAGCTGGTCGCCGGTGACGCAGAGTTCGCCGGTGGCGTCCGGGGTCTCCGGGACGGGCCGGCCGCCTTCGTCGGCGAGCAGCACGCGCAGGCCGGGGTGCGGGGTGCCGATGGGGACGATGTCGTGGACGCAGGCGTCCGGCGAGGTGGCGGGGTCCCAGCGGTGCACGGTGCAGGAGATGGTCAGCTCGGTGGGTCCGTAGAGGTTCTCCAGCCGGGAGGCGGGCGCGGCGGCCTGCCAGTCGGCGGCGTCGTGGCGCAGCAGTGGTTCGCCGCAGAAGAGGCTGAGGCGGAGACCGCCGAGCGCACCGGGGGTGAGGGCGCGCAGCCGGCGCAGCAGGGAGATGACGCTGGGTGAGGAGAACCAGACGGTGACGCCTTCGCGGGCCAGCCGGTCGGGGAGGGTGAGGAAGGACTGGGCGGGCAGCGAGACCAGGGTGCCGCCGGCGCCCCAGGCGGTGAACAGGTCGAACATGGCCAGGTCGAAGGTGAGGTCGAAGGTCTGGGAGAAGACGTCCTGGGGGGTGAAGCGGTAGCGGTCGTGGACGAACCGCAGGTAGGCGTCGACGTTGCGGTGGCGGACCGGGACGCCCTTGGGGCGGCCGGTGGAGCCGGAGGTGAAGAGGATGTACGCGGTCTCGTCCGGGTGCGGTGAGCGGGGCTGCGCCAGCGGCGGCCCGGTGGGCTGGTCGAGCACCAGGACGTCGGTCAACTCCTCCTTGAGGTCCGGGAGTTGTTCGCTGCCGGCGGGGTCGACGAGGAGCGCGTCCAGACCGGCCGCGCGGATCATGGCCCGGGTCCGCTCGGCGGGGTAGGCCGGGTTGAGGGGCACGGCGGCGGCCCCGGCGTAGCCGGCGGCCAGGATGCCCGCGTAGCCGTCGAGGCCGCGCTCGGTGAGCAGGCCGACCCGGCGGGGCGGCTGGTCGGCGCCGGCGAGCAGCGCGCCGGCCAGGATCAGCGCCCGCTGGTGCAGCTCGCGGTAGCTGACGGCGGTGCGGCCGACGCGCAGGGCGGTGGCGTCGGGGGCCAGCGCCAGGCCGCGCAGGAACCAGCCGTGCAGGTGGCCGGCGCCGCCGGCGGGCGGCCGGGGGGTGGTCGGGGCGTTCATGCGGGTCCTCGGTTCTGCGCGGGTCCTCGGTGCGGTGCGGGTCCTCGGTGTTGCCCGGGGTCTGGGTGCGGTGCGGCCGCCGACCGCGGGGCGGGAGCGGGCCGTGGTGCGGATGCGTGGGCGCGGGTCTGGGCGGCGGCGACGGCGACGACCAGGTCGGCCTGGTGGGTGAGGGTGATCACCAGGTCGTACAGGCCGATCTCGGCGGCGCGTTGGGCGGCGCCGCCGGCCAGCCGGGCGGTCGGGGCGCCCCAGCGGTCGGTGGTGACCTCGATGTCGCGCCAGCGCAGGCCCTGGCCGAAGCCGCGGCCGAGGACCTTGCAGACCGCCTCCTTGGCGCAGAACCGGCCGGCCAGCCGTTCGGCGTGCCGGGGGGCGCCGATCTCGCCGGCCTGGGCCAGTTCGGCCTCGGTGAAGACCAGCCGCCGGTAGCGGCGGTGTTCGGCGACCCGGGTGAAGCGGGGCACCGACAGCAGGTCCACGCCCATCCTCATGCCGGGCTCCCGACGGGTTGGGCGGTGGGGCGGGGGGCGGGCGCGAAGCGCAGGGTGGCCGGGTCGGTGGCGGCCAGGGCCAGCCAGCCCTCCCGGTGTGGCCCACGGGTGTGCATCAGCAGGCGTTCGCCGGTGGCGAGTTGGCCGCCGGCGAGGGCGGCGGCCAGCGCCAGCCAGCTGTCGCAGGGGCCGGTGCCGGTCAGCGGGGTGCCGGGCAGGCCGGCGGGCGGCGGGCCCTCGCCGCTGTCGAGCAGCCGCAGCGGGCCGGGGCCGCGACGCACCCGGAGGGCGACGGCGTGTGCGGGGCGCGGGTGGG
This sequence comes from Streptomyces chisholmiae, assembly GCF_031845445.1. Taxonomy (NCBI): domain Bacteria; kingdom Bacillati; phylum Actinomycetota; class Actinomycetes; order Kitasatosporales; family Streptomycetaceae; genus Streptomyces; species Streptomyces chisholmiae. The sequence continues at coordinate 192,335 of NZ_JAVREO010000007.1, read as the reverse complement.
CGCGTGCGGTCAGCGTCGGGTCGTCGCAGAGCAGGACAGTGGCGCGGTCCTCGATGGCCCAGTCCAGCAGCCGGGGGGCGAGGAGGCCGCCCAGCTCGTCGAGGTGGGTGAGGCCGAGTTCGGCGCCGGGCCAGTCGAAGTCGTGGACCAGCCGGCCGAGTTCGGCGACCGCGTGGTCGCGGGCCGGGCCGGAGCGGACCAGGAACAGCGGCTCGTCGCCGACCGGCCGGCCCAGGGTCAGGAGCGCGGTCAGGGCGCGGGCGGCGACGTCGGTGGCCGGGTCGACCGGCAGCAGCAGCTGCTCCCCCACCGGCGGGCCGCCGGCGGCGGCGACCAGCCGGGCCAGGTCCAGGGCGGCGGGGTCGGACGTCTCGGCCAGCGGCCGGTAGGCGGTGGCCGGGGTGGCGGCGACGGACAGGGCGTGCACGCTGAGGTCAGTCATCGGCGTGGCCGCTCTGGTGACCGCGGGCGATGTGCAGCCGCTGGATGTTGCTGGTGCCGTCCATGAACTCCAGGGCCCGCACGTCGCGGGTCCACTTCTCCAACAGCGGGTGTTCGACGAGCCCCGCGGGGCCGAGGGCGGCGCCGGCCCAGCGGGCGATGTCGGTGGCCAGCCGGGTGGCGCCCAGCTTGGCGACGCTGGAGAGGTAGCCGCGTTCGGGGGTGACGTCGAGCTGCGCGGCGGCCTGGTAGACGAGTTGGCGGGCGGCCTCGGCGCGGGCCAGCACCAGGGGCAGCCCGGCGGCGGTCTTGCGGTGCTCGGCGACGTACTCGGCCATGGCCAGGCTGGTGCCGACGGCGGCGGCGGCCAGCTGCATCCGCATGTTGTGGAAGGTGGTCATGGCGCCCCAGATGCCGCGGCGGGTGACCGGCAGGTGCTGGCCGAGGAGCGCGTCGCCGGGGATCGGCACGCCGTCGAAGCGCAGCTCGCTCAGGTAGGCGCCGCGCAGGCCGACCATCTCCAGCCGCTCGGCGTGCCAGCCGGGCAGCGGCAGTTCGACGAGGACGGCGCGGATGGACAGCGCGGAGCGGCCGGTGCGGGCGAAGACCACGCCGACGCCGGCCCGCGCCCCGTGGCCGATGTACCGCTTGGCGCCGTGCAGCAGCCAGCCGCCGGCGCCGTCCGGGGTGAGCCGGCTGGTCATGGCGGTGGCGTCGTTGCCGGCTGCCTCCTCGGACATGGCGAAGCAGGACCAGGTCTGCCCGTCTGCGAGCCGGCCGTAGAAGCGGGCCTTCTGCTCCTCGTCGCCGAGGAGTTCGACGAAGACGCCGGCCAGCGCGGGGGACGGGCAGGCCAGCAGGGTGGCGACGTCGCCCTGGAACAGCTCGACGAGGCCGACGATGCTCTCCAGGCAGGTGCCCCGGTCCGGGCGGGCCGCGGCGTCGGGGGCACGGTGGGCGGCGGGGATGCTGGACTCGCGGATCAGCGCGTAGGTGGGCGAGTCCAGGTGTTCGGCCATGGCGTCCGGGTCGGTGTCGATGGCCAGGGCGCGGGCCCGCAGGTCGGCGGCGGCCTCGCGGTGGGTGTCGCGGATGGCGCGCAGGCGCGCGTCGAGCTCGATCACGGCTGGCCCCCGTCCCGGACGACCCAGGTGTTGCCGACCAGGACCGAGACGTGCAGGGCCCGGGCCGGGTGGTCGGCGATGTAGCCGGCGGCGCCGAAGAGCTTCAGCACCTCCCAGCCGAGGTCGTCGAGCCGGTCGTGGGCGTCGGCGAGGGCGCCCGGGTCGTCCTGGCCGTGGACCTGGACGCGGAGCAGCTCGATCTCGGTGAGGGCGTCGGCGATGGCGCCGGTGACCAGCTGCTTGCGGATCAGCGGCTCGTCGCCGGAGACCCGGCCGGTGAGGTGCTCGACGGCCTGGTCCAGCAGCCGGCGGACCAGGCCGATGCGGGCGGCGGCCAGCCGCCGGCCGACGTCGACCAGCGCGGCCGGGGGGTGCGGGGCGGTGCCCGGGGTGGCCAGGAAGACCACCCCCTCGTGGTCGGCGAGGCGGTGGCGGCGCACCGGGGCGTCGGCGGACAGGCCTGCCTCGGGCACGGCCGCGTACCGGCCGGGGGCGGTGGCGGCCACCTCGGTGTCGGCGACGGCGGCGGCCAGCCCGGCGGCCAGGCCCTCCTGGCGGGCCAGGCGCTCGCACTCCGGCAGGGCGTCCCGTAGGGCGGTTGTCATCGGGAATCCTCCTGAACTTCGACCAGCGTGGCCTGGAAGTAGGCGCCCAACGCCAGGGAGACCAGGGCGCAGCGGTCGCCGGGCCGCAACTGGCCGGCGCGGTCTGCGTGTTCGAGGGCCATCAGGGCGTCGCCGCCGAAGTTGTGGCCGCGTTCGGCGATCAGGTCCAGGCAGATCCGGTCGGCCGGGATGCCGGTGCCGGCGCTGAAGGTGCGCCAGAACATCCGGTTGGACAGGTGCGGCATCACCCAGTCGATGTCGCCGGTCGACAGGCCGGCGGCGAGCGCGGCGCGGGTCACCACCTCGACCGCGCCGCGCTGGCAGACCTCGCCGAAGAGGCGGCTGTCGTCGCGGGAGAGCTGGAGGTTGCGGTGGAAGCGGACGTCCCGGAGGGTGGCGCCGCCTAAGTAGCGGTAGCGGCCGGCGCCCCGGCGGGCGACGACGCCGACCGCGCCGTCGCCGCCGACGGCCATCGCGGGGATGACCCGGGACGCCTCGTGCACGCTGGCCTGGTCGCCGCCGATGACCAGCACCCGGTCCTCTTGGGTGGCGGTGGGCCGCCGCAGGTAGCGGTGGGCCAGCTCCAGGGAGCGGAGCACGGAGACGCAGTTGACGTGGCTGACGCCGTAGAGTTCGGCGTCCGGCAGGCCCAGGCCCGCCCGGAGCCGGTCGGCGAAGCCGCCGTCCAGCTGGAACTCCTGGGTGAGCATGGTGTGCCCGTAGAGCACCAGCTGCGCCTGTCCGCCGTCGAGGGCGGCGGTGCCAGCCTCGACGAGCAGGTCGGCCATCCGTTCGTCGGGGGCCAGGGTCGGGGTGTCGCGCAGGCCGTAGATCCGGGTGAACACCTTGCGTTCCAGCGGGCCGTGGCCGGTGCGGGCGAGCACGTCGGCGACCGGCTCCGTCCGGCGGGGCAGCCGCACCGCGATTCGGGAGAGTCCGACGGCCATGTCAGACCGCGGTCGCCTTGCCGAAACCGGCCTCGACGTAGTCGGTGAGGGAACCGACGGTGCGGAAGACCTCGGGGCCCAGCTCGTCCGGGTCGATCTCCAGGCCGACGGTGTCCTCCAGGCTCATCAGCAGCTCGATGACGCTGGTGGAGTCCAGGCCGAGGTCGTCGAAGAGGCTCAGGTCGGGGTCGAACCGGTCGAGGGGTCGGTTGAGCACCGCGGAGAGCGCGGCGCGCAGCTGGTCAACGATCTCCGAACGGTCCATCAGGGCTGCTCTCCTTCGGCGGTTTCGGCGGTTGCGGCGGTTTCGTCGGTGGGGCTGATCAGGCGCTGCGGGCGCAGCAGGTCGTCGGGCTGATCGCGCTCGCGCACCAGGTGGGCGCGGCCGGCCCGGACCAGGACCTCGGCGGGGTAGCCGTGGCTGAGGAAGAGGCCGGGCGAGGCGGTCGGGCCGTAGGCGCCGGAGTTGCGCAGGCCGACCAGGTCGCCGGGGCGCAGCGCGGGCAGTTCGGCGCGTTTGAGTACGGAGTCGTTGGGGGTGCACAGCGGCCCGGTGACGTTCCACGGGCCGACCTCGCCGGTGGGGCGTTCGGTGAGCAGCTCGGCGGGGAAGTTCCGCTTGACGAAGGAGCCGATGCCGACGGCCGCCATGTGGTGGTGGGTGCCGCCGTCGGCGACGGCGAACCGCTCCCCCATGGACTCCTTGACGTAGCGGACCCGGAAGACGTAGGTGCCGGCGCCGCCGGCGAGGTAGCGGCCGGACTCCATGATGAGCCGGGTCTCCGGGTGGGCGCCGGCGAACTTGTCGAGCAGCGGGTTGAGTTGGTCGGCGACGTCGGCGGCGGCCAGCTCCTCCTCGCCGTCGAAGTAGGGCACGCCCAGGCCGCCGCCGATGTCGACGGCGTCCAGCCGGATGCCGGTGGCGGCGGCGACCCGCTCGGCCAGGTCCAGGATGTAGCGGGTGTTCTTGCCGACCACCTCGGCGTCCAGGATGCGGGTGCCGAGGTAGACGTGGACGCCGGCCACGTCGGCGTGCCGGTAGCGGGCGGTGAGGTCGCCGGCGGCCAGCACCTGCTCCTCGTCGATGCCGAACTGGCGGGGCTTGCCGCCCATGGTCAGGCGGGAGCCGCTGATCGCCAGGGCCGGGTTGACCCGGAGCAGGACGCGCTGGCGCTGGCCGCGTTCGGCGGCCAACCGTTCGATGTCGTCGAGTTCGTCGAAGGACTCGCAGACGATCGCGTAGACGCCGGCGTCCAGGCAGGCGGTCAGCTCCCGCTGGCTCTTGCCAGGGCCGAGGAAGATGACGTCCTCGGGCGGGGTGCCGGCGGTCAGCGCGGTGCGCAGCTCGACCAGGGAGGACACCTCGGCGCGGGCGCCGCCGGACCGCAGGGTGGCGTAGACGCTGATGTTGGGGTTGGCCTTAAGCGAGTAGAAGACCTCAAGGCGCGGGTGGAGCGCGGTGCGCAGGCCGGTGACGGCGCCGGTCAGCCGCTCGGCGTCGTAGACGTAGAGCGGGGTGCCGAACTCCTCGGCCAGCTCCTCGTAGCTGATGCCCTGGACGTTCATGCCTGACCCTCCGTCAGCTCCCGCAGGCGGTGCTCCGCCGTGTCGCGTACCGTGAGCGCCGCCTCGGCGGTGGGGGCGACGCAGATGCCGTACAGCCGGCCGTGGAAGCTGCCGGTCCCGGTGGCCGCCGCGTTCAGCGTGGCGAAGTTGTTGATCAGCACGCCGGACCGGCCAGGGGTGCGCAGCAGCAGCTCGCCGAGGGCGTCGGCGACCTCGGGGAAGGTGTGCGGCCGGCTGGGCCGCAGCCCGAAGGTGGCCGCGATGGCGTGGTGGCCGGCGGGGATGAACCGTTCGGCGATCCGGCTCTGGTAGGTGGACATGTTGAACCTGGCGTTGATCTCCAGGCAGGGGTAGAGGGTGCCGTCGGCGGTGAGCATGGCGTCCACGCCGACGACGCCGTGGTAGCCCTCCTCGAAGAGGGCGGCGCCGATCAGCTCGACGGCGGTGCGCAGCTCGGCCTCGGCGGTGGCGGGCAGCTCGACCGGGAAGCGGTGCCCCTGGTGGACGCCCTCGCGCAGCACGGCCGCCTTCACGGTCTCGAACCTGACCTGGCCCCCGCTGCCCACCACCAGCTGGTAGTTGAGGTCCTGGGCACCTTCGATCCAGCTCTCGACGACCAGCCGGGCCGGGGCGTCGGCGCCCCGGCGTTCGATCAGCCGCAGCAGGCGGGCGGCGCCGCGTTCGTCGCGCACCTGGACCATGCCTCGTCCGGAGACGCCGAGCGACTCCTTGACGACCACCCGGCCGCCGCCGGCGAGCAGGGCCTCAAGGGTGCCGCGCAGCTCGCCGACGGTTTCGCAGACGGCGCCGGGCACGGCGCGCAGGCCGAGGCGCTCGACCAGCCGGCGGCTGAAGATCTTGCCGTTGACGTGCTTGCAGACCTGGGCCGACGGGCCGGCCAGCGGCAGCCCGGTCTCCTTGGCCAGCGCCTCCTCGGCCGGGGAGATGCCCAGCGGCATCAGGTAGGTGCGGCCGTCGGCCAGCGCACGCAGCCGGCCCAGCAGCTCAGGGGAGTCGAGGGCGTCCTCGGTGACGGTGTGCTCGGGGGTGCTGCGCTCGGCGGCCAGCACCTGGCCGGCGGCGGCGCCCAGACCGCCGAGGTAGTCGGTGAACGCCGCGTCCATGGGGGCCTTGAGCAGCACCAGGTCGCCGGTGTCGGCCAGCAGCGCGCCCATTTCCTCCATCCGGTTGACCGTGGTGCCGGCGAAGGAAATTCCGGCGCCGGGGAGTTTGGGCTCCCCGACCGCCCAACTTCTCTCCACCTCGAAGTTGTTGAGAAACACGAAACGCGATCCTGGGTCTCCGGTCAGGTCTTGTTTCAGGCGTTCCACGAAATTCATCGGGTTCTCCCGGAGTTCGACGGTGGGCAGGGGCGCAGCGTGTCGGCGACCGCGCGCAGCGGACGGGGGGCGGCCAGGTCGCCGAGGGTGCCCGTCCAGCCCCGGTCGGCGAGCGCGGCCAGCACCCGGGGCAGCCGCAGCAGCCGGCCGCCGGCGGCCGGGTAGGAGTCCGCGAGGTCGACCAGGTCCAGGCCGTTGACCTCGGCGACCGCCGCGGCCAGCGCCGGGTGGGCGGGGTGCGGGGCGGCACCGGGGGTGGCGTCGGCGGGCGCCGGGGTGGCGGTCTCGGCCGGCGGGGTGAGGCCCACCAGCCGGACCGCCTCCTCGACCCGCAGGTCGACCGTCGGGTCCGCGTGCGCGGTCAGCAGCGCCGCGTAGCCGCGCAGGAACCGCTCCACGGCCGCGCGGTCGGCGATCTCGTCGAGCGCCTGGAGGGCGAGGGTGACGCCGTCGGACCACTCGTAGACCCGCAGGTAGAGGTCGGAGCCGGCGCGCGCCCAGTCCAGCGGGGCGGCGTTCCAGACGAAGCGGTCGCGGCCGGTGCGGCACGAACGGGGCGCGTTGTCCAGGAAGTTCAGCTCCGAGGCGACCCGCACCGACTGGCCGCGGCGGGCGCTTTCGGCGGCCACCAGCTCGTCGATCCGGTCGAAGGGCACGTGCCCGTTGGCCATGGCCTGCCGCACCCGGGTGGCGGCCCGCCGCAGCACCTCGCTGAACGGCGGGTCGTCGGTCAGGTCGAGCGCGCACAGCAGCGGGTGGGACATGCAGGTCAGCACGGACGGCAGGGCGCTGGCGGCGCGTTGGCTGGTGTACAGCCGGTGCGGCACCCGGCGCCGGCCGGTGTGCGCGGCCAACGCGACGGCGTAGCCGGCGACATGTACGGCGGCCGGCCAGACGTGCGCGTTGGCGGCGATCGCCCGGGTGGCGGCCAGCAGGCCGGGCACCGTCAACGAGGCGCTGTGCGCGGCGGGTTCGGCGGCCCTGGCGGCGGTCCCGGTGGCGGTCCTGCGGGCGGCGTGGATGTCGGTGGGCAGCGCCCGGATCTCCTCGCGCCAGTGCGCCAGCGCGGTCTCCGGGTGGGTGCCGGCCTCCCGGGTGGCGAGGTCGACGGGCTGGTCGGCGACCGGCGGCAGCGCGGCGGGCCGGCCGGCGACCCGGGCGGCCAGCAGCGCGTCGAGTTCGGCGCTGAGCTGGTCGAGGGCCACGTCGTCGAAGGCCAGGTGGTTGAAGACCAGGTGCAGCCGCCGGAGTTGGTCGCCCGAGGTGATCAGGCAGGCCCGCAGCGGGCCCTCGGCGGCCAGGTCGAAGGGGGTCTCGGTGAGCCGCCTGACCTCGGCGGCCGGGTCCTGCTCGACGGATACCTCGACCATCGGGGGCGGCGCGGGGGGCCGCACCAGCTGGCGCGGCCAGGGCGCGGCGTTCAGGTCGTAGACGGTGCGCAGGCCCTCGTGCCGGCGGACCAGGTGGGTGAGCGCGGCCCGCACGTGCTCGGTGGTGCAGCCCGGGGGCAGTGGGTAGCTGGTCGCGATGTGCGCCTCGTGCCGGGAGGCGGCCGGGGCGGCCAGGTAGCGCAGCACATGGTGGTGCTGGCCCCAGCACAGGTTCGCGCTCCGCACCGGTGGCATGCGCGCCTCCCCTCGTCCGCTGTTGGTCGTCGGCTGTTGGCCCGACCGGCACCGCTCGTTCGGCGGTGGCCGGTGGTCAGCTGAATAGTCGCCGACGCCGACGCATTTCGTCTTCAGGTCGGCGGTGACATCAACCGGGCGGCATATTGCTGCCGTTGACAGCGGGAATTCGACAAGAGGAGTCTCTTTTTCGTCCCGGCACCGGCGGCTGCCGGAGTCGGGCTGAATTCCAGTGAGAACTCGCCGTTTTACGAAGGAGAGTCACATGACCAAGCATGTCGCCACGAAGGCGATCGCCCACAAGGTGATCGCGCACAAGGTCATCGCGCACAAGGCGATCGCCCACAAGGCCATCGCGCACAAGATCGTGGCCCACAAGATCGTGGCCCACAAGGCGATCGCGCACAAGGCCATCGCGCACAAGGCGATCGCCCACAAGGTCGTCGCCTGATCCCCGGCGGTGTGGCGGCGGAGTCCGCTCCGGCGCCACACCGCCAGCTCGCCGTCACGGAGGAACCATGCGAGACGCGATCGAGGCGTGTGAACGCGCCGGCCGCACCCAGGGCCTGGCCGCCGGGCTCGCGCTGGCCCTGGACGGGGCCGGCGCCGACGCGGCCCCCGGCCGGCTGGCCGCGCTGCCGAGCGACGCCGTGCCGCCCGGCGCGACCCTGGTGACGCACCGGCTGGCCGCCCGGGAGGGCGTCAGCTTCGTCCGTCGCACCACCCGGCGGGCGCTGCCGGAGGAGGAAAGGACCCGGCTGGCCGCCCGGTTGGCCGCCCTCCGGCTCGGCACCACCCGCGGCCTGCGGGACCGGGTGGTGGCCCACCTCGCCGCGCGGGTCTCCGGCGGCGAGCCGACGCTCCGCAAGCAGCTGGTGCAGGGCGCGCTGGCCGACGCGCAGGTGACCGTCGAGACGGTGCGCCGCACCCTGCTGGTGGCCGGCGACCTGACCGGCACCGTCGTCGAGTGCCACCACCGGCTGACCGAGCTGGACTGGGAGTTGACCAAGCTGCTGGGCGCCTCCGGCTACGCCGGGCCGGGCGCGGCGCGGACCGCGTTCGTGGCCCGACTGACGGCGAACTGCTGGCTGCCGGGGAAGGTCGCGTCGTGGCGAGGCTGACCGCCGAGCTGCGGGAGCTGCGCGCCGGCTGCCGTGAACTGGCCGGCGAGCTGCGGGAGATCGCGCTGGCGGTGGACGCCGAGCCGCGGGACACCGACCGGCTGCGGGCCAACGCGGCGCTTGAGCTGCTGCGCGTGGTCGGCACCCCGCGGCGGCACCGGGCCGCGGCGGTGCCCGGCTGGGCCGAGCCGTTCGCCGACAGCGCCCTGGCCCGGGTGGTGGGCAACGTGGAGCTGGCCCGGGGCGACGTGGGCGCGTTGAACGCCTGCGCCGCGCCCTCGCTGGCCGGGCTCACCGTGGACGCCCTCGGCGACCGGGACCAACAGGACTACTTCTACGGGACGTTGGCGCGGCACGGCTGCTGGACGTTCTTCGGCATGACGGAGCCGGAGCACGGCAGCGACGCCACCGCGATGCGCACCCGGCTGGCCGGGGACGACGCCGGCGGCTACCGGCTGCACGGCGTCAAGCGCTATGTGGCGAACGCGGTGCGCGGCGAGATCGGCGTGGTCTTCGCCAGGACCGGCCCGACCCCGCTGGCCATCCGGGCGGTGCTGCTGCGCCGGGGCGCGCCCGGGCTCGGCGGGTCCGACCTGGAGATGCTGGGGCTGCGCGGCGCCAGGCTGGGCGAGCTGACCTTCGACGGCGTGCCGGTGCCGGCCGAGCACCTGCTGGGCCGGCGGCTGCCGGCCTCCCGGCGCGGCCTGTGGGGCGCCAACCGGGCGTTCGGCGTGGTGCGGCTGCAGATCGCCGCCCAGGCGCTGGGCGCCGGCTACGCCATGCGGGACGAGGTGCGCGCGCTGCGGCCCGGCTGGGACGGGCACCGGCCGGTCACCGCCCGGCTGGACGCCGCCCGGGAGCTGCTCTACGACCTGGCGGCCGCCTCCGACGCCGACCCGGACGACCGGCGGCCCCCGTCGCTCGCCAAGCTGCACACCGCCGCGCTGGCCGTCGAGGTCGGCCGGTGGGCCGAGTCGGTGCTGCCGGCCGGCGCGCTGGTGGAGCGGCCGCTGTTGGAGAAGTGGTGCCGGGACGTCATGGCCTTCGAGTTCATGGACGGCACCAGTCACATGCTCCGTCTGACCGTCGCGCCGGACGCGGCGCCCCGCAGGGAGGGATCCCGTTGACCGACCCCCACACCAGCCCGCCGCCCTGGTCCAGCCGCCCCTTCGGGCCGGCCGACCTGGCGGCGGTGCTCGCGCTCTTCGAGGAGCCGGACTTCCACTACCGAACCGACCAGCCGGACACCCGCTCGACCGCGGAGATCGTGGCGCTGCTCGGCGACGACACCCGGGTGCTGCTGGCCGGCGGGCGGGTGGTCGGCCTGTACGCGCTCAGCCCCGACGGGGCGGAGCACGGCGGCGGCTTCCTGCTGACCCTGCGGCTCTCCCGAGCGGTGCCGGAGTCCTGGTGGGCCGCGGCCTACGCGGAGGTGGAGCTGGCCGGCCACTGGCACCACGAGATCGTGCGGCTGTCCACCCGGTTCGCCAGCCACGACGCCAGGGGCCTGCGGGTGGCGCGGCGGCTGCCGCTGGTCGAGGAGGGCGTGTTGGCCGAGGTGACGGCACGGGACGGCGACCGGTTCGGGCAGGTCTTCTTCGCCCGGGTCTGGAGTCCGGCGGGATGAGACTGCGTGGATACCGCGACCGGGACGCCGAGTTGCTGAGCGGCCCGTGGCCGCCGGGCGAGCTGTTGGGGCTGCCGCTGCCGAACTGGCCGGCGCTGGCGCCGTTCACCTCGGTGCCGCCGCCGTCCGGCGAGGGGGACGAGGAGCTGTGTGTGGCGGGGGACGCCGCCTTCGTGCGGTACACCGACATCGACTGGGTGCGCCGGCGGGCGCGGTTGGAGATCGGCGTGCGGCACCCGGTGCCCGAGGGGCTGGACGCGCTGCTGGCCGCCGCCGTGGCGCACGGGCTGCGCCGGTTGAACCTGCACCGGCTCCACGGCTGGGTGACGCCGCTGGTGGCGCCGGCCGACGGGGGTCTGGCCGGGACTTTGTCCAAGGCCGGGCTGGTGCGGGAGGCGACCGTGCCGGAGCACCTGTGGCTGGCCGGCCGCGCGGTGGACCGGGAGATCTGGGGGGTGGTCCGGGATGACTGAGCTGACCGCGCTGGACGACGCGGGGGCCGCGGCGGCGCTGCGCGCGGCGGGCGCCGCGGCGCGCGGCTTCCTCGACCTCGATCCGGTGACGCAGAACGACGCGCTGCTGGCGCGGACGCTGGCGGGGGTCGAGGGGCGGGTGTTCCGGGCCGGCGACGCGCTGGTGGGCGCCGCGCCCAACCCGCGCCAGCCACGACAGGCGCTGGTGGCCTGCACCTCGGACGAGCCGGCGGCGGTGCGCGCCCTGGTGGGGTTCCTGGTGACCTACCGCAGGACCACCTCCGGGCTGGCGCTGGTGCCGGACGGCGCCCCGGCGGTGGCCGCGTTCCGGGGCGCCGGCTTCACGGAGCTCGGGGTGCTGCGGGACCACGGCTACGGCTCGGGGGCGTACCACGACGTGCGGGTCCTGTTCGGGGCCGGGTTCGGGAAGGCGGTGGCGGCATGGCGTCCGTGACGGTGCGGCACTTCGCGGCGGAGGACATCCCGCTCCGGCTCGAACTGCTGCGGGAGGCCAGGTTCCAGGCGAACCTGTCGGACTTCGCGGTGCAGGCGGCGGACGCCGACCTGGTGGCCGACGTGCACCGGACGATCGCCGAACGGCAGGCGGAGCGGCGGATCTTCACCCTCTGCACGGCCGGCGGGCGGGTGATGGGCTTCGCCTGGATCACCTCGGTCGACTGGCGCCACCAGAGCTGCGAGCTGTCCTTCGGGATGCTGCCCCGCTACCGGGGCGGCTTGGGGGCGCTGGCCGTGGAGGCGGCGCACGACTACGTGCGGGCCGAGCTGAACATGCGGGTGGTCGTCAACCAGGTGCTGGAGCACAACACGATGCTCCAGTCCGCCGCTTCGCTGGCCGCCAACCGGCAGGTCAGGTGCGCCTACGACTCGTACACGGTCGGCGAGTGGCGGGCCACCTGCTACTGGACGCTGACCGAGGAGGACGTGGCGGCCGACCGGGCGCTGCGGGCCGACCGGCGGCGGCGGGTGGCCGAGCGGATCCGGGCCAGGACGGGGGACGCCGGGTGAGCGGCTATCTGCGGTTTCCGGTGCCCTACGCCGAGGGCATCGTCTTCACCTGCGAGGACGACCTGTGGTCGGTGCCGGCGGCGGGCGGCCGGGCCAGCCGGCTGACGGCCGGCCGGGGCGAGGCCACCCGGGCGCGGGTCTCCCCCGACGGGGCGTGGATCGCGTTCACCGGCACCGAGGACGGGCCGACCGAGGTGTACGTGATGCCGGCGGCCGGCGGCCCGGCGCGGCGGCTGACGTTCCAGGGCGCGCGCTGCGCCACGGTGGACTGGCACCCGCGGACCGGGGAGATCGTCTACGCCAGCGCGGCGGGGCTGCCCTACGGCTTCGGGCAGCGGCTGTTCGCGGTCGACCCGGCGGGCGGCCGCCCCCGGCTGCTGGGCGGCCCGGCCGACAGTGTGGCCTTCGGCCCCGGCGGCCGGGTGGTGATCGGCCACAACACCGGCGACCCGGCCCGTTGGAAGCGGTACCGGGGCGGCAGTGCCGGCGAACTGTGGCTGGCCGACGACGAGTTGGCGCCGGCGCGGCGACTGCTTGAGCTGCCGGGGAATCTGGCCAGCCCGTGCTGGGCCGGGGAGGAGGTCTACTTCCTGTCCGACCACGAGGGCGTCGCGCAGGTCTACTCCTGCCGCCCGGACGGCACCGGGCTGACCCGGCACACCGACCACGAGACGTACTACGCCCGCCAGTTGACCAGCGACGGGCGGCGGTTGAGCTACCAGTCGGGGGCCGAGCTGTGGCTGCTGACCCCGGGCGACGGGCCGGCCCGGCCGGTGGAGGTGGAGCTGGCCGGCGCGCGCGCCGGCTGCGCCCGCCGGTTCGTGCCGCCGGGCGAGTACCTGGACGACGTCCGGCTGAGCCCGGACGGCGGCCGGCTGGCGGTGGCGGCCCGCGGCCAGGCGGTGACGCTGGCCCCGTGGTCGGGCCCGGTGCGGTGGCACGGCCGGGCCGAGGGGGTGCGCTACCGGCTGCTGGACTGGCTGGCGGACGGCGAGCGGCTGGTGGCGGTGGCGGCCGACGAGGGGCCGGAGGAGCGGCTGGTGACGCTCGCCGCCGAGGGCGGGCCGGCGGAGGACGAGCTGGTGGGCGGCGGCTTCGGCTGCGTCAGCGAGCTGGCCGCCGCGCCGGCGGGACCGCTGGTCGGGTACGCCACCAACCGGCAGCAGCTGTGGCTGGTGGACACCTCGGCCGAGGGCGCGACGCCGCGCCTGGTGGACACCTCGGACGCGGACCGGATCGGCGAGCTGGCGTGGTCGCCTGACGGCCGCTGGCTGGCCTACACCTTCCCGCTGGACCAGCACCGCTCGGCGATCCGGCTGGCGGAGGCGGCGACCGGGCGGGTGCACCAGGTCAGCGAGCCGGTGCTGCGGGACAGTTGCCCGGCCTTCGATCCGCAGGGCCGGTTCCTGTACTTCCTGGGCCAGCGTGAGCTGCACGCGGAGTACGACCAGGTGCGGTTCGACCTGGGCTTCCCGTTCGGCACCCGGCCGTACCTGGTGCCGCTGCGGGCCGCCGACCCGGTGCCCTTCGGCCCGGCCGGGCAGGCCGCGCTGGTCGCTTCGGCCCGGGCCCAGGCCGAAGCGGAGGCCGAAGCGGAGGCCGAGACGGAGGGCGAGGGCGGGGCCGGCGACGGCGGGGAGAGCGGCCCGGTGGAGATCGAGCTGGCCGGGATCGCCGACCGGGCGACACCGATGCCGGTGCCGGAGGGCCGCTACACCGGCCTGTTCGGGGTGCCGGGCGGCGCGTTGCTGCTGACCCAGCCGCTGCTGCCGGCCGCCGACGACCGGCAGCCCGGCGCGCCGGAGGCCCAGGTCACGCTCGTCACCTGGGCGGGCCCTGACGCCACCGCCGAGTGGCTCGGCCCGCTGGACGAGCTGGCCGCCGCCCCGGACGGGGAGACGCTGCTCTACCGCTGCGGTGACCGGCTGCGGCTGCTGCCCACCGACTCCGTGGCCCGGCTGGTCGCCGAGCACCCGGGGACGGACGCCCCGACCGGCGCGCACACCGGCTGGGTCGACCTGGACCGGGCGCGGGTGCCGCTGCGGCCGGCCGGCGAGTGGCGGCAGATGTTCCGCGAGGCGTGGCGGCTGCAACGGGAGTCGTTCTGGGACGCCGACATGGCCGGCCTGGACTGGCCGGCGGTCTACGAGCGGTACGCGCCGCTGGCCGAACGGGTCGCCTGCCGCTCGGAGTTGTCCGACCTGATCTGGGAACTCCAGGGCGAGCTGGGCACCTCGCACGCCTACGAGCAGGGCGGCGAGTACCCGGACCGGCCCGGCCACAGCCAGGGCCTGCTGGGCGTGGACTGGGACGAGACGGCGCCGGCCGGCGAGTGGCGGATCGCCCGGGTGCTGCGCGGCGACCCGTGGCAGGCCAAGGCCACCTCGCCGTGCCGGCGGCCGGGCGTGGACGTGCGGCCGGGTGACACGGTGACCGCCGTGGACGGCCGGCCGGTGGGCCCGGCCGGGCCGGGAGAGCTGCTGGTCGGACAGGCCGACCGGGAGGTCGAGCTGACCCTGCGGCACGGCGGGGGCCCGGCCCGGCGGGTGACCGTGCGGGCGGCCGACAGCGAGTACCGGGCCCGGCACCTGGACTGGGTGGCCGGCAACCGGGAGCTGGTGGCGAAGCTGTCGGCGGGCCGGCTCGGCTATCTCCACGTGCCGGACATGCTCGGCACCGGCTACGCCGACTTCGTGCGCGGCTTCCTCGGCGAACTGGACCACGAGGGCCTGTTGGTGGACGTGCGGTACAACACCGGCGGGCACATCTCGCCGCTGCTGCTGGACCTGCTGGCCCGGCGCGGCGGCGGGGAGCGCCGGGGCCGGCGCGGGGCGCGGACCAGGCACCCGGCCGAGGCGAGCACCGGGGCGCTGGCCGTGCTGGTGAACGAGCACACCGGCTCCGACGGGGAAATCTTCGCGCACGGCTTCCGCCAGCGGGGCCTGGGCCGGCTGGTGGGCCGGCGCACCTGGGGCGGGGTGGTCGCCACCTGGCCCCGGCAGCTGCTGGCGGACGGCACGGTCACCACCCAGCCGGAGTTCCGGTTCTACCTGGACGGTGTGGGCGACCTGCTGGAGAACCGGGGGGTGCTACCGGACCGCGAGGTGGCGCGGCCACCACGGCTGGGACCGGCCGCCGAGGACGAGCAACTGCACGTCGCGGTGCGGTTGTTGCTGGCGGAGCTGGCCGCCGGGGCACCGGCGGGTGGCGCGCGCGGCGCGGCGCGGGGGCCGGCGTGATCCCGCCGCCCGGCGAGTGCCACCTGTGGCTGGTCCCGGTCCGGCCGCGCGCCGGCTGGCTGCCGCTGCTCGACCCGGCGGAGCGGGCCCGCGCCGAGCGGCTGGCCGGCACCCCGGCCGCCGCCGAGCTGGTCACCTCGCGGGCCGCGCAACGGCTGATCGGCGCCAGGTACCTGGGCGGGCCGCCGGCGGCGGTGCGCACCGACCGGTCCTGTACGCACTGTGGCGCGCGCGGCCACGGGCCGCCCCGGTTCGTCGGGCGACCCGACCTGGTGCACTCGGTGGCGCACGCCGGCGGCTGGCTGCTGGTCGCGGTGACGGGGGGCGCGCCGGTCGGCGTCGATCTGGAGGCACCGGGCGCCGCGCGCGATCCGGTGGGGCTGGCCCGGGCGTCGCTGACGCCCGACGAGCGGCGGCGGTGCGCCGAACTGCCGGCGGCCGAGCGGCCCGGCTGGCTGCTGTCGGCGTGGACCCGCAAGGAGGCGGCGATGAAGCTGACCGGCCTCGGCCTGCGGGCCGCGCCCCGGCTGGTGGACGTCGCCGGCCCGCGCGCGGTGGCCGACGGGGTGCCGGGCTGGCCGGCCGGGCCGGTGCTGCTGCGGGACCTGCCGCTGCCGGACGGCTGCGTGGGGGCGTTGGCCACCACCCGGCCGGTGACCCGGCTGCGTTGGCGGTCCCTGCCGGCGGCGGTCGAGGCGGCGCCGGTGCCGGCCGGGATGCCGGACGGGGCCGCTGACCTGGGCGTGGGGGTGTCGGCTGGGCCGCGCGGCTAAATGCGGGTAGTGACTACCCATCCGGATCACCCACCGTTTCTGCCAGCATGCCCACGTGATCCCTCCCCCGGTTCCCGACGAGCCTGACGCCCCGCCGCCCACCTGGTGGTGGGCGCGCGGCCTGGCGCTCGTGGAGCGGCTGCCGGCCCCCGCCGTGCCGCCGGCCACGCCGGCCGGCGAGCCCGCGTGGGCGGCGCCGGACCAGGGTGGGCTCGCCGAGCGCGCGGCCCGGCTCGGTCTACCTCCCGGCGCGCTGGCCGCGCTCCGGGCCGAGCCGGCCGAGTGCCTGGCGGCGCGCCGCGCCCGCCCGCCGTGGGCGGAGTTCGTGGAGCGCGCGCTGGCCACCCCGGACGGCGACTGGCCGACGCCGGCGACGACGGACGAGGCGGCCGGCGACGCCCGGGTGTTCCTGCCCGTGGTGCGCCCGCTGAGCCGGCTGGCGGACCGCGACCTGGCCCGGCGGCTGCGCCAACTCCCCGACGCGCCAGTCGCGTTGACCGAGGTGCTGGCCGGGCTTGAGCGCCGGCTGGCCGGCCGGCTCGCCGAGCGCGGCGCCCGGGTCCTGGTCCGGGAGCTGGCCGGGGCCGGCCGGGCCGGCCGGCTGCGGGGCGCCGAACCGGCCGACCGGTTCGCCGACTTCCTCGCCAGGGCCGCCGCCCGCCCCGGGCTGACCGCGCTGGTCACCCGCTACCCCGTGCTGGCCCGGCTGTGGGCGCAGGAGTGCCTGGCCGCGGTCGCCACCGTGGACGAGTTGCTGACCCGGTTCGCCGCCGACCGCCCCCGGATCGTCGCCGAGCTGCTGGCCGGCGTTGACCCGGGGCCGCTGGTGGCGGTCGAGCCCGGGCTCGGCGACCCGCACCAGGGCGGCCGCTCCACCACCCTGCTGCGGTTCGCCGACGGCCGGCGGGTGCTGGCCAAGCCCCGCGCCCAGGACGGACAGCGCCTGCTCGGCGAGCTGACCGGCTGGCTGGAGGAACGACTGCCGGGGCTGGGCACCCGTACGCCCCGGCTGGTGACCGGCGACGGCTACGGCTGGGTGGAGTTCGTCGCCCACCGGCCCTGCCGGGGCACCGGCGAACTGGCCAGGTTCTACCGCCGGCAGGGCGCGCTGACCGCGCTGCTGCACGCGGTGGACGCGACCGACCTGCACCTGGAGAACCTGGTCGCGGACGGCGACCACCCGGTGCCCATCGACACCGAGACGCTGCTCCACCCGGCGCTGCCGGAGGCCACCCTGGCCGGTCCCGACCCGGCGGCCCAGGCGTTGGCCGCCTCGGTGCACCGGACCGGGGCGCTGCCGCTGCCCCTGGTGGACGAGCACGGCGTCCGGGACGTCTCGGCGCTCGGCGGGCGCGGCGGCGGCCTGGGCGAGGGCTACACCTGGCGGGACGCCGGCACCGACCGGATGCGGCTGGTGCGCGGCCCGGTGCCGCACGCGGCGGCCCACAACCTGCCGGTGCCGGACGGCTCGGCGGTGCCGGCCGGGGACTTCGAGGCGGCGCTGCTGATCGGGTTCCGCGCCGCCTACGACGCGATCGTCGCGCACCGGGGCACGCTGCTCGGCCCGGGCGGGCCGCTGGCGGGGGCCGGCGCGCTGCCGGCCCGGCTGATCGTCCGCCCGTCCCGGCTGTACGCGACGCTGCTCTTCGAGGCCAGCCATCCGGAGGTGCTGGCCGACGCGCTGGACCGGGACGCCGTCTTCGCCGTGCTGGGCGCCGACTCGGCCGGGGACCCGCTGCGGACGGCGCTGATCGAGGCGGA
Source organism: Streptomyces chisholmiae (assembly GCF_031845445.1). Classification (NCBI taxonomy): domain Bacteria; kingdom Bacillati; phylum Actinomycetota; class Actinomycetes; order Kitasatosporales; family Streptomycetaceae; genus Streptomyces; species Streptomyces chisholmiae. The sequence continues at coordinate 174,667 of NZ_JAVREO010000007.1, read as the reverse complement.
GGTCGCCGACCTGTGGGCGGGCGACCTGCCGGTCTTCTTCCACCGGCCGGTGGCCGCCGACGTGTGGTGCGCGGACGGCACCCGGCTGCCCGGGCTGCTCGCCGAGCCGGCGCTGACCGGCACCCGCCGCAAGCTCACCGCCATGGACGAGGTGGACCGGCACGGCCAGGAGTGGATCGTCTCGGCCAGCCTGGCCACCACCCGGCCGTCGGCCGGCGCGCCGTTCCACCGGCCGGCCCCCGCCGGGCCGCCGGCACCGGCCGTGGTGCCCGACCCCGAGCAGTTCCTCGCCGCGGCCTGCGGCATCGCCGACGAGATCGTCGGCCGCGCGGTGCACGGCGCGGGGCGGGCCAACTGGCTGGGTCTTGAGCTGGTGGACGACCGCTGCTGGACGGTGCTGCCGATGGGCGCGGGGCTCGGCCAGGGCTACCCCGGAGTCGCCCTGTTCCTCGCCCAGTTGGGGCGGCTGACCGGCGTCGGCCGCTACACCGACCTGGCCGGCCGCGCGTTGGCCGCGCTGCCCGGGCTGCTGCCCGCGCTGGCGGCCGACCCGGCGCTGGGCGCGGCGGTCGGCCCGGGCGCCTTCCACGGGCTGGGCGGCCTCACCTACGCGACCAGCCGGCTGGCCACCCTCCTCGGCGACGACCTCGGGCTGCTGCCGACGGCCGTCGAGGCGCTCGCGCTGGCCAGCCAGGGCCCGGCGCCCGGCCTCGCGGCCGGCACGGCCGGGGCGCTGGCCGCGGCCGACGCCGTCCACCGGGAGCACGGGCTGCCGGCGGCCGGCGCGCTCGCCGACCGGCTGGCCGACGCGCTGGACGCGGCGGCCGGCCCGGCGGCCGGGCCCGGCTTCGCCGCCGGCCGCGCCGGGGTCGGCTGGGCGCTGCTCCGCCGGCCGGCGACCGCGCCGGCCGGGGCGGCGGCGCTGCGGGCCGCCCTCGCCGAGGTGACGGGCCGGCCCGGTGCCGACGCCGGCTGGTGCGCGGGGCTGGCCGGCGTGCTGCTGGCCTCCGCCGCCGGCCCGGGCGCGCCGGCCGAGACCGCCCGCGCCCTCGACCTGCTGACCCGGACGCCGCCCAGCGCCGACCTGAGCCCCTGTCACGGCGAACTCGGCGTGCTGGAGGCGCTGGCCGCGCTCGCCGCCCACGGCCACCCGCCGGCCGCCGCCGCCCTCACCCGCCGCTCGGGCGCCCTCCTCGGCTCCCTGCACCGGCACGGCCACCGCTGTGGCACGCCCCAACACCTGCCCACGCCGGGGCTGTTGAGCGGCCTGTCCGGCATAGGCTACGGACTGCTCCGGTTGGCGCTGCCCGACATCGTCCCCTCGGTGCTGCTGCTCCAGCCGGCGCCGGGGCGTTCCGCCCCACGCCAGATCCACCAGCATGGTTCCCGCTCCCTCACAGAAACGGACCTTCCATGAGCCAGCCGATCGTCCCCCAGCGTCCCGAGCACCCGTCGGCGTCGCCGGAGACCCCCCACCTCGCGCCCACGACCGGCCCCAACGACCCGCCCAGATCCGCCGACGCGGCCGACGACGCCGCGCTCCTGGCGTCGGCCGAGCCCGGCACCCGGGAAGGCGCCACCCCGGCCGAGGACGACGCGGACGACCCGGCGGGGCCGCCGCCGCTGCGGGGCCGCAACCGGGTCGGCGCCGGCGTGCGGGTGTTGGCCGGACTCGCCCTGGGCAGCGGCATGATCGCCAGCCTGGGCGACCTTCCCAACACCTCGGTATCCATCATCTGACCGCGCTGATGCCCCCCGTTATCCGTGTTATCCCCGTTGTGTCAGCCCCAGGCGCTACGATCCGGGCCCATGCCAGTCCATGCCACCCACATCATCGGTCGTGACTCGGAAGTCGCCCAACTGGGCGACCTGTTGCGCGCAGCCAGGCACGGCGGCGGCAGCGGGGTCTTCCTCGTCGGAGAGGCCGGCATCGGCAAGTCGCGGCTGGCCGCGGAGATAGCCGGTGCCGCCTTCGAGGAGCGGATGCGGGTCCTGCGCGGCCGGAGCAGCGCCATCGGTCCGGTGACGCCGCTCCGGCCGCTCAGCGAGGCACTGTTGCCGCTGTTCCGCGGCCAGGAGGCGGACGCCCTGCTCGCCGACCCACACCTCGGGCCGTACCGCACGGTGCTGGGCCGGCTGGTGCCCGACCTCGCCGGGGACCAGCAGGACAGCGGCTCCATGGTGGTGCTCGGCGAGGCCCTGCTGCGGCTGCTGACCGCGCTCGGCCGGGACCGGGGCCTCCTGCTCGTGCTGGAGGACCTGCACGACACCGACACCGAGACGCTGGCCGTCCTGGAGTACCTGATCGACAACGCGCCGGGCCTGCCGGTGCTGCTGCTGGCCACCATCCGCGCCGAGGACTGCCCGGCCATGACGCTGGCCACGGCGACCGAGCGGCGCCGGATCAGCACCCTGTTCCGGCTGGCCCCGCTGGACCGCGCCGAGGTGGGCCGGCTGGTCGGCTCCTGCCTGGGCGTGGCCCCCCGGGACGTCCCCGAGGCCGCGCTCGACTACGTGTGGAACGACAGCGCCGGCAACCCGTTCCTGGTCGAGGAGTTACTGCAGGGCATGATCAGCGGCGGCTCGCTGGTGCGGGCCGGGGACGGCTGGCGCACCGACGGCGCGCCGCACAGCGACGTCTCCAGCGCCCTGCTGTGGGGCACGGTGCGCCGGGTCGACCGGCTGGGTCCGCAGGGGCTGCGGCTGCTGTCGGCCGCCGCCGTGCTCGGCCGGCGCTTCTCGCTGTCGGTGCTCCAGCGGATGACCGGCGTGGACGACCGCAGCCTGCTCAGCCACCTGCACGCGGGGGTGGCCGCCCAGTTGGTGGTGCCGGACGAGCCGGCCCCCGACTGGTACGCCTTCCGCCACCCGCTGACGGTGGAGTCGATGTTCGCCCAGCTGACGCCGGGCAGCCGCGCCACGCTCAGCGCCCAGGCGGCCGACGCCATCGAGGAGCTGCATCCCGAACTGCCGGGCGCCTGGTGCCCGTTGGCCGGCGAGCTGCGGGCCGCCGCCGGCCAGGGCGGGCGGGCCGGCCGGCTCTTCACGGAGGCCGGCCGGCGGGCGCTGTCCAGCGGCGCGGTCGGCTCGGCGGTCACCCTGCTGGAGCGCGCGGAGCGGCTGCTGGCCGGCGGCTCGGACCTCGCGGCGCGCGCCGAGGCGCTCCAGCAGCTGGTCCCGGCGCTCGCCGAGGGCGGTGACTTCGAGCGGGCGTTCGCCCTGGTGCAGCGCCCCGCCGAGCTGGTGCACGCCGGGCTGGCCACCCTCCAGGTCGCCGCGCTGCACACCAAGCTCGCCAAGGCCGCCTATGTGGCCGGCCGTTGGGCGGACGGCAACGAGCAGGTGGCGCTGGCGCGCGGGCTGCTCAGCGCCGAGCCCGACGAGCGGGAGTCCGCCCGGATCGACGTGGTGGAGGCGTACCTGGCGGTGGAGACGCCGGGGCCGGGCCGGATCCGGCAGGCCGAGCGGCTGGCCCGGCGGGCCATCGAGGCGGCCGACCGGCACGACCTGCCGGTGGTGGCCTGCGAGGCCTGGCAGCTGCGCGGCATCCTGGCCCGGGAGCGGAACCTCGACGAGGCGACGGGCTGCTCCCGGCAGGCGCTGCGCCTCGCCGAGCGGCACAACCTGCCCATCCTGCGGATCTACGCCATGTCCCGGATCGGCGGGGACCGTTGGCTGGCCGAGGGGGCGACGGAGGGGCTGGTGCAGGCCAGGGAGGAGGCGCTGCGCCTCGGCGCGGTCCCGGTGGTCTACATCAGCGACGGCATCCTCTATCTGAACGCCGTGCTGACCGGCCGGCAGGCCGAGCTGGCCCGGCAGATCGACGAGACGCTGGCGACGGCCAGCCGGCTGCGGCTCGAATCGGTGGTGCGCTACGTGCTGATGACCCGGGCGACGGCCGCGGCGCATCGGGGCGACCGGGCGACGATGGAGCGGGAGCTGGCCGAGTTCGAGCGCTGGGATGGCCGGGGCTCGCCGGAGGAGCCGCTGGTGATCGGCCTGGGCCGGGTGTTCTGCTCGCTGCTGGAGGAGGACCGGGAGCGCGCCCTGGCGGAGCTGGCCAGCCTCTCCGAGCTGGCCCGCCGCAGCCCCACCGTCTTCCACCTCGGCGGCCGGCACGGCCTTGAGTTGTTCCTGAAGGTGCTGGACGGCTCCGCCGACCGCGCCAGGTACGAGGAGGTGGTGGACACCGCGGCCGGCCGGATGCGGTGGAACCGGCACTTCGTGCTGCTGGCGCACGCGGTGCTGCTCAGCCGGGAGGAGCGGCCCCGGGAGGCGCTGGCGGCGGCGCAGGCCGCACAGGAGCTGGCGGCGCCGCACCCGCTGGCGCTGCACCTGGGGCTGCGGCTGCTGGCGGAGGAGGCGCTGCGCGGCGGCTGGGGCGATCCGGTGCCGTGGCTGCGGCGCGCTGAGCACTACTTCCAGCAGACCTCGATCCCGACCGTGGCCGGGGCCTGCCGGGCGCTGCTGCGGCGGGCCGGTGCCTCCGTGCCGCAGCACCGCACGGGCGCCGACCGGATACCGCTGCCGCTGCGCACGGCGGGTGTGACGGTGCGGGAGTACGAGGTGTTCCTGATGCTGGCCGACCAGCCGAGCAACAAGGACATCGCGCGCCGGCTGCACATCTCGCCGCGCACGGTGGAGAAGCACGTCGCCAGCCTGATCACCAAGACCTCCCAGAACAACCGGGAGGCGGTGTGCGCGCTGGCCGCCGCGCTGGACGCCGAGGCGGCGGACGACCCGGTCAACGACGCCCGGCCGGGGCGCCGTTGACCGGTCGGGGTGGTGCTCAGCCGGCGTCGTGGGGTCCGCCGACGTCGTAGGTGAGGTGGGTGACGGTCGAGGTCACGGTGACGCTCCGCCGCACCAGGCCGCGCGGCGCCGCGCCGTGGAAGAGCGGTGTGCCGCCGCCCAGCACGACGGGCGCCAGGTGCAGCGTCAGCCGGTCGACCAGCCCGGCGTCGAACGCGGAGCGGATGGTCGCGCCGCCGCCCATCAGCACGACGTCGAGGTCCAGGCCGCTGGCCAGGGAGGCCGCCTCGGCGGCCTCCCGGGCGGCGGCGACGGCGGCGGGCAGGCCGGTGGTGACGAAGGTCCAGTCCAGGTCGGCCAGCCGCACCGCCGGCGGCGGCGCGGTGGTCACCACGAAGAACGCGGGCTCGCCGGCCTCGCCGGCACCGTAGCCGGTCTCCGCGTCCCAGCCGTGCGGCCCGTCGACCACGTCGAAGAGCCGGCGCCCGAGCACGACGGCCCCCGAACGGGCCGTCGCCTCCCGCAGGATCCGGCGGTCGTCGGCGTCGTCGGAGAACGCCCAGGTGTGCAGGGCCTCGCCGCCGTCCCCCAGCCCGTTGTCGGGGCCGGGATCGGGCCCGGTGACGAAGCCGTCCAGGGAGACCGAGATGTCAGCGATGATGCGCGTCATACCAGGTCAGACCCGGCCGGCCCCAGAAACTCATCGCCGCCGCCAGCGACGGCTCGCCGCCGGCGAGGCGGCAGCGAGGCGCAGCGGGCCGGGGTCGGTCCTTCAGGGGGTCAGGTCGGCGGCGAGGTGCCAGGTGCGGAGGCGGTCGGAGGTGGAGCGGAGGCCGGTCTGGGTGAGGACCACCTCGGTGGCGCCGGCGTCGAAGTAGCGGCGGATGCCGGCGGTCACCGTCCGTTCGTCGCCGACCAGGGCCAGCTCCACCGGGTGGGAGGCGCCCTCGGCGGCCACCATCCGGCGGTAGGAGGGGATGTCGGCGTAGGCGCCCAGCCGCACCGCGGCGATCTGCTGCACCACCTCCGGGTCGTCGGTGACCACGGCGGGCACCGCGGCGACGATCCGGGGTGCCGGGCGGCCGGCGTCCCGCGCGGCCCGGGTGAGGGCCGGGACGATCCGCTCCGCGAGGGTGCGGGGGCCGGCGAGGAACGGCAGGGTGCCGTCGGCCAGTTCGCCGGCCACCTGGAGGGCCTGCGGCCCCATCGCGGCGACCAGCAGCGGGGTGCCGGCGCCGCCCGGCACGGCGGTGGGCAGCGGCGGGCGGGCGGTGACGGTGCGGCCGGCGAACCGGGGCTGGCCGCCGTCGAGGGCCTGCCGGAGCACGGTGAGGGCCTCCCGCAGGTGGCCGATGGGCGGCGGGTAGGGCGTGCCGTAGGCGGGTTCCAGCAGGCCGCGCACGCCGGTGCCGACGCCCAGGGTGAAGCGGCCGCCGGTGGCGGCGGCCGCGGTCTGCGCCTGGGCGGCCAGGGTCAGCGGGTGCCGCGGGTAGAGCGGCACCACCTGGGTGCCGACCCGGACGCCGGGCACCTCGCGGCCGGCGAGCGCGGCCAGGGTGACGGCGTCGTGGTCGAAGAGCTGGCTGAACCAGACCGCGGTGCCGCCCAGCTCGGCGAACTGGCGGGTCTGGGCGATGAGTTCGGTCACCGCGTTGGTCGTCCCCGCGGTGTCACCGGCCGGCAGGGCCACTCCGACGGTCATGGGGTCGGTTCCTTCCTGACGAGCGCCGACTGGCCGAGTGGCGGCCGGCGGGGTTCCAACCGGCCGGAGGCCCGGCCGGCGAGGACGTGGGCGCACGGTTCGGCGCCGCTGGTGGCCGGCCGGGACGGCAGCAGCCGGGACAGCGCGGCCTCGCCGGCCGGGTCGCCGGCGGTGCGGGCGCCGCGCAGGGCGCGTTCGACGGCGGCCGGCCAGTCGGCCGGGTGGCGGGCCGGCGCCGGCGCTCCCGCCGCGGCGAGCACCAACTCCCAGCAGTAGCCGGGCTCCTGGGCCGCTTCGGCCAGTTCGGCGGCGGCCAGCAGGCCGTCCCGCCACTCCTCGGCGGTGGTGGGTGCGCCGGTGGTCAGGGGGGCGGCCGGGGGCCAGCGGCGGGCGCGGCCGGGGGCGCGGGGGCGGCCCCGCCGGTCGGCGGCCTGGTCGGCCAGCGCGAGCCAGCCGCCGAAGACCCGGCGCAGCGCCGCGGCCCGCTCCTCCGTGGTCTCGCGGCCGTGTGCCAACTCGCGGGCCAGCACCCGGTCGAGGGGGTGGAGGCGGTAGCCGACGGCGCCCCGGGCGCGGCTGGTGGCCTCGACGAGCCGGGTCTCGACCAGCGTCTCCAGTACCTCGGCCGGGGCGCCGGAGGCGTCGCCGAGCAGCGCCTGGGCGACCCAGCCGGGGAAGGGGCCGGGCGGCAGCAGGCCGAGCCGGGCGAACAGGCGGCGGGCCGGGGCGGGCAGTTGGTCCAGGGTGCGGCGCAGGCTGGCGCGGACGTCCACGCCGTGGTGGCCGAGCCGGTCCAGGCGGGTGTCCTCGGCGCGCAGCCCTGCCACCAGGTCGGTGAGGCGCCAGTGCGGGCGGGCGGCGAGCCGGGCGGCGGCGCCGGCCAGGGCGAGCGGCAGGCCGCCGCAGAGTTCGACCAGCTGGCGGGCGGCCGCGTCCTCGTCGGGGCCCGGGGTCAACCCGGGGAGGGTGGCGAGCAGTTCGGCGCCCCGGTCGGCGTCCAGCGGGGCCAGTTCGTGCCGGGCGGCGCCGGCCGGGGCGAGGGTGCGGCAGCGGGTGGTGACGATCAGCGGGCAGCGCGGGTCGCCGGGCAGCAGGGGCGCGAGGTGGGCCTCGTCGGCGGCGTCCTCCAGCACCACCAGCACCCGGCGGCCGGCGAGGGCGCTGCGGTAGAGGGCGGCCCTGGCCCCCAGGTCGGGCGGGATCTCGGCGACGGCCAGGCCGAGCCCGCGCAGCAGCCCCTCCAGCACCTCGGCGCTGTCCCTGGGGCGGCCGGCGCGGTCGGTCAGCCGGGCGTAGAGCTGCCCGTCGGGGAAGTCGTCGGCCAGGGCGTGGCCGGCGGCGACGGCGAGGGTCGAGGTGCCGACGCCGGCCCGCCCGGTGAGGACGGCGACCCGGGCGCCGGCCGGGGCGGGGTCGGCGAGCAACTGCCGCCGCAGGGCGGCGAGTCGGTCGGCGTGGGCGAGCGGTCCCGCCGGCCGGGCGGGCAGCATCCTGGGCACCGGGCGGGCGGCGCCGGCGGCCGGCTGGGACGGCCCGTGGTCGACCCGGTCGGCCAGCACGTCCTGGTGCAGTCGGCGCAGCGCGGCGCTCGGCTCCAGGCCGAGTTCGGTGACGAGGGCGGCGCGCAGCGCGCGGTAGGCGGCCAGCGCCTCGACCCGCCGGTCGGCCCGGTAGAGCGCGGTCATCAGCTGGCCCACGAGGCGTTCCCGCAGGGGGTGTTCGGCGACCAGCTGGGTCAGTTCGCCGAGGGTCTCGCGGTGCAGGCCGAGGCGGAGTTCGGCCTCGACGCACTCCTCGACGGCGCCGACCCGGCGTTCGGCGATCCGGGCCCGGTGGGCGGCGACCAGCCGGCCGTCGACGCCGGCGACCGGCTCGCCGCGCCAGAGCGCCAGCGCCTCCCGGAACGCCCGGCGGGCCCGGTGCGGGTCGGCGGTGTCCAGGGCGGCCCGGCCGCGGGCGAGCAGTTCGTCGAAGACCGTGAGGTCGAGTTCGCCTGGCGCCACCTCGATGACGTAGCCGACGCCCCGGGTGTGGATGCGTTCGCCGAGGCCGGCGCGGGCGAGCAGGCGCCGCAGCGCGGAGATCGCGGTCTGCACCTGGGCCCTGGCGGTGGCCGGCGGGTCGCCGTCCCACAGGCCGGCGACCAGCCCGTCCAGCGTGACCAGCCGGTTGGCGTTGAGCAACAGCAGGGCGAGCACCACCTGTTGGCGGCGGGCGGTGACCAACACCTGCTCGGCGCCGACGACCTGGAGCAGGCCGAGCACCCGGAAGGCGGGCGCGGCCGGCAGGTCGTCGGGGACCGCGCGGAGGGTGGCGGCCGGGCGCTGGGGGGCCTCGGGGTGCGGGTGGGTGGTGCCGGGCTGGGCGGCGGTGGCCGACGGGTGGACGGTGCCGGTCCGCTGCACGTCTCTCGGGTCGAGAGTCCGCACTGGTAACCCCCTGGGTTCGGGTGGTGGGCGGCCGGTGGGCCGGCCGCGGGTGGACGGGTGCGTGGTGGGCCGGGCGGGCGCGTGCTTCAGACCAGGACCTCGACGGGCTCCGGGTGGCCGAGGAAGGCGCTGGGCGAGGCGGTGCGGCCGTAGGCGCCGGCCTGGAAGACGGCGATCAGGTCGCCGATCTCGGCGCGCGGCAGCTCCACCCGGTCGCCGAGCAGGTCCAGCGGGGTGCACAGGCAGCCGACGACGGTGACGGTCTCCGACGGGGCGTCGGCGGTCGGGCCGGCCGCGCGGTGGGCGACGGCGACGGGGTAGTTGCGGCGGATCACCTGGCCGAAGTTGCCGGAGGCGGCGAGCTGGTGGTGCAGCCCGCCGTCGACCACCAGGAAGGTGGTGCCCCTTGACTCCTTGCGGTCGACGACCCGGGTCAGGTAGACGCCGGCCTCGCCGACCAGGTAGCGGCCCAGTTCCAGGGCCACCCGGGCGGCCGGGTGGCGGGGGCGGATCCGGGTCGCCAGCAGGTCGGCCAGGTGGGTGCCGACGCCTGGCAGGTCCAGCGGGGTGTCCCTGGTCGCGTAGGGGATGCCGAAGCCGCCGCCGAGGTTGAGGTAGCGCAGTGGCCCGGGCAGGGTGTCGGCCAGCCGCAGCAGGAGTTCGACGGTGGCGGTCTGCGCCTCCCGGATGCTGTCCGCGCGGAGGTTCTGCGAGCCGGCGAAGACGTGGAAGCCCAGCAGGTCGAGGCCGGCGGCGGTGATCTCGGCGACCAGCTCGGGGACGCGTTCGGCGTCCACCCCGAACTGCTGGGGGCCGCCGCCCATGCGCATGCCGGCGCCCTTGAGGGCGAAGTCGGGGTTGACCCGCAGCGCGAGGCGGGCCGGCCGGCCGAGGTCGTCGGCCAGCTCCCGCACCCGGGCCAGCTCGGTGGCCGACTCCAGCTCGACGGTGACGCCGGCGGCGACCGCCTGGCGGAGTTCGGCGGTGCTCTTGCCCGGGCCGGCGAAGCTGATCCGGTCGGCGCTGACCGGGGTGTCCAGGGCGTGCCGCAGCTCGCCGCCGGAGGCGACGTCGAAGCCGTCGACCAGGCCGGCCAGGTGGTGCAGCACGGCGGGCATCGGGTTGGCCTTGACCGCGTAGCTGAGGTGGACGTCGGCGGGCAGCGCGGCCCGGACGGCGGCCACCCGGCGGGTGATCAGCGCCCGGTCGTAGGCGAAGAACGGGGTGCTGCCGACCCGTTCGGCGAGTCGCCCGGCGGGAATTCCGCCGATGTGCAGGCCGCCGGCCGCGCGCTCGAAAAGCGTCTCGTCCGGCGTTGTCGCGGTGGTCGTGGCGGCCATACCTCATCCCCCTTGTGCGCGCTGCGCGCTGTCGCCTGCTCGGTCCGGCCTTTTCCGGCCGGCCCGGGCGGGCCTTACCGAAGCGTTCTGGCGGCCGGCCAGAACCGGCCGGCGACGCTCCCTGCACGTTCCCAACCGGGGCCGCGTTCCGCATGGGTAGCGGCTCCCCATATTCCCCGGCCGACCCCCGCACACCTCCCCCGCAGGTCCACCGAATGGCCACATCCGTGCAGCTCAGGTGGCTGGGTAGGGGCCGGGTGCGGCGTGGGTGGGGCCGTTGACCACTTCCTGACCAGCGTTTCCTGTCACCGGCCCCGGGGGTGCTCTTCTTGACCGGCCGGGCGGCGGCGGCCCAGGATCGGTGTCCATCAGGCCGGGGTGAAACGGGGCGGCGCGACGACGATTCCGCGTTTCCCCTCCTCGGTGAACCGCACCTTTGTCACCGCTCGATCACCCCTGTTCTCGTTCGTTCCCTTCGGTTTTTCCCTTCGGTTATCCACTCGGTTCTCCGCTGGGTTTCCGACGGGTCACCGCGCGGTTTGCCGGCCGCTTTTCCGTCCGGTTGGCCGCGGGTCGTGCCACCCGGTAGGCCGGTCGATCCACTGGCCGGTTCGCCGTTCGATGTCTGCCCGATGTGCTGTTCGATGTTCTGTCCGCAACGCCTCGCGACGGTTGGTGAGTGAATGTCCTCCAGGAGTGCGGAAAGCGCGCACGGTGCGCCGATCGCCGTCGTCGGTCTGGCCTGCCGGCTGCCGGGCGGCGCGAACCCCGACGAGTTCTGGCGGCTGTTGTCCGCCGGCGGTGACGCGGTGGCCGAGCCGCCGCCCGGGCGGTGGCCGGCGGGCGCCCCGCGGCGGGGCGGTTTCCTGCCCGCGATCGACGGCTTCGACGCCGGCTTCTTCGGCATCTCGCCGCGCGAGGCCGCCGTGCTCGACCCCCAGGCCCGGCTGGTCCTCGAACTGGCCTGGGAGTCCCTGGAGCACGCCCGGGTGGCGCCCACCGCGCTGCGGGACAGCGACACCGGCGTCTACCTGGGCGCCATCGCCAACGACTGGGAGCACCTGGCCGGCCCGCCCGGGCCGCACACCTTCACCGGCACCCAGCGCGGCCTGCTCGCCAACCGGGTCTCCTACCACCTGGGGCTGCGCGGGCCCAGCCTGACGCTGGACACCGGGCAGTCCTCGTCGCTGGTCTCGGTGCACACCGCCTGCCAGGACCTGCGGGCCGGCACCGTGCGGACCGCGCTGGCCGGCGGCGTCAACCTGATCGCTGGCGCGCGCTCCGGCGCGGTGCTGGACGCGTTCGGGGCGCTCTCCCCCGACGGCCGCTGCCACACCTTCGACCGCCGGGCCAACGGCTACGCGCGCGGCGAGGGCGGCGTGCTGCTGGTGCTGCGCCCGCTGGCGGACGCGGTGGCCGACGGCGACCGGGTGCACGCGGTGATCCTTGGCGGCGCGGTCAACAACGACGGCGGCGGCGAGGGGCTGACCGTGCCGCACGGCCCGGCCCAGGCCGCCGTCATCCGGCGGGCCTGCCGGGACGCCGGGGTACGCGCGGCCGACGTCTCCTACGTGGAGCTGCACGGCACCGGCACCCGGGCCGGCGACCCGGTGGAGGCGGCCGCGCTGGGCGCCGCGCTGGGCGAGGAACGGCGGTCCGCCGGCCCGCTGTTGGTCGGTTCGGTGAAGACCAACATCGGCCACTTGGAGGGCGCGGCCGGCGCGGCCGGGCTGCTCAAGGTGGTGCTGGGGCTGCGCGAGGGCACGCTGCCGCCCAGCCTGCACTTCACCGAGCCGCCCGCGGACATCCCGCTGGACGAGCTGAACCTGGCGGTGGTGACCGAGCCCCGCGCCTGGCCCCGGGGGGCGGGGCGGCGGATCGCCGGGGTCAGCTCGTTCGGCGTGGGCGGCACCAACTGCCACCTGGTGGTGGCGGAACCGCCCGCGACGGCACCGGCCGGGGGCCGGCCGGCCGTCGCCGAGGCGCCGGCGCTGCCGCTGTCGGCGCGGTCGGCGGCGGCGCTGCGCGCCCAGGCCGGCGCGCTGGCCGAGCGGCTGGCCGCCGACCGGGCGCCGGACCCGCGCGACGTGGCGCACACCCTGCGGCACGGCCGGGCCGCGCTGGAGCGGCGCGCGGTGGTGCTGGACGGCACGCCCGCCGGGCTGGCCGCGCTCGCCGCGGGGCGGCCGGCCGACGGCGTGGTGGTGGGCACCGCCGTCCCCGGCGCGACCGCGCTGGTCTTCCCTGGCCAGGGCACCCAGTGGGCCGGGATGGCCAGGGAGTTGCTGGCCGGGCCGCCGGCCGTGGCGGACCGCCTGGCGGCCTGCGCGGACGCGCTGGCCCCGTTCGTGGACTACGCGCCGCTGGACGTGCTGCGCGGCGCGCCGGACGCCCCCTCGCTGGAGCGGGTCGACGTGGTGCAGCCGGCGCTGTGGGCGGTGATGGTGTCGCTGGCCGAACTGTGGCGGTCGGTGGGCGTGGCGCCGGAGACCGTCATCGGGCACTCGCAGGGCGAGATCGCGGCGGCCACCGTGGCCGGCGCGCTCAGCCTCGACGACGGGGCCCGGGTGGTGGCGCTGCGCAGCCGGGCGCTGCGGGCGCTGGACGGCGGCGGGATGCTCTCCGTCGGGGCGCCGGTCGCGGTCCTGGAGGAACTGCTGCCCGGCGCGCCCGAGGTGGGCGTCGCCGCCGTCAACGGGCCACGCTCCGTGGTGGTTTCCGGCCCCAGGGCCGCGCTGGACGCGCTCGCCGCCACGCTGGCCGAAGCCGGCCACCGGGTGAAGTCGCTGCCGGTCGGCTACGCCTCGCACTCCCCCGCCGTGGCGGCGATCCGCGCCGAGCTGGCGGAGCTGCTGGCGCCGGTGCGGCCGGTCGCCACCGAGGTCACGTTCCTCTCGACGCTGACCGGCGGCCCGTTGGACACCGCGCGGCTGGACGCCGACTACTGGTACGAGAACCTGCGGCACGAGGTGCGGTTCGGCGCCGCGACCGAGGCCGCGCTGGGCCGGGGCGTCACCCGGTTCGTCGAGGTCAGCCCGCACCCGGTGCTGCTCGGCGGGATCGCGGAGACCGCCGAGCGGGCCGGCGTCGAGGTGGCGACCGTCGGCACCCTGCGCCGGGACGAGGGCGGCGCCGCCCGCTGGGCGGCGTGCCGGGCGGAGGCGTGGGTCGCGGGGCTGCCGGTGCGCTGGCCGGCGGTGCCGGACGGGCGGCCGGTCGACCTGCCGACCTACCCGTTCCAGCGGCAGCGGCACTGGGTGGGCGAGGCGCCGGTGGCCGAGGCCGCCGGGCGCCGGGCGCCGGGGGCGACGCCCCGGCAGGCGCGGACGCTGGTGGCCGAGGCGGTGGCCGGCGTGCTGGGGCACACCGACCCCAACGCGGTGGAACAGGGCCGCGCCTTCCGCGACCTGGGCTTCGACTCGGCGCTGACCAGTGAACTCCACCGCCGTCTGGAATACCTGACCGACCTGCGACTCCCGTCGAGCCTGCTCTTCGACTTCCCCACCCCGCGCCGGGCGGCGGAACACCTCCGCACGCTGCTCGCCGCGCACGCGGCGCGGCGGGACGCCACGCCGCCCTCGGCGCGGGCCGCCTCGGCGGCGGGCCTGACGCACGGGGCCGGGGCGGTGCCGCTGAACGAGGCGCCCGCCGCAGGCGCGACACCGGCCTCGGCGCTGGGCGCCGGGGCGGCGGGTCGGGCGCGGGCGCGGAGCGCGGATGCGGCAGGGAACACGGTGCGGGGCGCCGGGGCGGCCGGCGAGGTCGGTGCCGGGCAGGGCGCCGAGACAACGGGCGCGGCGCGGGCCGCCTCGGCGGCGGGCCTGACGCACGGGGCCGGGGCCCCCGCCACGGGCGGCGGTGCCGACGCTGGCCAGAGCCCGACGCAGGGCGCTGAGAGCACGGGCGCGGCGGCCGGCCAGGGGCCGGACGCCTCGGCGGCGAGCCCGGCTGCGACGCGAGGCGCCGGCACATCGCCGGCGGCAGCCTCGGCGTTCGGCGCCGGGGCGACGGGCCGGACGCCGGCCACAGTCGGCGGAGTCACGGGCACGTCACCGGACGCCGCCGCGGCTCCGGCGCAGGCGCAGGCGCAGGGCGGGACTTCCGACGCGGCGCCGGCCGCGGGCCCCGCGGCAGCCGCTGGTGAGCCGATCGCCATTGTCGGGATGGGGTGCCGGCTGCCGAGCGGGATCGACTCGCCGGAGGGGTTCTGGGAGCTGCTGGCCAAGGGGCGGGAGACCCTCTCCGAGCTTCCTGGCAACCGGGGTTGGGACCTGGCCGCACTGCACGGCGGGGCCTGCGCCACCCGGCAGGGCAGCTTCCTGCACGAGGCCGACGCCTTCGATCCGGAGTTCTTCGGGCTCAGCCCGCGCGAGGCGCTGGCGATGGACCCGCAGCAGCGGCTGATGTTGGAGATCTGCTGGGAGGCGGTGGAGCGGGCCGGGCTTGACCCGACCGGGCTGGCCGACTCGGCGACCGGGGTGTTCGTGGGGGCGATGGCCGGCGACTACGGTCCGCGGCTGCACCAGCCGACCGGGGCGGCCGACGGGCACCTGCTGACCGGCACCACGCTGAGCGTGGTCTCCGGCCGGATCGCGTACACGCTGGGGCTGCGCGGCCCGGCGCTCACCGTGGACACCGCGTGCTCCTCGTCGCTGGTCGCGGTGCAGCTGGCGACCGCCGCGCTGCGGCGCGGCGAGTGCTCGCTGGCGCTGGCCGGCGGGGTGGCGGTGATGGCCAACCCCGGGCACCTGGTGGAGTTCAGCCGGCAGAACGGGCTGGCGCCGGACGGGCGGGCCAAGGCGTTCGACGAGTCGGCGGACGGCACCTCGTTCGCGGAGGGCGCCGGGGTGCTGCTGCTGGAGCGGCTCTCCGACGCGCGCCGCAACGGGCACCGGGTGCTGGCGGTGATCCGGGGCGTGGCGGTCAACTCGGACGGGGCGAGCAACGGGCTGTCCGCGCCGAACGGGCAGGCGCAGGGCCGGGTGATCAGGGACGCGTTGGCCGACGCCGGCCTGGCCCCCGCCGACGTGGCGGCGATCGAGGCGCACGGCACGGGCACCGCGCTGGGCGACCCGGTGGAGGCGCACGCCCTGCTGGCCACCTACGGGCAGGACCGGGAGGCGCCGGCGTGGCTGGGTTCGGTGAAGTCGAACGTCGGGCACACCCAGGCGGCAGCGGGCGTGGTCGGCGTGATCAAGATGGTGTTGGCGCTGCGGCACCGGCTGCTGCCGAGGACGTTGCACGTGGCGCGGCCCAGCGGCCGGGTGCGGTGGTCGGACGGGGCGGTGCGGCTGCTGACCGAGCCGCGGCCCTGGCCGGCCGGCGCCGGGCCGCGGCGGGCGGCGGTCTCCAGCTTCGGGATCAGCGGCACCAACGCGCACCTGGTGCTGGAGGAGGCGCCGCCGGCGGCGGAGGTGGCCGGGGCGCCGGCCGGGCCGTTGGTGTGGGTGCTGTCGGCCCGTTCGGCGGCCGCGCTGCGGGCACAGGCGGGCCGGCTGCTGCCGCTGGCGGAGCACGCCGAGCCGGCGGACGTGGCGCCGCTGTTGGCCCGGCGGGCCAGCTTCGCGCACCGGGCCGTGGTGGTGGCCGCCGACCGGGCCGAACTGGTCGCGGCGCTGGGCGCGTTGGCGGCTGGTGAGGCACATTCGGCGCTGCTGGTCGCGGTGGCCCCGGCGGAGACCCGGCCGGTGCTGGTCTTTCCCGGGCAGGGCGCGCAGTGGGTCGGGATGGCCACCGAGCTGTTGGACCAGGACCCGGAGTTCGCGGCCGACGTGGCGCGCTGCGGGGCGGCGTTGGCGCCGCACACCGGCTGGTCGGTGACGGAGGTGCTGCGGGGTGCGCCGGGCGCGCCCTCGCTGGACGCGACCGACGTGGTGCAGCCGGTGCTGTTCGCGCTGATGTACGCGCTGGCCGGCCGGTGGCGGGCGGCCGGGGTGGAGCCGGCCGCGGTGGTGGGGCACTCGCAGGGTGAGATCGCCGCGGCGGCGGTGGCCGGCGCGCTGTCGCTGGCCGAGGCGGCCCGGATCAGCGCGCTGCGAGCCCAGGTGGTGGGCTCGTTGGACGGCACCGGCGGGGTGTTGGCGGTGGGCCTGCCGGTGGCCGAGGTCGAGGCGCGGCTGGCGCCGTGGGCGGACCGGCTGTGGGTGGCGGTGGACAACGGCCCGGTGGGCTGTGTGGTGGCCGGCGAGCTGGCCGCGATGGAGGAGTTCGCCGCCGACTGCGGGGACCGGGTGCAACTGCGTCGCGCCCCGGTGGCGTATGCCGCGCACACCCCGCACGTGACCGCGGTGCGCGAGGAACTGCTGGACCGGTTGGGCGCGTTGACGCCGCGGGACACCGAGGTGACGATCGGCTCGGCGCTGACCGGCACACTGGTCGATGGCTCCCGGCTGGACCCGGGCTACTGGTACCGGAACCTGGCCGAGCGGGTCAGGTTCGACGCGGCGGTCCGGGCGGTGGCGGCGGACGGGCCGGGCGCGCCGCTGTTCGTCGAGGTCAGCCCGCACCCGATCCTGACCAACGCGGTGGCGGAGATCCTGGACGACGCGGGGGTGGCCGGCGCGGCGGTGGGGACGCTGCGGCGGGGCGAGGGTGGCCGGCACCGGCTCCTGACCGCGCTCGCCGCGGCCTGGACGCGGGGCGCGCCGGTGGACTGGCCAGCGCTGCTGGGCCCGGTGCGGGCCGAACTGGAGCTGCCGGGCTACCCGTTCGAGCGGCGCCGGTTCTGGCTGCACGCCAGCCGGCACGCCGGGCATCCGCTGGTGGCGGACGTGCTGCCGCTGGCCGAGGGCGCGGGCCTGCTGCTGACCGGTCGGGTGTCGCTGGCCGGCGCGCCCTGGCTGGCCGACCACGCGGTGGACGGCCGGGTGCTGCTGCCGGGCACCGCGTTCGTGGAGTTGGCGCTGCGGGCGGCGGCCGAGGCCGGGGCGCCTGGGGTGGAGACGCTGACCCTGCACCAGCCGCTCGAACTGCCGGCGGACGGCGCGGTCGCGCTCCAGGTGCAGGTGGTCGACGGCGCGTTGACGGTGCACGCCAGGGTTGGCGACGACGGGCCGTGGACCCGGCACGCCAGTGGCGCGCTGAGCACGGCGCCGGCGGCCGCGCCGGGGCCGCTGGCCCAGTGGCCGCCGGCCGACGCCACCCCCGTCGAGGTGGCGGAGGCCTACGCGGGCCTGACGGCCCGTGGGTACGGGTACGGGCCGGCGTTCCGGGGCCTGACCGCCGCCTGGCGGGACGCGGACGGCTGGTGGGGCGAGATCGCCGCGCCGGTGACGGGCGCGGAGGCGTGCGCGGTGCACCCGGCGCTGTTGGACGCGGCGCTGCACCCGCTGCTGCTGGCCGCGGAGGGGCTGTTGCTGCCGTTCGCGGTCAGCGGGGTGCGGGTGGTGCGGGCCGGCGTGGAGCGGCTGCGGGTGCGGGTGCGCGGCGGCGAGGTGGTGCTCTATGACGAGCGGGGCGCGGTGGTGGCCTGGATCGAGGACGCCGTGCTGCGCCCGCCGGCCGCCGGGGCGGCCGAGTGGTACCGGATGAGTTGGGCGGACGCGGGCCCGGCGCCGGTGCCAGGGGCGGCCGACGCGGCGCCGCTTGTGCTGCCCTTCGGCGCCGAACTCCCCGACGGCGTACCCCCGTTGGTGGTGGTGGGTCGGCCGGACGGGCCGGCGGGCGAGGCGGCCGGCTGGGCGGCGGCGACGGTGCGGCGGTGGGTGACCGAGGAGCGGTTCGGCGACGCCCGGCTGGTGTTCACGGCCGACCCGGACGCGCCGGCCGGCTCGGCGGTGTGGGGCCTGGTGCGGTCGGCGATGGCCGAGCATCCGGGCCGGTTCGGGCTGGCGGACGCGCCGGCGGAGCTGGCCGGGGCCGGGCCGGCCGACCAGTTCCGGGTGCGGGACGGCCGCACGGAGCTGCCCCGGCTGGTGCGCGGCGCCCTGGCGGGGGAGGCCGCCGGCGTCGACCTGACGGACGGCACGGTGCTGGTCACCGGGGGCACCGGCGGGCTGGGCGCGCTGGTCGCCCGGCATCTGGTGGCCCGGCACGGGGTGGTCGAGCTGCTGTTGGTCTCCCGCCGGGGGCCGGCCGCGCCGGGCGCGGCGGAGCTGACCGCCGAGCTGACGGCGCTGGGCGCCTCGGTCACGGTCGCGGCCTGCGATGTCGGCGACCGGGCGGCGCTGGCCGCGGTGCTGTCGGGCCGCCGGCTGGTGGGCGTGGTGCACGCGGCGGGCGAGCTGGCCGACGGGACGGTGGCGGAGCTGACGCCGGAGCGGCTGGCCGCGGCGCAGCGGCCGAAGGCGGAGGCCGCGGAGCTGTTGGACGAGCTGACCGCCGAGGCGCCGCTGCGGGCGTTCGTGTTGTTCTCCTCGGTGGCCGGGGTGCTGGGCAACCCGGGGCAGGCGGCCTACGCGGCGGCGAACGCCCGGCTGGACGGGCTGGCCCGGCGGCGCCGGGCGGCGGGCCGGCCCGCGGTCTCGGTGGCGTGGGGGCTGTGGGAGCTGCCCACCGGCATGACCGGGCGCCTGTCGGGGGCCGACCGGCGCCGGCTGGCGGCGCTGGTGCCGCTGACCGAACGGGAGGGCCTGGCGCTGTTCGACACGGCGCTGCGGGCGGACGCCGAGCCGACGCTGGTGGCCAGCAGGTTCGACCGGCGGGTGCTGCGCGCGCTGGGCGGGGAGCTGCCCGAGGTGCTGCGCGGCCTGGCGCCCGCGCCGCGCCGGGACGCGGAGCCCGCGGCCGGGGCGGCCGAACCGGCCGCCGGGCGGCCCCGGTTCGCGGATGCCGAGGCGGTGACGGCGTTCGTCCGGGAGCGGGTGGCGGAGGCCCTGGGGCACGCCAGCGGGGCGACCGTCGACCCGGACCGGCCGTTCAGCGAGCTGGGCCTGGACTCGCTGACCTCGGTGGAGCTGCGCAACCGGATCAGCGCGGCGACCGGCCTGCGGCTGCCGGCCTCGCTGGTCTTCAACCACCCGACGGTGACCCTGCTGGGCCGGCACCTGGCGGAGCGGCTGGCGCCCGACCCGGCGGCCGAGCTGGCCGAGGCGCTGGCCCGGACGCTGCCGGCGCTGCCGGCGGAGCGGGCGGTGGCGCTGCTGACCGAGGCGCTGGCCGGGCTGGGCGCGCCGGTGCGGACCGGGCCGCCCCGGCCGGTCGCGCCACCGCCGCCGACCACCAGCGACGAGGAACTCTTCGCGTTCATCGACAGCCAGCTCTGAGAACGGCGGGCCGGCCACGGCCGCCCCTCGACCATCCACCCCACCCCAGCCCACTGAGCCCAGGGAGTTTCCATGGCCGGCGAGGACCAGCTGCGCGAGTACCTCCGGCGGGTGACCGCCGAGCTGACGGACACCCGTCAGCGGCTCGCCGACGCGGACGCCCGCGCCCACGAACCGGTGGCCGTCATCGGCATGTCCTGTCGCTTCCCCGACGCCCCCGACGTGGACGCCTACTGGGAGCTGCTGCGGGCCGGCCGGGCCGCGTCGATCGACGAGGTGCCGCCGGACCGGTTCACGCTGGACCTGTCGCCCGAGGAACGCGCCAGGTTCCGGCCGCGCCGGGGCGCGTTCCTGCCCGATGTGGCCGGTTTCGACGCGGAGTTCTTCGGCTTCGCGCCGCAGGAGGCGCTGCGGATGGACCCGCAGCAGCGGCTGATGATGGAGCTGGCGTGGGAGGCGATGGAGGACGCCGGGACGCCGGCGCCGCGCCTGGCCGGCAGCAGGACCGGGGTGCTGCTCGGCTTCTCGGACGCCTTCCAGTACGGCCAGACGCAGGTGGAGCGGCAGGGCACCGGGATCTGGGCCGACCCGTACATGGGGCAGGGCAGCCTCGGCAGCGTGCTCGCCGGGCGGCTGGCGTACCACTTCGACCTGCGGGGGCCGGCGTTCTCGCTGGACACCGCCTGCTCGTCCGCGCTGGTGGCGACGCACCTGGCGGTGCGCGCGCTGCGCGCCGGGGAGTGCGACTACGTGCTGGCCGGCGGCGGCTTCCTGGCGCTGCACCCGTTCCTGTACCTCTACAGCGGCGCCAACGCGCTGCTCTCCCCCACCGACCGCTGCCACACCTTCGACGCGGCGGCGGACGGCTATGTGATGGGCGAGGGCGGCGGGATGGTGCTGCTGACCCGGCTGGCCGACGCGGAGCGGGCCGGGCACCGGGTGCGGGCGGTGCTGCGCGGTTCGGCGGTCAACCAGGACGGGCGCAGCAACGGGCTGACCGCGCCGAACCAGGGCGCCCAGGTCGCGGTGGTGCGGCAGGCGCTGGCCGACGCCGGGGCGACGCCGGGCGAGGTGGCCTACGTGGAGGCGCACGGCTCCGGCACCCGGCTCGGTGACGAGATCGAACTGGGCGCGCTGCACGAGGTGTTCGGGCAGCGCCCGGCGGCCGAGCCGCTGCGGGTCGGGGCGGTGAAGACCAACATCGGCCACACCCACACGGCGGCCGGCATCGCCGGGCTGATCAAGACGGTGCTGGTGCTGGAGCACGGCCTGGCGCCGGCCAACCTCAACCAGCGCGAGCCGGCCGAGATGGTGGGGGCGAACGCGGCGGTGGCGCCGCTGACCGACGCCACCGGGCTGCCGGCGCGGCCGGTGGCCGGCGTCAGCTCGTTCGGCTGGTCCGGCACCAACGCGCACGTGGTGCTGGAGGCGGCGCCGCCCGGCCCGCCGCCGGCCGTGCCGGCCACCGGCGGGCCGCGGCTGCTGCCGGTCTCGGCCGGGCACCCCGAGGCGCTCGCCGCGTCCCTGACCCGGCTGGCCAAGGTGGCGGGCGACCGCCCGCTGCCCGAGCTGGCGCACACCCTCCAGGCCGGCCGGGCCCAGCACCCCTACCGGCGGGCCGTGGTGGCGGCCGACCCGGCCGAGGCGGCGGCCCGGCTGGCCGCGCCGCACGAGCCCGCCCGGGCGGCCGACCGGCCCCGGGTGGCGTTCCTGCTGCCCGGCGTCGGCGACCAGTACCTGGGGCTGGGCCAGGCCCTCTACCGGGACGAGCCGGAGTTCGCCCGGGCGGTGGACCACTGCCTGGCGCTGGCCGGCGAACGGTGCGGCATCGACCTGGCGGCGGTCTTCCACGCGGTACCGGACGCCGATGCCGCGCCGGCCGGCTCGCCGCTGGTGCCGGCGGCGGAGCCGGCGCTGGAACAGGCCGAGCTGGCCCACCCGTTGCTGTTCACCGTCAGTTACGCGCTGGCCCGGCTGCTGGCCGCCCGCGGCGTCGAACCCGACCTGCTGGTCGGCTACAGCCTCGGCGAGTACGTCGCGGCCTGCCTGGCCGGGGTGTTCACCCTCTCCGACGCGCTGTGGCTGGTGACCGAGCGGGCCCGGCTGATCGCCGCCGCGCCGGCCGGGCGGATGCTCGCGGTGGCCGCGCCGGCCGACACGCTCGCCGAGGAGGGCCTGGAGGTGGCGGCCGTCAACGGGCCGCACATGACGGTGCTCAGCGGCCCGCCGGCGGCCGCCGAGGCCGCGGCCCGCCGGCTGGTCGCGGCGGGCGTCGCGGCCCGGCCGCTGCGCTCGGCGCACCCGTTCCACTCCTCGCTGCTGCGCTCCGCGCAGGACAAGCTGGCCGCTCTGGTGGCGAGCGTCGCCCGGGGGGTGCCCCGGGTGCCGGTGGTCTCCAACGCGACCGGCCGGCCGTTGACCGACGAGCAGGCGCGCGATCCCCGGTACTGGGCGGACCACCTGTGCCTGCCGGTGCGGTTCGCCGACGGCGTGGCGCACTGCGCGACGGCCGGCGTGGACGCCTATGTGGAGCTGGGCCCGGGGCAGACCCTGGGCGGCCTGGTGCGGCAGAACCTGCCGGGCGACGCCCGGCCCGCGGTGCTCGGCACGCTGCCAGGCCCGTGGCCGGCCACCGGCCGCCCGGACGAGGCGACCGCCGTGCTGGAGACCTGCGGGCGGCTGTGGGAGCGGGGGGTGGAGTTGGACTGGACGGCGCTGGACGGGGGGTCGGGCCGGCCGGTCCCGCTGCCGACCTACCCGTTCCGGCGGACCAGGTTCTGGCCCGAGGCCACGGCCGCCGCGTCGGCCGCCGACACGGCGGGCGAGCCGGACCGCGCCACCGGGGCCCACCGGTACGCGCCGGTCTGGCGGCGCTGCCCGGGCGCCGGGCCGGCCGAGGCGCCGGCCGGCACCCTGGTGGTCTTCAGCGACGGGGTGCTCGGCCGCCGGCTGGTCGAGCTGGCCGGCGGCGACGCGGTCGAGGTGCTGGCCGGCACCGCGCTGCGCCGGGACGGCCGGCGGATCGAGATCGACCCGACCGACCCGGCGCACCACCGGGCGGTGTTCGACGGGCTGGCCGGGCCGCCGCGGGTGGTGCACCTGTGGAGCCTGCTCGGGCCGGACGACGGCGTGTGGGCGGGCGACGAGGCGCTGCGCGCGGCGCTGCGGCTCGGTTTCGACGCGCCGCTGCTGACCGTGCGGGCGCTGGCCGGCTCGCCGGCCCGGCTGCTGACGGTCAGCGCCGGCGCCGAGGAGATCACCGGCGGCGAACTCACCGCGCCGGCCCGGGCCCTGCCGCACGGGCTGGGCCGGGGCGCGCGGGCCGAGTACCCGGAGCTGGCCTGGCGCGGCGTGGACCTGGCACCGGACGCCGACCCCGGGGAGCAGGCCGAGGCGCTGCTGTGGGAGCTGGGCCACGGCCCGTGGGAGGCCGGCGACCCGGTGACCGAGCCGGTGCTGGCCGGCTGGCGGGCCGGCCGGCGCTGGTTGAAGGGCCACACCGAGCTGCCGGCCTCCGGCGCGGTCTGGGACCCGGCGGGCACCTTCCTGATCACCGGCGGGACCCGCGGCCTCGGCCTGGCCCTGGCCCACCACCTGGTGGCCCGCGGCGTGCGCCGGCTGGCCCTGGTGGGCCGGAGCGGCACCGCCGAGGTGGCGGAGCTGACCGCGGCCGGCGCCGAGGTGCTGGTGCTGGCGGCGGACGTGGGCGTGCCAGACGAGCTGCGCCGGGCGGTCGCCGCGACGGTGGCCAGGTTCGGCACCGTGGACGGCGTGGTGCACGCGGCCGGCCGGCCCGGCGGCGGGCTCACCGCGCGCCTCGACCCGGCGGACGCCCGCGCGGCGCTGGACCCCAAGGTCGTCGGCCTCGGCCCGCTCGTCGAACTCCTCGGCCCCGACGGGCCGTTGCCGGCGCCACCGCGCTGGCTGGTGCTGTACTCGTCGATCGCCAGCGTGGTCGGCGGGATCGGCGAGGCCGACTACTGCGCGGCCAACGCGGTGCTGGACGCCTACGCGCAGGCGCTGGCCGGCGCGGCCCCCGCCACCCGGGTGCTGTCCGTCGCCTGGGGCCACTGGCAACACGACGCCTGGGCGGACGAGAACACCGGCGCCGACCGCGTCGAGCACCGCCGCCGGCACGGCTTCACCGCCGAGGAGGGCTGCGCCCTGCTGGACGGGCTCGCCGCCGACGCGGCCGGCGCCACCGTGGCGCTGCGCCGGCCGCTGCCCGAGACGGTCCGCGCGCTGGCCGCGCTCAACAGCCTGACCAGCCTCGTCGAACAGGCCGGACAGGCCGGACAGGCCGGGCAGACCGGCGGGGGCGCGGGGGCCGAACCGGCCGACGCCGGCGCCCGGTTCGCCCGCCCGGCGCTGCGCACCGCCTATGTGGCGCCGCGCACCGAGTGGGAGCACACCGTCGCCGACCTGTGGGGCCGGTTCCTCGGCATCGACGAGGTCGGCGTGCACGACGCGTTCTTCGACCTCGGCGGCAACTCGCTGGTCGGGATGGCGATGGTCGCGGAGTTCGAGCGCCGCCTGGAGCGGCCGATCGCGCCGGCCGTCCTCTTCGAGCACCCCACCGTCGCGGCGTTCGCCACCGCGCTGGACGGCGGTTCCCAGCCCCGGCGGGCCACCGGCACGACACGGGGCGAGCAGCGCCGTGCCCGACGGTCCCGCACCCGGAAGTGAGGATGACGTGAGCGAGTACACCGAGACCGACAGCGCCGAGCCCGGCGGGGCCGCCGGCGACGACCAGGCGGCGCCGACCGACATCGCCCTGGTGGGCCTGGCCGGACGGTTCCCCGGCGCCCGTGACGTGGCGGAGTTCTGGGCGGCCGTGCGGGCCGGCCGGTCCGGGATCACCGAGTTCACCGAGGGCGAGCTGCGGGCCGCCGGCGTGCCGGCCGAAGCGCTGGCCGACCCGGCCTACGTGCGGGCCGGCGCCGTCATCGACGGCGTCGAGGAGTTCGACGCCGGCCTGTTCGGCATCAACCCGCGCGAGGCCCAACTCCTCGACCCGCAGCACCGGTTGTACCTGGAGCACGCCTGGGCGGCACTGGAGGACGCCGGCCGCGACCCGGCCAGGTTCGACGGCTCCGTCGGCGTGTTCGCCGGCAGCGCCTGGAGCACCTACCTCACCAACAACCTGACGCCGGCCGGGGTCGCCGCCGACATGGGGGTGACCCTCGGCAACGAGAAGGACACCCTGGCCACCCGGGTCGCGCACCTGCTGGGGCTGACCGGCCCGGCGTTCAGCGTGCAGAGCGCCTGCTCCACCTCGCTGGTCGCGGTCTGCGTCGCGGCCAACAGCCTGGCCAACTTCGAGTGCGACCTGGCGCTGGCCGGCGGCGTCTCGGTCGCCGTGCCGCAGCGGGTCGGCTACCTCTACCAGGAGGGCGGCATCGCCCCGCCGGACGGCCGGTGCCGGGCGTTCGACGCGGCCGGCCTGGGCGCCCCGCTGGGCAGCGGGGTCGGCGTCGTCGCGCTGCGCCGGCTCGCCGACGCGCTGGCCGACGGCGACCGGGTCTACGCGGTGCTGCGCGGCTGGGCCGTCAACAACGACGGCGGGCACAAGGTCGGCTTCACCGCGCCCGGCGTGGACGGGCAGGCCGCGGTGATCGAGGAGGCGCTGGCCGCCGCGGGCCTGGCGCCCGGCGACCTCGACTACCTGGAGGCGCACGGCACCGGCACCGCCCTCGGCGACGCCGCCGAACTGGCGGCGCTGCAACGGGTCTTCGCCGGCGAGTCGCTGCGCATCGGCTCGGTGAAGACCAACGTCGGCCACCTGGACCGGGCGGCCGGCGTGACCGGCCTGATCAAGACCGCGCTGGCCCTGCACCACGGCGAGCTGCCGGCCACCCTCAACTTCGAACGGCCCAACCCGCAGCTGGCCGACGGCACCGCCCGACTGAGCGTGGTCACCGAGCGGCAGCCGTGGCGGCGCGCGCCGGAGCGGACCCGGCGGGCCGGCGTCAGCGCCTTCGGCATCGGCGGGACCAACGCGCACGTGGTGGTCGAGGAGGCGCCGGCGGCGCCGAGCCGGCCCGCCCCGGCCGGGCGGCCCCGGCTGCTGGTCTGGTCCGCGCACTCGGCGACCGCCCTCGACCAGGCCACCGCCGCGCTCGCCGACCACCTGGCCGACACCGACGACGCGCTCGCCGACATCGCCCACACCCTCCAGTCCGGCCGCCGCGAACTCCCGCACCGGCGCGCCCTGGTGGCCGGCACGGCCCGGGAGGCCGCGGCGGCGCTGCGGGCCGACGCCGGGCCGACCGGCCTGGCCGGCGCGCCCGGCGTGACGCTGCTCTTCGGCGGACTGCCGGCGCAGCCCGCCGGCGCGGCCGAACTCCGCGCCGAGCAGCCGGCGTTCCGGGCGGAACAGGACCGGCACACGCCGCCGGGCGAACCGCCGAAGCCGTGGGCCGCCGGGCTGGCGCACGCGCTGGCGCTGGCCGGCCTGCTCGACTCCTGGGGCGTTTCCCCGGCGGCGGTGGCCGGCGGCGGCACCGGCGCCGCGGCGGTGGCCCGCCTGCTGGGCGTGCTGAGCGCCGGCGACGCCGCCGAACTGGCGACGCGCCGCGCCCGGTTGGGCGCCACGCCCTCCTCCGGGGAGCGTGGGGCGCTGACCCGCTGGCTGACCGGCCGGCTGAGCCCGGCCACCCGGCCGCTGCCGCTGTGGTCGGTCACCACCGGCCGTGCGGTGCCCGCCGAGCGGGCGACGGACCCCGCGTTCTGGAGCGAACAGGCCTGCGCGGCGGCGGACTTCGCCGCCCCGGCCGGCCCGCCGGACCTGACCGTCGAGGTGGGCGCGGGCCGGGCCGGCGCGCTGCCGCTGCTGCCCGCCGAGGACGACCCGGCCACCGCGCGGCGGCTGCTCGCCGAGGCGGCCGGCCGGCTGTGGGTGGCCGGGGCGCCCCTGGACTGGTCGGCCTACCAGGCCGGCCAGTCACCCCGCCGGGTCGGGCTGCCCGGCTACCCGTTCCAGCGCGAGCGCTACTGGATCGACCCGCCGCAGGCCGCGCCGGCCACCGCCGAACGAGTCCAACTCCTGCGTCCGGAGTGGCGGTTGGCACCCGAGCCGGCGGAACGGGCGGCCCTGACCGGGCGCTACCTGATCGTCCCCGACGCCGACGCCGGCGGCGTCGCCGAGGCGCTGACCGCGCTGATCCGCCGGGACGGCGGCACCCTGGTCACCGAACGCCCGGACACGGTCATCGACCTCTCGCCGCTGGCGGCGAGCGGCGAAGCCGCCGGGACCACCGCAGCCGGTACCGCCGGTGCCGGTGCGCGGCAGGACGCCCTCGGCGCCGGCGAGGCAGCCGACGCGGCGAACGACCGTGCCGGCGACGGTGGTTCGTTCCACGACGGCTCCGGTGACGGATCAGCCGAGACTCCGCTCGGCGCCGGCGAGGCCACCGACGTGGCGAACGGCCGCGGCGACGCGGACGGTGCACCGAGCGGCGCCGCCCTCGCGGGCGGCCAGGCGGCCGGGACCACCGCTGGGACCGGTGGCCAGCTCGCCACCGCCGAACCGGCCGGTGGCCCGAACAGCGCTGGCGGCGGCGGGAGTTCCCCCGCCGCACGCCCACTGGCCGGCGGCCCGCCGAGCGACGCGGCCGGCTCGCCGGATGACGGCGGTGGCCGCGGCGGTGGTACGGCCGGCGACCGCGCGGCCGTTGGCGGCCTCGCCGCCGTCGCGGGGCGGTTGGTCGGGGCGGTCGCGCCCGTGTTGCTGGTGACCCGGGGCGGGCAGGGGGTCACCGGCCTTGAGCCGGCGGCGCCGGCCCAGGCCGCGCTGGCCGTGCTGCCGGTGGTCGCCGGGCAGGAGCACCCCGGGGTGACCCGGCGCTGCCTCGACCTGGACCCGGCCTACGGCCCGGAGGCCGCCGCCCGGGCGGTGGCCGCCGAGCTGGCCGCGCCGGCCGAGACGGCGCTGACCGCGCACCGCGCCGGCCAGCGCCGGCTGCCGGCCTACGAGCCGGCGCCCGCCCGGCCGACGACCACGGTGCGGGCCGGCGGCAGTTACCTGGTGACGGGCGGGCTGGGCCCGGTCGGGCTGCTGCTGGCCGAGCACCTGGCGCGGCGCGGCGCCGGCCGGCTGGTGCTCACCGGCCGGGGCGAGCCGGGCGACCGGGCCGACCGGCTGCGGGAGTTGGGGGCCGAGGTGGTCACCCCCAGGATCGACGTGCGGGACCGGGCGGCGATGCGGGAGCTGCTGGCCGGCGAGCGTGTCGACGGGGTGGTGCACGCGGCGGCCGACGCCGGGCCGGCGACCCTGCTGCCGCTGGCCGAGCTGGACGAGGCCGTGCTGGGCCGGCAGTTCGGGGCCAAGGTCGAGGGCGCGCGGGTGCTGGCCGAGCTGGTCGACGCGCTGCCCGCCGGGCGGCGCCCCGACTGGTGCGTGTTGTTCTCCTCCACCTCCGCCGTGCTGGGCGGGGTGACGCTGGGCGGCTACGCGGCGGCCAACGCGGCGCTGGCCAGCCTGGTGCGCGGGCGGCGCGGCGCGGTGCGCTGGTACACCGTCGCCTGGGACACCTGGCCGGGCACGGCTGACCGGGTCGAGGGCCGGATCGGCGCGGCGCTGGCCGCGCACGCGATGAGCGGCGCGGAGGCCGCCGAGGCGTTCGACCGGGTGCTCACCCGGGGCGCCGGCGCTCTGGTGGCGGCCGTCGGCGGGCTGGCCGACCGGCTGCCTTCGGTCGCCGAGCCGGCGCCGGTGGCGCCGGCCGCGGCGCGGTTCCCGCGCCCGGAGCTGGCGCAGCCGTATGTGCCGCCGGGCACCGCGACCGAGCGGCTGCTGGCCGAGATCTGGTCGGGGACGCTGGGTGTCGAACCGGTCGGGGCGCGGGACGCGTTCTTCGACCTGAACGGCAACTCGCTGCTGGCGCTCCAGATGTTGGGCGAGGTGCGGCGGCGGCTGGGCGTGGCGGTGCCGACGGTGGCGCTGTTCGAGCACCCGACGGTGCGGGCGCTGGCCGGGCTGCTCGACGCGGAGTCGGCGACCGCGCTGGCCCCGGAGCCGGGACCGACATCGGAGCCGATACCCGAGCCGGTCGCGAAGCCGGAGCCGGCACGGGAGCGGGCCCCGCAGCCGGCACGGGAGCGGGCCCCGCAGCCGCGGGCGGCCGGGCTGCCGGGCGGCGACTCCCCGCTGCCGGCCTGCGTCGCCGGCCTGACCCGCCGGAGCGCCGCCCCACCCGCGGCCGACCAGCGGCCCGGCCACGTGGCCCCGCGGGCGACCGAGCGCGGGACCGCCCGCGACGACCACCGCGACGGCCTCGGCGGCGACCACCGCGAGGAGGACCTGGACCGGCACATCGCCGTCGTCGGCATGGCCGGCCGGTTCCCCGGGGCCGGGGATGTCGAGGCGTTCTGGGCGAACCTGCGCGCCGGCGTGGAGTCGATCAGCTTCTTCAGCCCGGAGGAGCTGGCCGCGGCCGGCGTCGATCCGGAGCTGGTGCGGGACCCGGCGTATGTGCCGGCCCGTCCGGTGCTGGACGACGTGACCGGCTTCGACGCCGCGTTCTTCGGGCTCAGCCCGCGGATGGCGGCGCTGACCGACCCGCAGCAGCGGCTCTTCCTCGAGGTCTGCTGGGAGGCGCTGGAGCAGGCCGGCTACGCCCGCCCCGAGCACCGGGGCCGGGTGGGCGTCTTCGGCGGCTGCAACCTGAGCACCTATCTGCTGGGCATCGCCGACCAGTTCACCGACGAGCGGGACGCCAGCATCTACGAGCTGGTGATGGGCAACGACAAGGACGCCCTGACCACCACCGTCTCCTACCTGCTGGACCTGCGCGGGCCGAGCGTCGCGGTGCAGACGTTCTGCTCCACCTCGCTGGTCGCCGCGCACAGCGCGATCCGGGCGCTGCGCGCCGGGGACTGCGAGCTGGCGCTGGCCGGCGGCGTGTCGGTGCGGGTGCCGGACCGGATCGGGCACCGGCACTCGCCGGGCGGCATGGAATCGCCGGACGGGCATGTGCGGACCTTCGACGCGGAGGCCCGGGGCAGCATGTTCGGCGACGGGGCGGCCGTGGTGGTGCTGAAGCGGCTGCGCGACGCGCTGCGGGACGGCGACCACGTCTGGTCGGTGATCCGCGGCTCGGCCATCAACAACGACGGGGCGCTGAAGGTCGGTTACACGGCACCCAGCGTCGCGGGGCAGGCCGCCGTGGTGGCCGCCGCGATGGCGGACGCCCGGGTCACCGCCGAGGACATCGGCTATGTGGAGGCGCACGGCACCGGGACCCCGCTCGGCGACCCGATCGAGGTGGCGGCGCTGACCAGGGCGTTCGGACCGACGGAGCGGCACCAGTACTGCCCGATCGGCTCGGTGAAGCCGAACGTGGGCCACCTGGACCGGGCGGCCGGCGCCACCGGCCTGATCAAGACCTCGCTGGCGGTGCGGGACGGGGTGCTGCCGCCGACCCTGCACTTCCAACGCCCCAACCCGGAGATCGACTTCGCGCACAGCCCGTTCTACGTCAACGCGCAGCTGACGGCGTGGGAGGAGGCGGGCCGGCCCCGGATCGCCGGGGTGAACTCGCTCGGCATGGGCGGCACCAACGTGCACCTGGTGGTGCAGGAGCCGCCCCGCCGGGCGGCGAGGCCCGCCGACCCGGAGACCGGGCGGCGGCAGCAGGTGGTGCCGGTCTCGGCGCGGACCGCGGCGGCGGCCGACGCCAGCGCCGGCCGGCTGGCCGACTACCTCGGGGCGCACCCCGAACTCGACCTGGGGGACGTGGCGTTCACCCTCCAGCTGGGGCGGCGGACGTTCGAGCACCGGCGGGTGGTGGTGGCCGACGACCGGTCGGGCGCGGCAGCGGCGCTGGCCGAGGCGCCGGCGACCCGGTTCGACCCGGCCACCGACCGGCGGGTGGCGTTCCTGTTCACCGGGGTCGGCGAGCAGTACCCGGGCCTGGTACGGGAGTTGTACCGGCGAGAGCCGGTCTTCCGGGCCGCGTTGGACGACTGCCTCGACCGGCTGGCGGGGCACGGGCTGGCGACGGACGGGCTCGGGGTGGCCGGGCTGGTCGACCTGCTCGCCGGCGAGCGGGCCGCCGAGCCCGACGGCCTGGCGGCGCTGCTGGGCCGGCAGCGGCGGGACGATCCCCGGGCGGACCGGCTGGGCCGCACCGAGCTGGTCCAGCCACTGGTCTTCGCCGTGGACTACGCGCTGGCCAGCACGCTCGCGGCCTGGGGCGTGCGGCCGGCGGTGATGTTGGGCTACAGCGTCGGCGAGTACGTCGCCGCCTGCCTGGCCGGGGTGCTCACCCTGGACGAGGCGCTGGCCCTGGTGGCGCACCGGGCGCGGCTGATCGGCGGGCTGCCGCCGGGCGGCATGGCGGCGGTGCCGCTCGGCGAGGCCGAGCTGCTGGCCAGGTTCCCGCTGGACGGCGTCGACGTGGCGGCGGTCAACGGCCCGGAGCTGACCGTGGTCGCCGGGCCCGAGGACCGGCTGGCGGCGCTGGCCGCCCGGCTGGAGGCGGCCGGCGTGCCGTGCCGGCCGCTGCGCACCTCGCACGCCTTCCACTCGCGGATGCTGGCGCCGGTGGCCGAGGAGCTGACCGACTGGGTGCGGGAGCGGGTGCGGCCCCAGGCGCCGGCGGTGCCGTACTTCTCCAACGTGACGGGCCGGCTGGTGGAGCCGGCCGAGGTGGCCGACCCCGGCTACTGGGCGCGGCACATGTGCGCGCCGGTGCGGTTCCACGCCGCGGCGAGCGAGTTGCTCGCCGACGAGGAGCTGGCGGTGCTGGAGATCGGCCCCGGCCAGTCGCTGGGCGCGCTGCTGCGTTCGGGCGGCTGCCCGCCGGAGCGGTGGGCGACGATCACCGCGACGCTGCCGGCCGAGGCCGACCACCGGCCGGACGACGCGGTGTTCACCGAGGCGCTGGCCCGGCTGTGGCTGCTGGGCGTGCCGGTGGACTGGGCGGCGTACCACGCGGGCGCGGGGCGGGGCCGGGTGCCGCTGCCGACCTACCCGTTCCAGCGGCAGCGGTTCTGGATCGACCCGGCACCGGCGCGGGCGGCGGACCGGCCGGCCCTGGCGGGCCCGGCGGGGGTGGCGCCGGACGGGCCGCTGGCGGAGTTCGACCGGATTCCGCTGCTGCCGGAGGAGGAGTGGCTCCAGCTGCCGGTGTGGCGGCAGGTGCCGGCGCCGGCGCCCGAGCCGAAGGCCCCCGGGTCCTGGCTGGTGTTCGCCCGGCCGGGGGCCGGCGAGGCGGTGCTGGCCGAGCTGCGGGCGGCGGCCGCCGCGGACGGCGCGCGGCTGGCCGTGGTCCGGCCGGGCGCCGGGTACGCGGCGGACGGCGACACGCACACGGTGCGGCCGGGCGAGTTGGCGGACGCGCTGGCGCTGCTGCGCGCCCTGCGGGCGGCCGGCGGCCTGCCGGAGCGGGTGGTGCACCTGTGGAACCTGGGCGCCGAAGCGCCGGACGCCGGGGCCGCCGGCGGGGAGGGGTACGGGGACGTGCTGGCGCTGGGGCTGCACACGCTGTCCGCGCTGGCCCGGGCCGCCGGTGAACTCGGCTTCGCCGAGTGGCGGTTGGACATCGTGGCCAGCGGCAGCCAGCGGGTGCTGGCGGACGGCGAGGTGCGCCCGGAGACGGCCACCCTCACCGGGCCGGCGCTGGTGATCCCGATGGAGTACCCGAAGGTGACCACCCGGCTGCTGGACGTGCCGCCGGACCCGGACCCGGCGGCCGTGGTGGCGGAGCTGCGCCGCCCGGTCACCGGCCGGGTGGTGGCGCTGCGCGCCGGGCGGCGCTGGCTGCCGGACTACCAGCCGCTGCCGCCGGTCGCCGAGCCGGTCACCGCGCCGCGCGAGGGCGGCGTGTACCTGGTCACCGGCG
The DNA here is from genome assembly GCF_031845445.1 of Streptomyces chisholmiae. Lineage (NCBI taxonomy): Bacteria > Bacillati > Actinomycetota > Actinomycetes > Kitasatosporales > Streptomycetaceae > Streptomyces > Streptomyces chisholmiae. Next base: position 142,396 of record NZ_JAVREO010000007.1, on the reverse strand, counting down.
GGCTGGGCGGCATCGGGCTGGCGATGGCCGAGCGGCTGGCCGCCGAACACCGGGCCAGGTTGGTGCTGTTGGGCCGGCGCGGGCTGCCGCCCCGGGAGCGGTGGGCGGCGATCGCGGACGGCGCCGAGCCGGTGCCTGACCAGGTCAGGGAGCGGGTCGCGCGGGTCCTGGCGATCGAGGCGCTCGGCGGCGAGGTGCTCGTCGTGGAGGGCGATGTCGCCGAACCGGCCGACGTGCTGGGCGCGGTGCGGCAGGCGGTGGCGCGGTTCGGCGCCCTGCACGGGGTGCTGCACACGGCCGGCGTGCCGGGCACCGGGCTGATGCAGTTCAAGCGGCCGGGCGACGCCGAGCAGGTGCTGGCGCCCAAGGTGGCCGGCGGCCAGGCGCTGCTGGCCGCGCTGCGGGCGGCCGAGGTGGAGCCGGACTTCGTGGTGCTGTTCTCGTCGATCACCTCGGTGACCGGCGGCGGCCCCGGGCAGGTCGACTACTGCGCCGCCAACGCCTACCTGGACGCGCTGGCGCCCGGCGCCGGGCCGCGCACCATCTCGATGGCGTGGGGCGAGTGGACGTGGAACGCCTGGGACGAGGGGCTGGCCGGCTACGAGGAGGCCGTCTCGACGTTCTTCCGGGAGCACCGGGCCAGGTTCGGCATCGACTTCGCGCAGGGTTGGCGGACGCTGCTGCGGGCGCTGGCCGCCGGCGAGCCGCACGTGGTGGTCTCCACCCAGGACCTGCCGGCCGTGGTGCGGGTGGCCAGCCGGTTCAGCGTCGAGGCGGTCACCTCCGCCCCGGCGGCCGGCGGCGGCGACGGCACCCGGCACGCGAGGCCGGAGCTGGCCACCCCGTTCCAGGAGCCGGAGGGGGCGGCCGAGAAGACGGTGGCCGAGGTGTGGTGCCAGGCGCTGCGGCTGGAACGGGTCGGCGCGCTGGACAACTTCTTCGAGCTGGGCGGCACCAGCCTGCTCGGGATCAGCCTGCTGGCCACCCTCCGCGAGTCGTTCCCCGAGGCCGACCTGCCGCCGCACGTGATCCACGAGGCCCCGACGGTGGCGGCCCTGGCCCGCCGGGCCGAGGGCCCCGACCCGGCCGAACCGGCCGACGACCAGCCGCCGGGCCGGGAGGCCGGCGAGCAGGCCAGGCGCCGGCGCTCCGGGCTGCGGGCCGCCGCGGCCAGGCGCCGCGGCGCCTGAGCCGCCGGGGCCGAACCGACACCCGAGCAGTACCCCGACCAGACGGAGGAGACGAGGAGTCATGGCAGTGATCGGAGTGGTGGGCGCCGGGGTGATGGGCGTCGGCGTCGCCCAGAACCTGGCGACGGGCGGGCACGAGGTGGTGCTCGTGGACCGGGACGAGGCGGTGCTGGCCGAGGCCAGGGCGGCCATCGCCAGGAACTGCCGGATGAGCCGGCTGCTGGGCGGTCCCGCGGTGGACACCGACGCCGTGCTGGCCGCGATCAGCACCGCGGTCGGGGTGCGGGCGCTGGCCAAGGCCGAGGTGGTGATCGAGAACGTCACCGAGGACTGGGAGGTCAAGCGGGCCGTCCACGCCGAGCTGGACGAGGTGTGCCCGCCCGAGACGGTGCTGATCGCCAACACCTCGGCCATCCCGATCACCCGGCTCGCCTCGGTGGGCGGCCACCCGGAGCGGGTGATCGGCGTGCACTTCATGAACCCGGTGCCGGCCAAGCCGGTGGTGGAGCTGATCCCCGGCTTCCACACCGACGAGCGGACGGTGGCCCGCACCCGGGAGCTGCTGACCTCGATGGGCAAGCGCTGGGTGGACGTCAAGGACGCCTCCGGGTTCGTCTCCAACCGGGTGCTGATGCTCACCGTCAACGAGGCCGCGTTCCTGCTGCACGAGGGCGTGGTGGACACCCCGGAGGCGGTGGACGAGGTGTTCCGCGGCTGCTTCGGGCACCCGATGGGCCCGCTGGAGACGGCCGACCTGATCGGCGTGGACACCATCCTCTACAGCGTCGAGGTGCTGCACGAGGCGTACGCGGACAGCAAGTACCGCCCGTGCCCGCTGCTGAAGCAGATGACCGACGCCGGACTGCACGGCCGGAAGACCGGCCGTGGCTTCTACACCTACACCAACTGAGGGAGCAGCCATGAGCGACACCGTGACCCCGGGCGCCGATGACGTCGCCGGCACCATCGCCGGCTTCATCACCGACCGCTTCCCGCAGGCCGAACTCTCCGACGACCAGGACATCTTCGCCCTCGGCTACATCAACTCGCTGTTCGCGATGGAGCTGGTGATGTTCGTCGAGCGGACCTTCTCGCTGACCATCCCCAACCAGGAGCTGGCCATCGACAACTTCCGCACCGTGGCGGCGATGACCGCCCTGGTGGGCCGGCTGCGGCCGGCCGTGGCCGCGGGCGGGGCCGGATGACCGACCAACTGACCACGTGGGACCGCGCCACCGCGCGGCGCTTCGTGGACGAGCACATCGCCCCGCACGCCGGGGCCTGGGACCGGGACGGGGCGGTGCCCGAGGAGGTGCTGTCCCGGATCGGGCAGGCCGGGCTGTGGGCGCCGTTCCTGCCGCCGTCGCTGGGCGGCGCGGGTCTGGACCTGGTGACGCTGGGCGCGGTGCACGAGGAGTTCGGCCGCGGCTGCTCCTCGGTGCGCAGCCTGCTGACCGTGCACACCATGCTGGCGTGGGCGCTGCGCCGCTGGGGCACCGAGGAGCAGCTGCGGCACTGGGGCCGGGACGTGGCCACCGGGCGGGTGCTGGGCGCGTTCTGCCTGTCCGAGCCGGACGCCGGCAGCGACACCGCCGGCATCGCCACCACGGCGCGCCGGGAGCGCGGCGGCTGGGTGCTGGACGGCGTGAAGACCTGGATCACCGGCGGTCAACGGGCCGACCTGTTCCTGGTGTTCGCCAAGGGCCCGGCGGCCACCGTGGCGCTGCTGGTGCCGCGGAGCACGCCGGGCGTGACGGTGACCCCGATCACCGACATGCTCGGCACCCGCGCCTCGATGCTGGCCCGGATCACGTTCCGGGACGTGCGGCTGGGCCAGGACGCGCTGTTGGGTCCTGCCGGCTTCGCCTCCGGGATGCTGCTGACCGGCACCCTGGACCTGGGCCGGTACAGCGTGGCCGCCGGCTCGGTCGGCATCGTGCAGGCCAGCCTGGACGCGTGCGCCGACTACACCACCCGGCGCACCGTCGGCGGCGTCCCGCTCAGGGACCTGCCGCTGATCCGGGCCAAGGTCTCCGACATGGTGACCGACCTGCGGGCGGCCCGGCTGCTGGTGGCCGAGGCCGGCCGGCTGAAGGACGCGGGCGACGAGGCGACGCTGGCCGCCACCTGGGTGGCGAAGTACTTCGCCTCCACGGCGGCGGCCCGGCACGCCGCCGAGGCGGTGCAGATCCACGGCGCCAACGGGTGCTCCACGGACCATCCGGTGGCCCGTTACCACCGGGACGCGAAGGTCATGGAGATCATCGAGGGCAGCAACGAGGTCCAGCGGTTGACCATCGCTGGCGAGGCGTACCGGAGGCGAGCGGCGTGACGGACACCGTGACCGGGCCGGCGAGCGAGCCGGCCGCGCCGGTCAAGCCGGTCCAGGGCAAGATCAAGTGCGTGGTGTGGGACCTGGACAACACCGTGTGGGACGGGGTGCTGCTGGAGGACGAGCGGGTCCGGGTGCGGCCCGAGGTGGTGGCGCACCTGCGCCGGCTGGACGCCGAGGGCGTGCTCAACTCGGTGGCCAGCAAGAACGATCCGGAGGCGGCGCTGGCCGCGCTGGCCGAGTTCGGCCTGGCCGACCTGTTCCTCTACCCGCGGATCTCGTGGAACCCCAAGTCGTCGGCGATCCGGGAGATCGCGGCCAAGCTCAACCTGGGCCTGGACGCGTTCGCCTTCGTCGACGACCAGGAGTTCGAGCTGGCCGAGGTCGGGCACGCGCTGCCCGAGGTGACCCTGGTGGACGCCGCCGAGCTGGACGGGACGCTGCGCCGCCCGGAGTTCCGGCCGCGGTTCGTCACCGACGAGTCGGCCAAGCGGCGGGAGATGTACCGGGGGCAGCTGCGACGGGACGACGTGCAGGCGGAGTTCGAGGGCACCAGCGAGGAGTTCCTGGCCAGCCTGGGGATGACCTTCGAGATCGCCCGCGCCGAACGGGCCGACCTGCAGCGGGCGGAGGAGCTGACGGTCCGCACCAACCAGCTCAACTCCACCGGACGCACCTACTCCTACGACGAGTTGGACGCGCTGCGCACCTCCCCCGACCACCTGCTGCTGGTGGCGTCACTGACCGACCGGTTCGGCTCCTACGGGAAGATCGGGCTGGCGCTGGTGGAGCGGGGGGCGCCCAACTGGCGGCTCAATATGCTGCTGATGTCCTGCCGGGTGCTCTCCCGGGGCGTCGGCTCGGTGCTGCTCGGCCATGTGATGGGCCTGGCGAAGGCGGCCGGGGCCGGCCTGGAGGCGGACTTCGTGGAGACCGGGCGGAACCGGATGATGCAGGTCACCTACGCCTTCGCCGGCTTCCGGGAGGTCGCGAGGGACGGGTCGCGGACCACGCTGGTCGCCGACCTGGAGACGGTGCAGCCCCCGCCGCCCTATGTGCGGCTGGAGTTGGGCCCGTGACCGGGGCGCTGGGCGACTGGCTGCCCTACCGGGTGGCCGGGGACGGCCCACGCCTGTACTGCCTGCCGCACGCCGGCGGCTCGGCCTCGGCGTTCCGGCCCTGGCTGGGCCGGCTGGCCGGGGTCGAGGTCTGCCCGCTGCAACCGCCGGGCCGGGAGACCCGGTTGGGCGAGCCGCCGCACGAGACGCTCGCCGGCTTCGCCGCCGACCTGGCGGACCGGCTGGTCGCCGACGCGTCGGCCGCGCCGTACGCGGTCTACGGGCACAGCCTGGGCGCGCTGGCCGCGTTCGAGGTGGTGCGGGCCGTCGTGGCGCGCGGCGGCCGGCCGCCGGTCGGCCTGGTGGTCTCCGGCTGCGCGGCGCCGCAGCTGCTGGCCACCACCCCGGAGGGGGTGAGCGACGAGGAGGTGCTGACGTTGATGCGCACGCTGGGCGGCACCCCGGAGGCGTTCCTCGCCGACGCCCGGGTGGCGCGGATGCTGCTCCCCCGGGTCCGCGCCGACCTGGCGATCCGCAACAGCTTCCGCTACCAGCCGGGGCCGCCGCTGCGGCTGCCGGTCACGGCGCTGGCGGCGGACGCCGACCCGCGGGCCACCGTCGAGGAGATGGCGGCCTGGCGGGACCAGACGATCGGCCGGTTCGAGCTGCACCCCTACGGGGGCGGGCACTTCGCGGTGCTGGAGCAGGCCGACCGCACCCTGTCGCTGCTGGACCGGGCGCTGCGCCCGCATCTCGGCGCCGGCGCCGGCGCACTGCCCGGCTGAGCACCCGCGCCTCCCCGAAGGGCCCGGACCGATCCCCGGATCGCCGTCCGGGCCCTCGCGCCGCGTCGGGCGGGGACCGGGCCCTCGCGCCGCGGCGGGGCCGCGGGCGGCCCGGCGGGTGCGGCCGGCCGGTGCGACCCCGGTCCCGCCGGCCAGGCATGGCCCCCGACGGGCCGGGCGCGCCGACGGCCGAGGTCGGGAGCGTGGGCGGCTCGGGCCGCCGACCCAAGGGGGCCGCCCGGTGGGAGCCCTCGCGCCGCGCACCGGGGCGGCGGGGCGCGTGCGGCCCGCTCCCCGCCCCGGCGGGGCAGGCCGCCAGGTCCGGCGCGCCGACCGACGCGGACGGAAGCGTCGGCGGCGCCGGCCGCCGAGCCGAGGGGCCACCGGCGAGGGGCCCTCACGCCGCGCCGCGCGGCGGGGTGGGGCCGGGGCACAGGGGCCCCGGCCGGTGCGCCCCCGCTCCCCCGGCCGGGCAAGGCCGGCGGGACCGGCCCGCCGACGGCCGAGGTCGGGAGCGTGGGCGGCTCGGGCCGCCGAGCCGAGGGGGCCCGGGCGCCGGGGCCCCCGGCCGGTGCGGCCCGCTCCCGCCGGCCAGGCAAGGCCGCCAGGCCAGGCGCGCCGACCGACGAGCCGAGGGGTCGCCCGGTGGGGCCCTCGCGCCGCGCCACACGGCAGAGCCGGGTCGCCCCGGCGCCCCGGCCGGTCAGGCGCGGGCGATCAGCGCGTACCGCTCGTCGGTGACCGGACCGCCCCACAACAGCGGGCGGTGGCCGAGCTGTTCGACACGGACCTCGGACACCAGGGGGCGGACGGCGTCGGTCAGCTCCCGCGCGGTGACGCCGCCGTGCCACGGCAGCCGCTCCGCGCCCGGCACGTAGGGCGCGGCCTCGCCGGCCTGCCGCCAGCGGCCCTCGACCAGGACCAGCGTGCCGCCGGGGCGCAGCCGCGCGACCCAGGCGCGGAGCGCGGCGGCCGGATCCGCCAGCGTCCACACCAGGTGACGGGAGAGCACCACGTCGAAGGCGGCCGCCCTGGTGGGCGGCTGGGCCGCGTCCCCCACCAGGAATCGGCCGGCCAGGCCCGCGGCGGCCAGCTTGGCCCGGGCGTGCCCCACCATCCGGGGGGCGAGATCCACGCCGGTGACTCGGTGTCCGGCCTCGGCCAGCAGCAGGGTGAGGGAGCCGGTGCCGCAGCCGACGTCGAGGACGTCGGCCGGGGCCCGCGGTATCCAGGAGGCCAGCCGGGCGGCCCAGGCCCCGCGGGTGGCGGCCTGGCGCAGCCCGTGGTCCGGCGCCTGGTCGAAGGCGTCGGCGGCGGCGTCCCAGTACGCCCTGGCGGCGGCGGAATCGGTCATGTCCCGGATCCTGCCAGGAGGCACTGACAACGGCCGCGGGCCCGGGGCGGGTTCAGCCGGTGCGCGGGGCCGCCAGGTGGTCGGCGAGGGCGCGCACGGTGAGGTGTCGCGGCGCCGTGGTGGCGGGCAGGTCGACGCCGGCCTGGCGGCCCAGGTCAGCGGCTGTGGGACACCGCCCCGGCCGGATCCGCGCCGTACGCGCTGACCACCGGTGTCGAGACCGTCTGGCCACCGCGGCGATGCCGAACCCCAGGTCCGAGGCTCCGCGCGGTCCGATGAACGGTTAATTCGCTCGCACCCCCTCGGGGCCCGCCCGTACAGTGCGGGGCATGCCTTACTGCGTGAAGCCCTGGTTCTGCCGCTGACGGCGGCAGAACCCGACTGATTTTTTTCTCGCCCGCCGTCCTGGCCCTGTGCCGGGCGCCTCCGCGTGCTGCCCGGCTCCAAGACGAGCTGAGAGAACACACGCAATGTCACGTACCACCCCTTCTTCCCCCGTTGCCCCTGTCTCCGCCCTGTCGCGGGACCTTCCCGCCGGCGCCGGCGCACATGTGCGCGCCGAGGGGATCGTGGTCCGGCTGGGCGAGCGCACGGTCCTCGCCGGCGCCGACGCGACGGTGTCGGCCGGTTCCCGGCTGGCCGTCGTCGGCGAGAACGGCCGAGGCAAGACCACCCTCCTCCAGGTGCTGGCCGGCACCCTGACGCCCGACGCGGGCACGGTCTCGCGCACCGGAACGCTGGCGCTGGTCGAGCAGACCCTGCACGTCGAGGACGAACGCACCGTCGGTGACCTGCTCACCGAGGCCGTCCGGGACTCGCTGACCGCCCTGGAGCTGCTGGAGCGCGCGACCGAGGCCCTGGCCCAGGGCACGCCCGGCGCGGAGGACGCCTACGCCCGGGCCCTGGAGGCCGCCACCGCGCTGGACGCCTGGGACGCCGAGCGGCGCGTCGATGTCGCCCTGGCAGGACTGGGAGCCTGCACCGACCGGAACCGGCGCCTGGCCACCCTGTCGGTCGGACAGCGCTACCGGGTGCGGCTGGCGGTCGTGCTGGGATCGACCACCGATCTGCTGCTGCTGGACGAGCCCACCAACCACCTGGACGCCGCCGCCCTGGACTTCCTGACCCGCGGGCTGCGCGAGCACCCCGGGGGTGTGGCCGTGGTCAGCCACGACCGGGCCCTGCTGCGGGATGTCGCCACGACCTTCCTGGACCTGGACCCGAGCCGGGACGGCCTGCCCCGCCTCTTCGCGGGCGGCTACGACGGCTGGGTCGACGGCCGCCGTCGGGAACGGGAGCGGTGGGAGCAGGAACACGCCGCCCAGCAGGCCGAACACGCCCAACTGACCAGGGCCGCCGAGGAGGCCCGCGGGCGGCTGCGGACCAGCTGGCGCCCGGACAAGGGCACCGGCAAGCACCAGCGCGCCACCCGTGCCGCCGGGGTCGTGCAGGCGTTCAACCGGCGGGTGGAAGACCTTGAGCGGCACCGGATCACCGTGCCCGAGCCGCCCAGGAGCCTGTCCTGGCCCGAGCTGCCGACCCGGGCCGGGCGCCCGGTGTTGCACGGGCGGGCGCTCACGGTCGCCGGCCGGCTGCACCAGCCGGTCGAGGTGGCGCTCAACGGGGGTGACCGGCTGCTGCTGACCGGCCCCAACGGGGCGGGCAAGTCCACTCTGCTGGGCGTGCTGGCCGGGCGGGTGCGCCCCACCGGGGGCGACCTGCGGGTCCACCCCGACGCGCGGGTGGTCCTGCTGTCCCAGGAGGTGCCCGCCCGGGACCCGGAGCACACCGCCTACCGGGCCTACCAGGCGCGGGTGGAATGGCTCCACGCCCGGGGCCTGCGTGCGGAGGCGCCCTCGCTCAGCGGGCTGGGCCTGCTGGACGCGGTCACCCTGCGCACCCCGGTGGGACGCATGTCCCAGGGCCAGCAGCGGCGCCTGCACCTGGCGATGTGCCTGGCCGAGCGGCCCGACCTGCTGATGCTCGACGAGTTGACCAACCACCTGTCCGCCACCCTGGTGGACGAACTCACCCGGGCACTGACGAGCACCCCCTGCGCGGTCGTACTGGCCACCCACGACCGGCAGCTGCTCCGCGACCTGGCCCACTGGCCCCGCCTGGAGCTGACGGGGGCGAAGCGGGAGTAAAAGCGCCCCCTGCCCGGGCGCCGGTCCGGAGGACAACGGCCACTGGGACCGTCGCCTTGAGCCCCGTTCGGGTGAAGGTCCGCGATCACCCCAGCCCAAGTCGCGGCACAGGCCGTGTCCCCCGCAGGTCGTGTCGCATTGGCCCACGGCTCGCGGGAGCTACGTGTTGTGCTCGGCTTCGGCGGTGTCGCATGGGAGGTCGACTCAACGGATGCGAGTGTGATGCAGGTCATTGCCCCTGTGGTCGTCAGTTCGCGCCGAGGGGGATGCGAGGGAGTCCCAGGTGATCGTCTTCTCTGCCAATCCGGCGGCGGCATCGACGAGTTCGACCGCGTCAACGCGCAGCGGCGCGTGGCTGGGGCGGACTCGATGTACGCGCCGGTGGATGTCGTGGAGGTGGTCGAGGTCGACTTCCTAGGTTGGCGGTAGCGTTGGATATTGGATCTCTCGGAATGTCCGGAGTTTTGCCATAGTTCGTCCTTCCAGTCATCCGCGGTTGCCGAGTGTCGGCAGTCCGCCCGAGACCGTTCGGACACTGCGCCCGCGCCGACTCGCCCGCTTGGCCATCAGCAGTTGACGGGCCATCGTGCTCCACTGCGCTGCCTCATCTTGGTTCCCCGCAGCTCTCTTCTCCCGGCCGGCCGCGAGCATGGCCGCCCGCGTCTTCCCGTACAACGGCTCCGCTATCGAGGACATGGCTCCGCTGATCCGGACCGAACCTTCCGAACCTCGCTGACAGAGCACCAGACGGTGGTCCGCACCGTCTTCCGTCAGGCGCACGGCGTACAGGCCGGCACGGCTACCGCCGAGCGAGATCTTCCCGAGCTGTACCAGGAGTTCCGGGGAGCACGGCAGCAGGACTTGATCCGCTTTGGCGCCACGTGCGGGCGCCAGCGACACGAGGTCGAGATGCTCGCGGTCCCATCGAACCCACATGCCGAGCGTGGGCCAGGCGATGGCGGGGTCGAGCGCGGGGTGCTGCGCCCTCGCGTCCATGCTCGGGTCTCCCGGTCCTTGCACTCGGTTTCGTGGCTGATCGGTCATGACGCGTTCGGTGGCTGGCCGAGCCAGAAGGCGGCGACCGAGGGCTGGTCGATTCCGGCGGTCGAGCCGTCGTGAGCAAGGAATTCGGTCGGAGCTATGTAGCCGTCGCCTGGTTCGAGGCGGATGCGCAGACAGCGCAGCGGGTACCCCGCGGCGACGTACCGGCGGATGTCCTCGGTGTGGGGGTGGTGGCGGTCCAGGTCGGCGTGGAGCGTGCGGCAGATCTGCTGGATGTCGTGGTCGGCGATGAGCAGGTAGCGCGGGCCGGGTCCGAGGTTGAGGCAGAGACGGCGGCGGCTCTGGTGGCGTCTGGGGTACGGCAGCCGGTCGAAGTTGTCGATATGCAGGCCGATGCGTCGGCCGGTGGTGGAGTCCTCTGTGGTGGTGGTCCAGTTGCCGGGGCTGGACGCGCATCCCAGGAGGGTGGTGGGCCAGCGGCCGTTGAGGGGGTCGAGGCGGGCGGCGATTTCGAGCCGGCCGGACAGGTCGTCCGGGTCGAGCGGCGGCAGCGGCCGGCGTACGAACTCGATGCGGATGCTGTCCGACGCCGAGTCGTCGGCCTGGTGCCGCTCGGCCTCGTCGGCGGTGAGGGGGACCCAGTCGCCGCTGGGGACGATGGCGCCGTGGTCGTAGCCGGGCTTACTGCCGGGCTGCCGGACCGGTGCGGTGTCGCACCGGCCGCGTATGTCGTCGTACGTGTCGAATACGAGTCGCGGGCCCATGGCCGTGCCTCCCGAGGGCAGGTGCGAAACTACTTGTCGTCGAGGTCTTCACCGAAGGTGACGTCCAGCTCGGCGGCGAGGGCCTCGGCCAGCTGGAGTGCCTGGGCGTGGTCGATGACGACCTGCTTGAGCGAGGCCAGGCCGCGAAGCTGGGAGAGGTCGTTGCTCCGGAGGTCCAGGCCGCGGTACTTCCCGCCGTCAAACTCGGTCAGCCGTAGATCGCAGTCGTCGATCAGAGCAGCGCCGAGGTCAGCGGCGGCGAAGGTGGTCTCCCACAGCGAGCACTTGGCGAAGATCACGGGGCCGGTGGCCCGGACACGGGTGAGGGTGCTGTAGTCGATCTTGCAGTTCTCGAACAGGACGTTGTCGAGCGTCACGTCTTCGAGTGCGGCGCCCATGAGCTTGCAGTCGCGGAAGACAGCTCGGGAGATCTTGCTGTCGGTCCACCGCAGGGAGGCCAGGTCGCAGCCGGTGAACTCCACGGAGTCGACGCGGAGCTTCTCCAGGCGGGTGCGCTGGACCTTGAGGCTGGTGATCCGCCCATCCATCAGGTGGGTGTCGGCCAGGTCGAGGTCCCGCAGGTCGGCGTCGGCGTAGTGGAACTCCGCCACCCGGCCACGGCCGCCCTCCAGCGAGGTGACGTTGGAGAGGTAGCGGCCCGGCTCGTTCAGGGCAGGGAGCGTGACGCTCGTACGGCGGATCGTGCGGGTGTCCATCAACAGCCTTTCAGCGCAGTGGCTCGGTCGCCGGCGCTGCTGGCATGCCCAGGGGTATGCCAGCAGCGGGACAACTCACTTCTTCTTGTTCCAGTTGTCCCAGGTCGGGCGGTTGTCGAAGGGAGCCGGGTTCTTCGCCCAGTTGTCCCACGTGGGCCGGTTGTCCCACGCTCCTTCAACGATCACCGGGGGCAGGGCGTCGTGCGTGGCTATCAACTCCATCACGACGGGGGTGTCGGATGTGGCGAGTCGGTCCAGGATCTTCATGCAGCAGCCTCCTTGGTTGCGAGCGTGAACAGGGCCGTGGCCAGGGCCTGCCGGGAGACCCGGCAGTAGCTGGTCTCGGTGGTCGTGAGGTCGCCGTTCTCGAAGTAGCGGTTGGCGGCCTGTGCTCCGCGGCAGAAGTCGAAGAACTCGCATTCGGCCTGGCAGCGGTCCAGGCCGGTGAGAAAGTCGCGTACGTAGCGCAGCCGGTGAGCATCACGGAGGATCTCAGGCAGGGGGCGGTCGAGGACGTTGCCGGCTACGAAGTCGCCATACTCGGGCGCCGCCGTGTCCGCGAGTTCCGGGGAGAGCAGGACCACGTCGCCCTTCCAGGAGACGGTGGGGATCGGGTCGAGGCGGCGCCCGTCCCACTCAGCTCTCTGGCCGGAACGGATCAGCTGGAGGTACTCGGCGAGCCGTTCGACTTCCCGGACCGCCGGGGCGCCAGGATGCTCGCGGGTCCAGGTGAGGGTGCGGCGCCAGAACTCCTCGGCCTGGACGGCGGTGGGCGGCTGCCGGTCGGTATTGACCCCTTCGATCTCCTCGATGTTGAAGCCCACCGAATGGCCGCCCTGCGAGGTCAGGAACTCCAGCAGCTCCTCCGGCATGGCGATGCCCAGGGTGCCGACCACCGAGATGACGGAGAACGGGATGCCGTGCTCGCGCAGCTGCGAGATGCCGCGCAGGATCCGGTCGAAGGCGGGCTTGCCTCGCAGGTCGACGCGCTCGGCGTTCAAGGCGGCCGGGCCGTCGATGCTCACCCCGACGCGGACGTCGTACGCGGCCAGCAGGTCGCACCACGTCTCGGTGATCAGCGTCGCGTTGGTCTGTACATAGTGGTGGACTCGGCCCGCCCGCCGCAGGGCCTCGAACGGCGCGAGCAGGGCGGCGAACTTCTGCTGGCCCACGGCAAGCGGCTCCCCGCCGTGCCAGACGACGCCGATCGGATGGCTGCTGTCGTCGAACTGGGCCACCGCCTGCGCCAGGGCCTCGGCCACCTCCAGGGGCATCTGGTGCTTGAGCTTGCGAAACGGCAGGTAGCAGTACCGGCAGTCCAGATTGCACCAGGTCGTGGGCTGTACCACCACGGTCTGCGGGGCCGCGAACCGCTGCTGGTACCGGGCACGCCACGGGAGGGGGCGAGAGCGCATCGGGGTCCTCTCCTCAACGGACAGAGGGCAACGCCGGCCCGCGGCGGGTGCCGCGGAGCGGGATGCGACCACGATCCGTCCCACGATGACCTGTACGCGATGACATCGCGCTGTCATTGCCGATGACATGTCATCGGCGCGGCGCTGACACTGCGCTGAAGTCGCTTCGCCTGCACGGGAGTTCGAGTGCTTCCCGGTGGGCTATCGTGGCGGGGTGCCTCGCTCGATTCTGATCCACGACGGCCAGACCGCCCGCGACATCGGCCTGCTGTACTGCTGCTCGGGCTACCTCGTCGAGCGTGGCAAAGTGCTGCTCGTGCACCACAACCGCTTCGACAAATGGGTTCCTCCAGGCGGTCATATCGAGCCCGGGGAGTCCTTCGCAGGCACGGCGATGCGCGAGTTCAAGGAGGAGACGGGGCTGCTGGTGGAGGCGATCTCCAGCCAGCCGGCCATCCACCCGGCCGACCACAACGCCACTCCTGAACCCGTGCCGTTCTACGTGGACATCGAGCGCGAAGGCTTCCCGACGCCGGCGCTGGTCCAGTTCTTCTACGTCCAGCGGCAGCCGGGCACCCGGGAACAGGCCGTGGAGGCGCAGCTCGAAGAGGTGCGCGGGGCCGCCTGGTTCGGCCTGGAGGACATCGACACCCTCAAGACCTTCGACCAGGTCCGTTCCCTGGCGCGGTTCGCCCTGCTGAACTACCCGGTGGCCGAGGAGCGCGCCAGGGCGTAGGCGGCGCCTACCGCCCCGCGAGGCGATACCCGCTGGCCCCGTCCACCGTGCTGGCCAGCAGTAGCCGGGCCGGGGCGCCACCGAAGGCCGCAGAGACGGCCCGGTTGAGGCGCTGAACGTACTTGGGCACCGAGGACGGGGCGACGTAGAGCTTCGCCGCGATCCCCTCGGTCGACATTCCGGCCTCAGGAGCGTCGTACACGACCTTCACCACGTCGAACAGGCGCTCCGACAGCTCACAAGCCACCCATCCTTCGCTGTCGCGCGCCCCGAGGAGGACGGTCCGGCCAGGACCGAAGGTGACACGGACGATGACCATCTCGGCCGACGCCTCGCTTGCGTCCTCGGAGGCGGGGTCGGCAAGGTTTAACCGGGCCAGACGCTGCATCGCTTCCTCGTAGGCCGACACCGTGTAGTACGCGGCCCGGATGGTGGCGCGCTTGCCCGAGGCACCCGGCTCGTTCCACAGTCCGGCCTCCGGGTCCCACAGATCGTTCATCAACTTCCATGCCTTGGCGAGGCGGGGATCGCGCGGGCTCGCGCCAGCCCGGATGGCGGCCTGGGTGCACAGCGCGTACGCCATGTGCTCCCAGGCCGTGCCCTGCACGTCCTTGTCGTCCTCGACGAACTCCTCCCACCGGTGGTGGTTGTGCAGCAGCCACTGGCCAGCCTCGACGACCACGTCGGACAGCCGCTTGTGCTGCGCCGGGCCGTGCACCCCGCCCACCTCCCGCGGGACGTCCCGGTAGGCGGGCTCGCCGCCGGGCCCAGTTCCGGAACAGACGGCCGACAGCGCGAGCAGGCACAGCGCGGTCTTGCTCGGGCTCGGGTCGGTGTCGATGTAGGTACGCCACCCCCATGCCCCGCTGGGGCGCCGGTGGTAGAGCAGGCCGTGCACTCCGCGGTCGATCAGCGGTTCGACGCGCTCCAGCAGGCTGGTGGTCTCCACCCCGCCGGGTAAGAGGAGTCCGGGGCCGAAGTCGTGGAGGGCGTCTCTGAGCTCGGCGAGCCGGTGCACCACCAGGGCAGTCTGGTGCAGCGAGGTGTCGTCGAGTCCGAGGACTTCGGGCCAGCCGTGGTCTACCTGGTGGTCCTCAAGCCAGCCGACGCACCACGCCGCAGTCTCCGCGACACCGTTGTGGTGGAAGAAACGAGGGTGGGACAACAGTCCGGCCAGGCCGAAGGCGATGAACCGGGTGTGTTCACCACGACCGCCTTTGGGCCGGGGCCGCGAGTGCTCCGGGATGGCGCCGGTGAGGAAGTCGAGCCCTTGGCGAACCGGCTGTCCGGCGATGCCAGCGGCCCGCAGTATCGGCAGAACCTCGCTGGTGTTGACGATCGACGAGACCGAGGTCAGGGTGAGGCCCCACCCGCCGTCGTACCCCTGGTTGTGCAGCAGGGTCCGGGCGGCCTCGCCTGCTCTGGTCTCGAACGCCGCGAGCCCCACCTGCGCACTCTTCATGATTCGCCTCCGCCCCCGAACGACCCGGACCGCCGGTCGGACCGTACCCAACTCACCTACACCCGACGCGCGTTCAGGGTCGAGAGGCTACGGTGCATGGTCATGAAGCCGTGCGTGTCGGCACCCCGTCCCCGTTCACGGACCGGAGATCCGCGAGGTGGTCGGCGAGGGCGCGGACGGTGGGGTGTTGCAGCACCGTGGTGGCGGGCAGCCGGACGCCGAAGGCGGTGCCGAGTCGTTCGGCCAGCTCCACGGCGACCGCCGAACGGCCGCCCAGCTCGAAGAAGTTGTCGTCCAGGCCGATCTCCTGGCGGTCCAGCGCGGCGCGCCAGAGCGCGGCGATGGCCCGCTCGTCGGGCTCGGTTAGTTCGGCCAGTTCGGCGGGCTCCGCCGGTTCCGCCGGGGACGTCCGGGGTGTCGGGGTGGCGGCCGGCCGGTCGGCGGGGGCCGCGCCGACCAGCACGTGGTCCAGGTGGCCGGCGGCGGCCAGCAGCCGGTCGGGCAGCTCGGCGGCGGCCGGCCCCTCGGCGACCAGCCAGCGGCCGGCGCCCCGTTGCCGGGCCGCCCGGGCGTGCGCGATCACCTCGGGGTCGGGGTCCAGCGCCAGCCGGGCGTGCGGCGCGTGTGCGCCGAGTGCCGCCTGGAGGCGGTGGAAGGCGGCTTCGGTGGCCGGCGCGAGCACCGCGGCGTCCAGCCGGCCCCAGCGGGCGACGGCCTCGGCCACCGTGCGCCGCAGCGTCTCGGGCGGGGCGTCGGCCGGCACCCGGGTCAGCTCGTGGCCGGCGGCGGCCAGCCGCCCGGCGAGCGCCAGGTCGGCGCCGGCCAGCAGCACGGTGAGGCCGGACGGTGGGCCGGCGGGCGGGAGTTCGGCCGGTTCCCGGTGCGGCTGCCAGGTGACGGGGCCGCGCACCGCGAGCGGTCCGGCCTCGGGGGTCAGGGCGGCGGCCAGCACCTGGTCGAGGTCGGCGGCGGCGTCGAGATCGACCTGGTGGCGGCCGGTGCGGGCGGCCAGCCGGGCGTGGGCGGGCCGGGTCAGGTCGGGGCCGAGCACCCCGAGGGCGCCGGTGGTGAGCAGCACGGTGGTGGCCGTCGCGGTCAGCTCGTCGGCGGCCAGCGCTTCGGTCAGCGTGGCGACCGAGGCCGTCGGGTCGTCGTCGCCCGGGGCCAGGCCGAAGGCGTGCAGCACGGTGCGGGGCACACCCACCAGCTCGCCTGGCAGCCGGGCCAGGTCGGCGGGGCCGGCGACGGTGAAGTCGCCGTCGGGCAGCGCCGCGAGGGCCGCGCCGGGCCGGACGACGGCCGTCTCGGCGCCGGCCCGCAGCAGCCGGTCGGCGAGCGCCTCGCCGACCGGGTCGGCGACCAGCAGCAGCCAGGGGCCGGCCAGCCGCAGCCGCCGGTCCAGGTCGTGCACGGGCAGCGCGCGCCGGCGCCAGGTCGGCAGCCACAGCTCGCCGCCGGGCCCGGCGACCGGGTCGATCCAGTGGCGGCGGCGCTGGAACGGGTAGGTGGGCAGCGGCAGTCGCCGGCCCCGCCCGCCGTGCAGCGCGGCCCAGTCCAGGCGGCTGCCGGCCAGCCAGAGCCGGGCCAGCGCGGTGACCAGCCAGCCGGCCTGATCGTCGGTGGCCTCGGCCGGGTCGAGGGTCTCCCGGCCGTCGTCGGCGAGCGTGACGCCGGCTCGGCGCAGCCCGTCGGCCAGCTCGGCGGTGCCGAGCAACCGTTCGGTGGCGGCGGCGAGTTCGGGCCCCGTCGGGCCGGTGAGTCGGACCTTCGGCGGGCGCCGCCCGGCCCGGCCGTCCAGCCAGCGCGCCGGGTCGGCGAGCGCGGCCAGCGCGTCGGCGTGGTCGGTGACGACCACCGCCCGGCGCAGCGGCAGCGCGCCGCGGGAGACCTGGAGGGTGTGGGCGAGGTCGGCCAGTTCGTCGGCGGGCCGCTCGGCCAACTCGGCGCGCAGCCGGCGGGTCAGCGTCTCCAGCGCGGCCGGGTCGGCGGCGGAGAGGGTCAGCAGGTGCGGGCCCGGGCGCGGGGCGGGGGCCGGCCGGCCGGGTGGTTCGGCCAGCACCACGTGGGCGTTGGTACCGCCGACGCCGAAGGCGCTGACGCCGGCGCGGCGCGGGGTGGGGCCGGCGGGCCAGGGCTGGTTCTCGGTGAGCACGGTGAGCCGGTCGGCGGCGTCGGCCAGCGCCGGGTTGGGCGTGGTGTGGCCGGCGGTGGCCGGCAGCACCCCGTCGCGCAGCGCCAGCGCGGCCCGGATCAGGCCGGTCACGCCGGCGGCCCGGTCCAGGTGGCCGATCAGCGGCTTGGCCGAGCCGAGCACGCAGGGCCGGTCCCGTGGGCCGGCGAACACCCGGCTGAGCGCGGCGAGTTCGATGGCGTCGCCGAGCGGGGTGCCGACCGCGTGGCACTCGACGTAGTCGATGCTCGCCGGGGCGACGCCGGCGACGGCCTGGGCGGTCTCGATCACGGCGGCCTGGCCGGCGACGCCGGGGGCCGCGTAGCCGGCGCGGTCGCGGCCGTCGTTGTTGACGGCGGAGCCGAGGATGACGGCGTGTACCTGGTCGCCGTCGGCCAGCGCGTCGGCCAGCCGCTTGAGCGCGACAACGGCGGCGCCGGCGCCCATCACGGTGCCGTCGGCGGCGGCGTCCAGGCTGGCGACCCGGCCGGTGGGCGAGAGGATGTCGCCCACCGCGTGCTGGTAGCCGGCGGGTTGCGGCAGCGGCAGGTGGGCGCCGCCGGCCAGGGCCAGGTCGCACTCGAAGGTGAGCAGGCTCTGGCAGGCCAGGTGGACGGCGACCAGCGAGGTGGAGCAGTAGGTCTGCACGGTGAGGCTGGGGCCGCCGAGGCCGAGCTTGAACGAGACCAGCGAGGTCAGCGAGTCGCGTTCCACGCCGGCCGCCAACAGCCGTCCGCCGTCCGGCTGTTGGGCCAGGTCGGGGAGGTGCCGGGTGAGGTAGTCGGGGAACGCGCAGCCGGCGAAGAGGCCGACCGGCGGGCCGGGGTCGACCGGCGGGTAGCCGGCCGACTCCAGGGCTTCCCAGGAGCACTCCAGCAGCAGCCGGTGGTGCGGCTCCAGGGTCTCCGCCTCGCGGTCGGCGAGGCCGAAGGCGACCGCGTCGAACTCCTCAAGGCCCGGCACCGGGCCGCCGACGGGCACGTAGCCGGGGCCGGCCGGGACGCCGGCGGCGACCCGTTCGGCCTCGGTGATCTCCCGGAGCCCTGGCCTGCCGGCGCGTTGGGCGCGCCACAGCTCGGCCACGGTCTGGGCGCCGGGGAAGCGGCCGGCCATGCCGACGATGGCGACGGCGCCGTCGTGCGCGTCGTCCTCGGCCGGCGCCGGGTGCTGTTGCTCGGTTGCGTTCACGGCGGGTCCCTGCCTCGTTCGTGCCGGTCAGACCAGGTGGCTGCGGCCCCACCCGTGGGCGAGCCGGTAGGTGGCGAAGGCGCCGGTGGCCACGGCGATGGCCAGGCAGACCAGGGCCGGTTGGAGGGTGCCGGCGGCGTCGCCGTCGACGGCGGCGCGCAGCATCAGAAGGCCCCAGTAGCCGGGCGAGAACGGCGCCACGTCCTGCGCCCAGTCGGGCATCATCTCCACCGGCAGGAAGGTGCCGCCGATGGTGGAGACCAGGATGGCGCCGACGTCGCAGGCGACGATCAGGTCGCCCCGGCTGCGCACCACGGTGGCCAGCGCGGCGCCCATGGCCAGCAGGGTGATGCCCCAGACCGACATGCCCAGCAGCAGCAGCGGCAGCGAGACGGGCAGCGGCATGCCGATGACGGCGATCCCGTAGACGAAGAGCACCGTCTGCTGGAAGAGCAGCACGATGAAGACCGGCACCGCCTTGCCGACCAGCAGCTCCCAGCGGGCGGCCCGGCTGGCCCGCAGCCGGTCCCAGGTGCGCCACTCGCGTTCCACGAAGATGGCGTTGCCGACGATGGCCATGGCGAAGACGGAGAACATCACCAGCTGTCCTGTGACGGCGTGCACCGTGCCGGTCTCCAGCGCCTCCTCGTACAGCGGCTGCAGCATCAGCATGAACACCATCGGCGTCACCAGGTAGCTGACCAGCTGGGAGGGGTCGCGCAGGCGCAGCAGCAGGTTGTAGCCGACCAGGGCGCGGGTGCGGTGCAGGGCGCCGCCGAGGGCGACGGCCGTCGGCGCGGACTCAGTTGACATGGCTGACCGCCAGGGAGTGGTAGAGGTCGTCGAGGGAGGGGTGGCGCAGTTCGACCGACTCGACGGGGCGGCGGACGGTGCGCAGGATCTCCAGCAGGGCGCCGGTGGGGTCCTGGGAGGAGACGTGGACCTCCTCGTCGGCCGCGGTCACCCGCACCTCGCCGGGCAGGCCGTCGAGGAGTTCGGCGCTGGTGCCGCGGGCGATGATCTTGCCCTTGGCGGCGACCGCGATGGTGGCCTGGAGGTCCATCAGTTCGGACAGGTAGTGGGTGGTGTAGATGACGGCGGTGCCCTCGGCGGCGCGCTGTTTGACGACGTCGAGGAGCGCGGCGCGGGTCTCCGGGTCGGCGCCGGCGGTCGGCTCGTCGAGCAGCAGCAGGCTGGGCCGGTGGATCAGCGCGGTGGCGGCCTGCGCCCGGCGCTGCTGGCCGCCGGAGAGCAGCCCGGCCCGGCGGTCCAGGAAGTCGGTCAGCTGGAGCGCGACGGCCAGCTCCTCGATGGCGTCGGCCAGCGCGGCCTTCCGCAGGCCGGCGATGCCGCCGTACAGCTTGAGGTGCTCGCGGACCGACAACGGGCGGTAGAGCGCGATGTGTTGGGGCGAGATGCCGATCTCGCCCCGGGTCTCGGCCGGGGAGCGGCCGGCGATCAGCACGGTGCCGCTGTCGGGCTTGAGCAGCCCGGAGACCATCTCCACGAAGGTGGTCTTGCCGGCGCCGTTGTGGCCGACGAGGCCGACGATCTCGCCGGCGGCGACGGACAGGCTGAAGCCGTCCAGCGCGCGGACCTCGTCGTACTGTTTGGTGAGTTCGGTGGCTTCTAGCACGGGACCTCCTGGGACGCGGGGGGTGTCGCCCGCACCGTCCGGCGCAGGGCGGCGCGGTCGAACTTGCCGTTGACGGATCGGGGCAGCTCGGCGCGGACCTCGATGTGGGCCGGCACCATGTAGGCCGGCAGGGTCGCGGCCAGCGCGCCGCGCAGCTCCGGCACGGACGGGCCGGGGCCGTCGTCGGTGGCGGCGACCAGCAGCACGATGCGCTGCCCCAGCTCCTCGTCCGGCACCCCGAAGGCGACCGCCTCGCCGACCAGCCCGGAGGCGTAGGCGGCCTCCTCGACCTCGGTGGGGCTGACCCGGTAGCCGGAGGTCTTGATCAGGTCGTCGTCGCGGCCGACGAAGTAGAGGTAGCCCTCCTCGTCCCGGTAGGCGATGTCGCCCGACCAGACGGCGGTCTCCGGCCGGCCGGCGAGCGGCTCGCCGGGCAGCGGGCGGAAGCGGCGCGCGGTGCGCTCCGGGTCGCGCCAGTAGCCGAGGGCGACCAGCGCGCCCCGGTGCACCAACTCGCCGTGCTCGCCCGGCTCGCAGGCGGTGCCGTCGGGTCGAACGAGCAGGATCTCGGCGTTGGGCACGGCCTTCCCGATGGAGTCGGGGCGGCGGTCCACCTGCGCCGGATCGAGGTAGGTGGAGCGGAACGCCTCGGTGAGGCCGTACATCAGGTAGGGCTCGGCGGCCGGGAAGATCCGGCGCAGGGTGTCGAGGGTGGCGCGCGGCAGCCGGCCGCCGGTGTTGGCGAAGTACCGCAGGGCGGTGGTGGCCTCGGCCGGCCACCGCTCGGCGGCCAGCCGCAGCCACAGCGGCGGCACGCAGGTCAGGCCGGTCACCCGGTGTCGGGCGCAGAGCCGGACCAGTTGGGCGGGCCTGAGGTAGTTGGCCAGCACCAGGTGGGCGCCGGCGACCAGCGCGGTGGTGAGCTGGCTGAGGCCGGCGTCGAAGCTGAGCGGCAGCGCGCCGAGCAGCACGTCGTCTGGGGTGTGCCGCAGGTAGCCGGCGACGCTTGCGGCGCCGGCCAGCAGGTTGGCGTGCGAGAGGAGCACGCCCTTGGGGCCGCCGGTGCTGCCCGAGGTGTAGAGGATGGCGGCCGGGTCCTGGTCGATCACCGGTCCGGGGGCGTGCCGGTCCAGCGGTTCGGCGGCCAGCCAGCGGCCCCACTCGGGTGTGCCGAAGGCGACCACCCGGGGCGGCGGCTCCGTGGCTGCGGCGGGTCCGTCCACCGCGTCGGCCAGGGCGGCCTCGACGGTGGCCCGCCGCTCCCCGGTGGTGACCAGCAGGCGGGGGGCGCAGTCGGCGACCACCTGCCGCACCTGGCCCGCCCGGAACAGCGGGTTCAGCGGCACGAAGACCGCCCCGGCCGCGGCGGCGGCCAGCAGCGTGACGACCGTCTCCAGCCGCTTCTCGGCGTAGACGGCGATCCGGTCGCCGCGCCCGACGCCGGCGGCGCGCAGCCCGGCGGCGACCCGGGAGACCTGGTCGGCGAGCCGCGCGTAGGTCAGCGTCTCGTCCCGGTAGGTGAGGGCCGGGCGGTCCGGCTCGCCGCGGTCGAGCAGCTGGTCGACGCGGAGCGGGGGCCGCTCAGGCATCGGCGAACCTCTCGGCCGGCAGGACCCCGCCGACCGCCGCCCACAGCGAGCCGACCGTCTCGAAGGTCTCCTCGGTGATCAGCTCGTCGGGCAGATCCAGGCCGAAGGTCTCCTCCAGGTGGGTCAGCAGCTGGACCACGCCCATCGAGTCGAGCCCCAGCGCGGCGAGGTCGTCCGCCGGGGCGAGGTTCTCGTCGCTCGCGTAGGGCAGATGCGCCACCAGGGCCTTCCGGAACGTGCGGGGTATGTCCATCGTCGTCACCCAGTTCTCCTCGGACTGCGGGGTCACCCGCCGGTGCGCGCCCGAGCCAACCACCGGCCCACCTCACCGCGCTCTCATCCCGCTACCACCGGCCCGATGGCGGGTTGGTAGTGGCGTGATGAGCGGCTCTGCCACGGTGTCCCGACCCAGGTCCCCGCCCGGCGGCCCAGCGAAGGTGGCCGGGCTCTGGTCCCCGCACACAGGTTTCGGAGGAGACATGGCCACGGCTGCCCTGCCGCTCATCGGACTGGCCCCGAGCGTGGACGAACGAGGCGAGGCACGGCGGGAGGACACCGCCTCGGCGCTGTACCGGTACGCCGTGGCCCGCGGCGAGCTGGGCCCACTCGACCTGGCCGCCGCCGAACTGGGCGTGCCCGTGGGCGCGTTGCTGGTGGCCGCGACCCGCCTGGTGGAGCTGCGGCTGCTGGCCACCGACGAGGACCGGCTGGTGCCCACCTCCCCGGAGGCCGCCACCGACCTGCTGGTCTCCCCCATCGAACGGGCCATCTACCGGCGCCGGGAGCTGGCCGACCGGCTGCGGGACGACCTGCGCGCGGTGACCGCGCCCGGCCCGGACGCGGCGGGCCCCTCCGCCCCCGCGGGGGGCGGCACGCTGACCGGGGTGGCCGAGATCCGGGGGCTGTTCAAGACGGTCGCCGGAACCTGCTGGCGGGAGCTGGTGGTGCTGCGCCCTGGCCAGGTGGCGGAGGAGGTGCTGGACGAGCTGCTCGACCCCTGCTTCGAGGTGCTGGACCGCGCGGTGCCCACCCGGGTGCTGGCGCCGCACCGCAGCCGGACCGGGTTCGCCGCGCGGGCCAGGGCCACCCGGCTGGCCTCGGCCGGGGCCGAGCTGCGCACGCTCAGTGAGGTGCCGCGCGCCGCGGTGGTCTTCGACCGCTCGCTGGCGGTGCTGATCAGCCTCACCGAGCAGGGCGAGCCGACGGCCCGCGAGGTGCGGGACCCGGACGTGGTGCGGTTCCTGCTGGAGCTGTTCGAGCAACTGTGGGCGGACGCCACCCCGTTCGGCGCCGACGGGCCCGGCTACGCGGACGCGGCCGACGACCTGCGGCAGTCGCTGGCCAGGATGATGGCGCAGGGGCTGACCGACGAGGTGGTGGCGCGCCGGCTCGGCATGTCGGTGCGCACCTGCCGGCGGCACATCGCCGGCCTGCTACGGGAGTTGGACGCGGTCAGCCGCTTCCAGGCCGGCGTCAGGGCCGCCGGCCGCTTCCCGCTCGGCGCGCGGTCCCCGGCGGGCGACGCGGGCTGACCGCCCCCCGCCGGCCCGCCGGGCGGCCTGCCGCCGCGGGTCGTGCCAAGCGCCGGCCCGTCCGGCGGTCTCCCGGGCGCGGGCCGGCGGGCGCGGTGCGCGTTCCCGCCGAACGCGCGC
This sequence comes from Streptomyces chisholmiae, assembly GCF_031845445.1. Classification (NCBI taxonomy): domain Bacteria; kingdom Bacillati; phylum Actinomycetota; class Actinomycetes; order Kitasatosporales; family Streptomycetaceae; genus Streptomyces; species Streptomyces chisholmiae. The sequence continues at coordinate 119,200 of NZ_JAVREO010000007.1, read as the reverse complement.
CGCCCGGCGGCCAGTTCGCCGCCGGCCGCGCGTTCCGCGCGCGGTGGCGCGTGGCCCGTAGGCTGCGGGAATGGTGGAGAGCGTCGTGTTGCTGCCCAGCGTGCTCCTCGGCCCCGCGTCCCTGGGGCCGCTGGGCGCCGAGTTGACGGCGCGCGGCCGGTCGGTCGTGGTGGCGGACACCGCTGGCGCGACCACACCGGCCGAGGTCGCAGCCCGGTACCGCGCGGCCAGCCCCGGGGAGCCGGCCGCCTGGGTCGCCCACAGCAACGCCGGCCTGTACCTGCCCGCCCTGCTCGGGGAGCGCCCGGACGATGTCGGGGTGCTGGTGGACGCCGCGCTACCGGGCCCCGCGCCCGCCGCCTCGGCCGCCGGGGAACGGCTCGACGCACTGCGTCAACTCGCCGACCCGGACGGCTTGTTGCCGGCCTGGGACGCGTGGTGGGGTCCGCAGCGGCTCGCCGCGCTGCTGCCCGACGCACGGCACCGACAGGCCCTGGCCGAGAGCGCGCCCCGGCTGCCGCTGAGCTACTTCACCACCCCGGTGCCGGTGCCGGCCGACGGCGGGACCGAGGCGCGGCTGGCCTGGCTGTCCTTCGACGGCCCCTACGCCTCCGACCGGGAGGCGATGGCCGCCGCCGGCCGGCCGACCCGGCACCTGCCGGGCGGGCATCTGAGCCCGCTGACCCAGCCGGCCAGGGTCGCCGCCGCGATCGAGGAGCTGATCGGGCGGCTGCGCGCCCCCTGACGGCGCGGCAGGCCTTCGGGCGCCGCCCACCCGCCGCCCGCCGGGCACGTCGGGGACACCCGGGTGCGTTCCGGGCGACTTTCAAAGCGCCTTTCCGTATTCCCGCGCGCTACCGCGCTTTTCTTTCGCGCCCATTCTTCCATATTCGACTTTCCTCGCTCTTTCCTGACGCTTTCTTCGCGACGACTGCGTAACCGTCACCCCGGCCCGCCGGCATCAAGTGGCATTCCCCGACCGGGTTCCACTAACCTGCGACTCGCGTAACGAACCGACTCACTGCGATAACGGGGGAATTACCTGTGCGCTCAACGAAGCGAATGATCGCGCCGGCCGCGGCGGTGGCCGTCGCCCTGCTGCTCACCGGGTGCGACGACGATGACGGCGGCAGCGGCCCCGGGATCGGCGGCCTCAGCTCCGGCGGGCTCGGCGAGGACGGCGGCGCCGAACTGCCCGACATAGGCGATCTCGAACTGGAGACCACGGGCGGCTTCGGCGAGGGCGAGGACGGCCCGCCGCCGGTCGAGGCCAACGAGGACTGGCTCGCCCGCTGGGAGTCCGGCGGCATCACCCTCTACACCACCACGGACGGCGTCCTCTACGGGAACGCCGGCACCGGCGAGGTCTGCACCGGGTCCGGCATCATGGGCGGCCTCGACTGGGAGCCGGCACTGCTCTCCTGCACCGACGCCCCGAAGAACGCGACGTTCCGCCTCAACGGCGACTCCATCGCGGTGGAATGGAGCGACCGGACCGAGGAGCTGACCCGGGCGGAAAGCCTCGCGGGCCAGACCGTGGATCTCACGGCGCTGGAGAGCACCATTCTCAACTGACCCCGCAAGGGGCGCACACGCGCCAGGGCCGTGGATATCGTGGGGGCGATATCCACGGCCCGCGGCCTTTCCGGCCTGGATGTCGCCGGCCCAAAGGGCAGGTGCTCTCCCTGGATGCCGCACGGCGCTTCCCAGCTGGCAGAGGTTGGCGTCCGGAATACCGCGAACCGTGTTCCTCTCCCAGACGTCGCTGGCCGGGCGGGAAGAGCCGCACCCCGTATATCCGTTGCGTGCTCCCCGCGGTAGCCCGACTGTGGTCTCGTCGTCGTTGACCGGGAAGGGGAGATCATGTCAGCTGTCGCTGTTGTCGGAGCGGGAATCGTCGGCGCCTCGGTGGCCTACCACCTGGCGCGCCGGGGCGTCCCGGTGACTCTGCTCGACCGAGGCCCCTCACCGGCGACCGGAGTGACGGGCAGCTCTTTCGCCTGGATCGGTGGCTGCGGAGGGGACTGGCCCGGCGGGGCGCGGGATCTGCGCGAATCCGTACTGGCGGACTACCGGCGTTTGGCGACCGAACTACCTGACGTGGCCGTCCGCTGGACAGGCTCCCTGACCTGGACCAACCCTCGGGCCCGGCACGACTCCCCGTTGGAGCCCGGCCGGTTCCCGGTCGGCGGGAGTGAGATCGCCGCGCTGGAACCCAACCTGCGGAACCCTCCGGAGCGGGCCGTCCATACGCCCAGCGACGGAGGCGTCGATCCCACGGCACTGACCAACGTGCTCGTGGATGCTGCTCGCACCCATGGGGCAAGGGTGATCCACAACTCGGCCGTGACCTCCCTGGCGATGGCGGGCGGACAGGTCAAGGGCGTGCGGTCCGCGACCGGATTCCACGCCGCTGAGACGGTCGTGCTCGCCGCTGGGACCGACACCCCCCGGCTGTGCGAGCCCCTGCTGGCCGCTGTGCCGGTCGCCACCCCACCGGTCTGCCACGTGCGGCTCACCGCGCCAGCGGGTCTGGTCAGGACCATCGTTGCCTGCCCCGACTTCGAGGTCCGAGAGGTTCGTGACGGCGAACTCTCGCTGACGCTGCCGCTGGCCGGCGGCCCGCGAGCGACATCGTCCGAGCAGGTCGCGCACGACGCGCTCCGACAGGTGCGGACCGCCTTCCGAGGAAGCGAACGTTGCCGCTTCCTCGGCTACCGCATCTGTAGGCCACCGATGCCCGCTCAGGGGCCGGTCGTCGGATTCGCGGCACGAGACCGATCCGTCTACGTGGCCGTCATGCACTCGGGCATGACCCTGGCGCCCACCGTCGGACGGCTCGTCGCGGACGAACTCGTGACCGGCCGACCGGCCTTCGAGCTACGGCGCTGTCGCCCGCGCGGTCCTGTCCGGTAGACATCCCTCACATCTCATCGTCCCGGAGGTCGAACCCGTCCGCACCCGGCTGGGTCACCGCGTGGTGCGCGCCTTGGTCGAGCGGATTCCATCGACACACGATCCGCGCGGAGGAGGTGAGGCAAACGACCCTGTCCGCACCCCGGGTCCCGTTCTTTACCGTGCGGGCGACCTCACCGATGAGAGCCTACCTGGGCGCCCGCGACCGGTCGGGCCGTCAGCCCTTCCCCCCACGAAGTGCCGCCGCGACGACAGTCGGCCGGATCGCCGAGACGACACGAACCCTCGCCACACGCTACGAAGCGTCACCCGAGCGGAGCGTTCTCCCGACCGGGCACCGGGCCGGGCGGGCCCGCGGCGATGCTCGGGGCGCCCTCGTTCACTCCGCCGATCCGGGCATCTCGCGCCGTCTGGCCTGGAAGCGCGCCTTCTTCTGACGGTTCCCGCAGGTGTTCATGTCGCACCATCTGCGGGTGCGGCTCTGGCTGGTGTCGAAGAAGGCGGCCCGGCAGGTCGGCGACGCGCACAGGGCCAGCCTGCCGTCCCGTTCGCCCGCGATGACGCTGACCGCGTCGGCGGCGATCACGCTGAGGGCGTCCTCCACCCGGGAGGTCGAGCCGAGCCGCCAGCGCCGCGCGCCCTCGGGGGTCAGGATCGCCGCGGCCCGGCCCCGCACGCTGCGGTCGTTGATGACCTGGACAGCGGACGCGGGCAGAGCCTCCCGCAGCGCGGCGGCGGTCGCGGCGGCGTGAATGGACTCCCGCAGCTCCCGGGCGAGGTCGAGCTGGGCGGCGGTGCAGGAGCCGACGGGGAGGCCGCTGACCGCCAGCCAGTCAACGAGGCGGTGCGGCACGGGAATGCGCTCCACGGCGTCGCCGTGACGCTCCGACAGGGTCCCCGTGAAGCTGGTCGCCAGCACGCTGCCGAGGCGGAAGTCAGGGAACCCAGTACGCATGGAACCAGCTTAGCCGGTTGCGGTGCGACCCCGGAGGCTGCTAGAACCGGCTTAGCCGGTTCCACAATGGCCAGGAGGTCTCATGCCCCGTCCCACCCACGACGTGCGGCCCTTCGAAGCCCGCGCGACCGACGCCGACCTCGACGACCTACGGGCGCGGCTGGCCGCGGCGCGGCTACCGGAGGCCGAGACGGTCCACCGCGCGGCGCCCGACCCCCGCCGCTGGGACCAGGGCGTGCCGCTCGCCGACCTGGTCGATGTCGTGCACTACTGGCGCACCGGCTACGACTGGCGGTTGTTCGAGGAGCGCCTGGACCGGATCGGCCAGTTCCGCACGACCATCGACGGTCTGGGCATCCACTTCCTGCACCGCCGATCCGCGCGCCCCGACGCCACCCCGCTGCTCCTGACGCACGGCTGGCCGGGCAGCGTCGCCGAGTTCGTCGACGTGGTGGACGAGCTGGCCCATCCGAAGGACGCGGACGCGCCCGCGTTCCACGTCGTGGCCCCGTCGCTGCCGGGCTTCGGCCACAGCGACAAGCCGGCCACCACCGGGTGGGGCACGGAGCGGATCGCCGCCGCCTGGGTGGAACTGATGGGACGGCTCGGCTACCACAGGTTCGCCGCCCACGGCGGCGACTGGGGCGGGAACATCACCACGGTGCTCGGCGGCAGGTTCCCGGCGCACGTGCTCGGCATCCACACCACGTTCGCCGAGGCGCCGCCCGGGCTGACGACCGAGGGGCTGACGGCGGTCGAGCGCGAGTGGACCGAGCAGACCCGCCATTTCTGGCGGCACCGCGCGGCGTACGCGAAGCAGCAGGCGACCCGGCCGCAGACCATCGGCTACGCGCTCGTCGACTCGCCGGTCGGGCTGCTCGCCTGGCTCCTCGACAAGTTCGCCGAGTGGTCGGACACCGAGGACAGCCCGTTCGAGACGATCTCCCGAGACCGGATTCTCGACAACGTCACCCTGTACTGGCTGACCCGGAGCGGCGCGTCGGCGGCCCGCATCTACTACGAGAGTCACAACGCGCTGGACCCCGACCTCCGGGTCGACGTCCCGTCGGCGGTGACCATGTATCCCCGCGACATCGAGAAGTGCCCGCAGCCCTGGGCGCGGGAGCGGTACCGCCACATCGTCCGGTGGAACTCCCCGCCAGCCGGCGGGCACTTCCCGTCCCTGGAGGTCCCCGAGTACTTCGTCAGGGATCTGCGGGATGGCCTCGCGGCGGTGCTGGCCTCGGGGGACGGCGACCCGGCGGTCGGTCGGCGGTCGGCGGTGTGAGCGGCCACGGTCAGTGAGCCGCCGCGCCCAGCGCGTCCCGGCCCGGTCCCGTGACATGACCGGCCACGACTCGTTGCCCCGGGCACGAGGAGCTTCGGTGAAGGCGGTGGACGTGGCGAGCGGCGTGCGGGTGGGCCGGCCCCTGTCGGCGGGCGGGGTGGCGGGTCGGTACGACGCGGTGGTGGTCGGGTCCGGGGTCGGCGGGCTGACCACGGCGGTCTGCCTGGCGCGCCAGGGCCGGCGGGTGGCGGTGTTCGAGCAGCACTACACCGCGGGCGGCTACACCCACGCCTACCGGCGGCGCGGCTGGGAGTGGGACGTCGGCATCCACTACGTCGGCCAGCTGTCGGAGCGTGAGCCGGTGCGGGTGCTCTCCGACTACCTGACCGGCGGCACGCTGGAGTGGGCACCGCTGGGTGATCCGTATGACGAGTACCGACTGGGCGGGGAGGTGCACCGGGCGCCGGTCGGGTTCGACGCCTACCGCGCCGGGCTGATCGCGCGCTTCCCGGCCGAGCGGGCCGGCATCGAGGCGCTGTTCGCGTTGATCGGCCGGTGCCGGGCGGTGCTGCCGACGCTCGCGCTCGGGCGACTGTCCGGACCGGTGGTGCGGCGCCTGGCCCGGGTGCTGCGGGCGGCCGCCGTGCCACCGCGGGCGCTGCGGCCGGCCCGCGAGGTGGTGGGCGAACTGGTCGGCGACGAGCGGCTGCGGCAGGCGGTGCTCACCCCGAGCGCGCTGCTGCTCGCCGACTCCACCGCCCGGCTGCCGTTCTTCATGGTCGCGGTGCTGTTCGAGCACTTCCGCACCGGCGCCTGGTACCCGGTCGGTGGCAGTGCGGCGATCGCGCGCGCCATGCTCGCGCCGATCCGGGCCGCGGGCGGCGAGGTGTTCGTGCGGGCACCGGTGGACCGGATCGAGCTGGCCGGCGCGCGGGCGGTGGGCGTGGTGCTCGCGGACGGCACCCGGGTGCGGGCACCGGTGGTGGTCAGCGCGGCCGGCGCGCAGAACACCTTCGACACGCTGCTCCCCCACCGACCCGGCAGCGCCCGCCGGGCGGCCGGGATGCGGCGCGGCTTCCCGTTCGTCCTGCTCTTCCTCGGTCTCGACGGTGACCCGGCGGAGCTCGGCCTGCCCCGGCACAACCTGATGGTGACCGACGGCGACTGCGACGCCTTCTTCGACGGCTCGGCCGGTCGCACCAGTGGCCTGTTCCTCTCGTTCTCCTGCGCCAAGGACCCGACCTGGAGCGCACGCCATCCCGGACGGTCCACCGGCGAGGTGCTCGCCTACGTGCGGCCCGAGCTGTTCGAGCCCTTCCGGGGGTCGCGGTCGGGTCAGCGCGACCCGGCGTACCAGGCCCTCAAGGCCGACCTCACCGCCGAGCTGCTCGACCAGCTGCACCGTCAACTGCCACGCACCAGGGGCCGCGTGGCCTACCACGAACTGGGCACTCCGCTGACCGCCGAGCACTTCGGCGGCTGGCCGGGCGGCAGTCTCTACGGGCTGGCCAAGGACGTCGCCGGCTTCGGTACCGGCCGGCGGGCCGGCCACGCGCACTGGCTGCGCCCGCGCACCGAGGTCGAGGGCCTCTACCTCTCGGGCCAGGACTGCCTGGCCGGCGGCTTCCTCGGCGCGGTCACCGGTGGCCTGCTGGCAGCGCACGAGGCCCTCGGCCGCGTCGATCGGGCCCGCCTGTGGGCGGGACTGCTGCGCCGGGGGATGCGACCGGCCGCGCGGTGACGGTGTGGGGACTTCGTGCCCGCGACGTCCCCGCCGGGCACGGGATCCGTCCGCGGACCACGGATCCCACCGGACCCGCTTCGAACGCGGCCACCTCGTCGAACGCCCGAACCCCTCTCGGCGTGCGCGGCCTCGGCCGATCTGGGGAAGCCGGGGGGATCTCAGGCACGCGTGCGCCGTATGTGCAGGTGGCCATCGCGGGGGAAGGAGGGCGGTGCCGCGGGCAGGACGGTGTCGAAGTCGTAGCGGCTCTTCTGCGCGACCCGGCACGATGCCAGGTTGTCCACCTGGTGCAGGAGTTCGAGACGCTCCAGCCCGGCGGCTTCGAAGGTGTGAAAGGCCCAGTTGGTGAGCGCCTCCAGAGCGCGCGGGGCCACTCCCCGCCCGCGAGCGTGCGCCGTGGTCCAGTAGCCCACCTCGGCCGCGGGTTTGCCGGGGACGACTTCCTTGAGGACCACGTTGCCCACCAACTGTTCGCGAGCTGAACCGCGTTGTGCCTCAAGGACGGCGAAGCCGAACCGGTCCCCCGCTGCCCAGCCCCGCTGCTGGGCCCGCACCCACCGTGCCCCGTCAGCGTCGTTGTCCACGACAGAGCTTGCCCACTGACGCAGTGCGGGATCCCGGCTCACCTCGACCAATGCGGCAACGTCCGCCATCCGCCAGGGGCGAAGAACCAGAGCGGGAAGAGCCGGCGTGGCGGCTACCCGAAGTACGACAGGGGCATTCAGCAACCGACGATATGCGGCGGTGTTCTCACCCGACGCCAGCCGCGTCCGGCCCATACCGCCTTGCGACCGCCCCGTCATTACCGCGTCCGGACGCTCAGGGCCTGGACGGACCAGTCGAACGCCGGTGTCAGACTCTCCGGGGCCGGCCAGCCGTTGACCACTGCCAGCAGGTGGAGGTAACGCTCCCTGCGGGGGTCGTTCACGCTCTCCAGCCGCGTCACCAGCCGGCGGCGAAGCTGGACGTCGTCTGGGCAGCCGAGGAGGCGCGCGTAGTGCGCCGTGCACGCCGCGACGATCGGATCGGCCTGGGGCGAGGCCGGATCAAGGCCGGCGGCCAGGGCCGGGCGTGCCTGGTCACGCACGACGGCGGCGATGTCGCGGCGCGGGCCCAGCACGTCGCTTCGGGCCTGATCGGCTGCCAGTTCCTCGATCATGCGCCGCATCATGGCGCGGAAATCCGGGTCCAGGGACATCTCAGCCAACGCCACCCACGCCTGGACCTGCTCCCTCTCCGGGCTGTCGGGCGGCTCGGGGGTCAGCGAGCGCATGGCCGCCGCGCATGCGGGGACGGCGGCAAGTCCGCCGAAGACGGCATCGAGGAAATCACCGATCAGACGTCGGCGTTCGTCCTCGGAGAGTTGGGCCAGCCGGTGCATGAGTGCCATCTCCTCGGGTGTGGATCCGCGCTCCGCCACCGCCATCAACACCGCGCGCCGTAGGCGCAGGACGCGGATCTGTGCTGCCAGTGCGTCGGCGTGCGCCGCGGCGACTTCGGAAAGCGAGAGCTCGCGGTCCGCGACCTTGCGGATCGTCGGGAGGTCCAGTCCCAGGTCGCGCAGGGTCCGCACGAGGTCCAGGCGTGCGACGGCGTCGGTGTCGTACCGGCGGTAGCCGGCCGGGCTGCGGTCTGCCGGCGCCACGATTCCGCGATCGGAGTAGAACCGGATGGTCTTGACCGTGAGACCCGTCTGCTGAGCAAGCTCGCCGATCGAGTAGAGCGTGTCGCCGTCCATGCCCCCACCTTCGTGTCTCCCCCTACTGGAGGCTCAAGCCCCGACGCCCGGTACCGCTTCCGGGCTGGCTCCGCCATCCTGGCCCTGGACCCGGCGGCGCCCCGGGTCCGTTCCCCGTCCCGGAGCCGAAGGAGCACGCCCATGACCGCCCTGCCCCGCAACCGTGTGCGCGCCGTCGCGGCCACCGCCGCCGCCGTGCTGCTTGGCCTGGCCGGCGCGGGCCAGGCCGCCGCCGCGCCCGGCGGTGCCACCCTCCACACCGGGCCCGAGCTGACCGGCGCCGCGATCGACCTGGACCTGGCCGATGCCGGGACCTGCCAGGCGCTGCCGGAGCCCGCCCGGTCCGGCGTCAACCTGTCGGGCCAGGACGTCACCCTCTACTTCCACGCGGACTGCCGGCCGGGCGCCCCGGGAGGCGGCGGTGACCTGACGTATGTGCTGGGAGGTCTGCACACCGGCACCTTCCCCTACCCGGCGCTGAGTTACCGGGTCGCGCCGGCCAACTGAGGCCGTCGTGCCGGCTGTTCCCCGCCCGGGTTCGGTGCCCGGGCGGGGCGCGGTGGTCACTCGGCGGCGAGCCAGACCCGCATCGGGCTGTTCTCCCGGTTGGCCCACGCGTAGTAGGGGATCGCGGTCAGGGTGATCGGTTCGCCGGTCGGCGCCGGGTGGCCGGCGTCGGCGGGGCGGTAGGGCCACCAGTCGCCCCGGTCGGCCGGCGCCGGGCGCGGGCGGACCCGGGCGGTGGCGGTCACCGTGGTGACGCCGTCGAGAAGGTCGGGGCGGTGGACGCTGGCCAGCTCGGTCGCCGGGTCGACCACCAGGTCGTCCAGGCCGCAACCGGCGGGCAGCGCGGGCTGGTCGAGGCGTTCGACCGCGTAGACGAGGGGGCCGCGTTCGATCGCGACGCAGCCGCGGGCGGCGTCCACCCGGGAGTCGGCGCGGGTGAGCCGGGGCGTGACGTCCAGGTCAAGGACGAGGATCTCGCCGGCGCGCCAGTCGCGGGTCACGCGCAGCCAGCCGTCGCGCTCCTGGTGGGTGTCGGCGGCCAGTTCCGTGCCGTCCAGGGTGAGCTTCCATGTGCCGGCCGACCAGTGTGGGATCCGCAGCGCCAGCGTCCACGGGCCGGCGCCGCCGGTCTCCACGGTGAACCCGACGGAGCCCTGCCAGGGGTAGTCGGTCGCCACCCGCAACGCGACCGGCCCGGTGGCCAGTTCGGCGTGGACGGTGCCGGTGGCGTACTGGTGGACCTGCACCTCCGAGCGGTCGGCGGAGGTGGACGCCAGGTAGTGGGGCAGGCTGGCGAGCAGCCGCATCAGGTTGGGCGGGCAGCAGGCGCAGGAGAACCACGGGGTGCGGCGCGGCTTGTCGCCCTCCCGGTCGGCGTAGGTGTCCCGTACGTGCAGCGGGTTGTCGTAGAGGTACTGGTCGCCGCTGAGCGAGACGCCGCACAGCACGCCGTTGTACAGGGTGCGTTCGGCGAGGTCGGAGTACCTGGCCTCGCCGGTGAGCAGCGTCATGCGCCAGTTGAGGTGGACGGAGGCGATGGCGGCGCAGGTCTCGGCGTAGGCGCGTTCGTTGGGCAGCTCGTAGGGGTCGCCGAAGGCCTCGTCGGAGTGGTGGGCGCCGATGCCGCCGGTGAGGTAGGTCTGGCGGGCGGCCATGTCGGTCCACAACCGCTCGGCTGCGGCGCGGAGTTCGGCGTCGCCGGTTTCAGTGGCGACGTCCGCGACGCCGGCCAGCAGGTAGAGCTGGCGCACGGCGTGCCCGGTGACCGCTGGGGCCTCGCGGGGCGGGGTGTGGTCCTGGTAGTAGCCGGGGCTGCCGTGGCCGCTGCGCCGGCCCTTGGTGTCCAGGGCGCCGCCGTGGCGGTCGACGAAGTACTGGGCGAGCGCGGTGTAGCGGGCCTGGCCGGTCTCGCGGGCGAGTTCCACCAGCGCGGTCTCGATCTCGGGGTGGCCGTCGACGCTGTCCACCGGCTTGCCGGAGCCGGCGGGGCCGAAGCTCTCGTCGATGTGGTCGGCGAACCGGACGGCGAGGTCGAGCAGTTCCCGGCGGCCGGTGGTGCGGCTGAGCGCGACGGCCGCCTGGATCAGGTGGCCCGCGGTGTACAGCTCGTGGCCCCAGGCCAGCTCGGTGAAGTGCGGTACCTCGGGCTTGGCCACCTGGTAAAAGCTGTTCAGGTAGCCGGAGGGCTCCTGGGCGCGCCCCAGCAGGGCGGTGAACTCCTCGACGTAGCCCGCGAGTTCGGCGGCGCGCTCGGGGGTGAGGTCCGGGTCGCCGAGCTGCCAGGCCGCGGCCTCCAGCCACTTGTGCACGTCGGTGTCCTGGAAGGGGTGCCCGCCGAGGAAGCCGCCGGTCTCCCGGTCGGCGGCGCGCCGGAAGTTCTCCAGGTTGCCGGCCTCGGCGAGCCGTTGCGGGCCCTGCCGGAGGCTGGTCTCGGCGTTGGTGCGGCGCCGGTCGGCCCAGAAGCCGTCGCTGATGGTGGCCCGCGCGTCGGGCCGGAGGGTGGCGTGCGCGTCCGGGCCGAGGCGGACCGGGCCGGCGGTCCTGGTGGGTGCGGCCTGGTCGGCGCCCGGCGTGGGGGTGGGTGGGACGGCGGTCAAGGCGCGGCTCCGATCAACGGACGGGAAAACTGGGGAAATCGGTTTCCTGCACGGCGATGCTAGGAGCGGCCCCGCGGGGGCGTCAAGGGAGCCCGGCCGCATCCCCGTTCCCACCAAGTGGCCGGCGGCCGGCGGGGCGTGGCATGATGGCGCGCCCCGGGGTGCGGCCCGCCCCCGGCGCGAGCAGGAGGGAAACGGGTTTCCGATGCCCCCGACAGCAGCGGACGGCGCCGCGGGGCGCGCGGTCACCATCCACGATGTCGCCACGCTGGCCGGGGTCTCGCCCGGCACCGTCTCCAAGGCCATCAACGGGCGCGGGAAGCTGCGCCCGGAGACCCGGGAGCGGGTGCTGGACGCGGCCCGGCGGCTGGGTTTCCGGCCCAACGAGATGGCCCGCGGCCTGTCCTCGGGGCGGTCCTTCACGGTGGGGCTGGTCACCACCGACAGCGTCGGCCGGTTCAGCCTGCCGGTGCTGCTGGGGGCCGAGGACGCCCTGGGGGCCGGGCGGATCTCCGTCTTCCTCTGCGACACCCGGGGCGACCAGATCCGCGAACAGCACTATGTGCGCACCCTGCTGGACCGGCGGATCGACGGGCTGATCGTGACCGGCCGCAGGACCGACCCGCGCCCGCCGCTGCGGCTGCCCCAACCGGTGCCGGTGGTCTACGCGTTGGGCCCGTCCACCGATCCGGCGGACGTCTCCCTGGTGACCGACGACGCGGAGGGCGCCCGACTGGTGGTGGCGCACCTGCTGGCCACGGGCCGGCGGCGGATCGCCCATCTCACCGGCCCCGAGCACCACCTGGCCGCCTCGGTGCGGGCCGAACACACGGTGCGCGCGCTGCGGGAGGCCGGTGTGGAACTCTCCGGCGGCCGGGTGCACTTCGGCTCCTGGGACGAGGCCTGGGGCCGGCAGGCCGCGCGGATGGCGCTGCTGGCCGACCCGGCGGTGGACGCGCTGTTCTGCGGCAACGACCAGATCGCCCGGGGCGCGGCGGACGCGCTGCGGGAGGCGGGCCGCCGGGTGCCGGACGAGATCGCGCTGGTCGGCTACGACAACTGGGACGTCATGGCGGAGGCCTGCCGGCCCACGCTGACCACCGTCGACATGAACCTGGCCGAACTCGGCCGCACCGCGGCCCTCACCCTGATGGACGCCATCGACGGCCGGCCCGCCCGGGGGGTGCGGACGGTCCCCTGCCGTCTCGTCGTCCGCGACTCCACCGGCGTGCCGACGGCGCAACCGCGGCAGCGCCGCGCGGGCGACGGCGGGTAGCGGGGCCAGGGGCGGGTAGCGGTGGCGGCGGTCAGCGCGGCCCCCCTCCACCTGGCCCGCCCCGGGGTCAGGACGTGGTGCTCGGCGTCGCCGGCCGGCCGTCCAGAACGCGGGCGATCTCCTGGACCGGCGCGAGGTCCGCGCCCGGGGCGAGGCGCTCCAGGAGCGCGCCGTCGATCGGCGCCCCGCCGATGACCTCGGACACCGCCTCGGGGTCCACCGGACGTTCGTAGAAGTAGTTGAGGTGGTCGGCTATCGCGGTGGCGGTGAAGTCCGGCAGGGGCCCGAGCAGCCAGCGGCTGAGCGGGGCCTCCTCGCCGTCGAGGGGGCGCGGGTCGCCGTGCTTCCAGGAGGCGCCGTCGTGCCAGAGCGCCAGGGTGATGTGCGGGTAGGGCCGTTCGTCCGGCAGGCGGGTCAGCGGCACGAGGGGCTCGGGCAGCCCGTCGAGCAGTCCGGGCCAGATGTCGCCGTACGCGTAGGGGCTCAGCGGCGACTGCGGGTCGAAGGCGCGGAGGAAGGTCAGCGACCGGCCGAGGTAGACCCGGTAGCTGGCGCCGCCGGCGTTCTTGAACACGAACCGCTCGAAGCCGTCGTCGCCGGCCGGCGTGTACGTGTAGCGGGGCCACTTGGGGTCGAAGCAGACCTCAAGGAGGGTGAGGGTGCGCAGCCGCGCGCGGATGCGGTGCGGCGCGGGAAGGGCGGCGAGCCGGGAGAGCGCTGACATGCCGCGAGTCTAGGTCGGGGCGCTGACAGTCGGCCGGGGCGGGCCGGTCGGCCGGTTCAGCTCGCGGGTGGGATCGCCAGGTGGTCGCCGGGGATGTCGGTCTTGGCGGGGTCGAAGTAGTCCAGCACGCCGGCCTGCCAGGCGGTCGCCTCGATCCGGTCGTCGGCCGACGGGCCGAAGGCGTCGAAGACGGCCGCGACGCGGTCCGGGGCGAAGCCGATCGCGGTCATCAGCGCCGTGAACCGCTCCCGGGTCACCGTCCCGTCACCCTCCGGGTCGCCGAGGGCGGCCAGCGCCCGGGCGAACGCGGCGACCGTCGCCCCGAACCGCTGCGGGGAGAGCACGCCGCCCCGGTACTCCTCGAAGTCGACCCGCCCGTCGCCGTCCTGGTCCAGGCCGGCGACCAGCGCGGTCCACCAGTCGCGCAGGGAGACGCGCACGGCCTCCCGTTGGGCGGGCGTGGAGTGAACGGCCGCCGCCTCCAGCCGGCTGCTGAGCAGGTGGAAGTCCGCCTCCTCCAGGACACCGTTGCCGTCGGCGTCCAGCACGGTGAAGATGCCCCGCGCCCGGTTGACCGCCTCGTCCCGCATCGACGTCCCGCTCTCTCCCGGCCGCGTCCGACGACACGACACCCCCAGGCCGGCCCCTTCCAGGGCGGGCCGCCCCCAACTATCGGGCGTGGCCGGGTGGTTGGGGACCGGCCGGGCGCCGGCTCCATTCGATCGGGGGATTTCGGAGCGGGCGCCCAGGCAAGCGCCCCCGGCGTGCGCCGGGCGCGCCGGCCCGGGGCGGCGGGTGCTTGCCCGGGGCGGTCCGGATGCGGGACGCTGGTCAGATCTGTCATGTCCGCGCCACCATCCGCACCCCGAGGAGTTCCGTGAAACCCGTCAGACGCCTCGCCCTGGTCGCCGCCCTGCTGGGCCTGGCCGCCGTCGCCCAGCCGGCCGGCGCCGCCTGGTCCGCCACACCCCAGGAGAGGACCGGTCCGGTCGCCAACGCCCAGGCGCCGAACGCCGTGCCCGGCAGCTATCTCGTCGTCCTGGCCGACGGCCGGACGGCCGACGACCACACCCTGCCCGAGCGCTACGGAGCGCGGGTCCTGGACAGCTACCACAACGCGCTGACCGGCTACCACGTCGAGGCCACCCCGACGCAGGCCCGGCTGCTGGCCGGCGACCCGGCCGTGGCGCGGGTCGAGCAGAACACCGCCGTGGGCACCGCCGACCTCACCCAGCCCGCCCCGCCCTCCTGCGGCCTGGACCGCATCGACCAGCCCGACCTGCCGCTGGACGGCTCCTACAGCTACCCGGACTCGGCCGGCGAGGGTGTCACCGTCTACCTGGTGGACACCGGAATCCACTACGGCCACCAGGACTTCGGCGGCCGGGCCGGACCGGGCTACGACGCGACCGGCGGGGACGGCTCGGACGACAACGGGCACGGCACCCACCTGGCCGGCACGGTCGGCGGCACCGAGCACGGGGTGGCCAAGCGGGCCACGCTGGTGTCGGTGAAGGTCCTCGACGCGGGCGGTGCCGGCACCATCGCCGGCGTGGTCGGCGGCATCGACTGGCTGACCGCCGACGCCGACGGTCCCGCCGTCGCCAGCCTGGGCATCGGCGGCGCGGCCAGCACGGTGCTGGACGACGCCGTGCGCCAGTCGATCGCGGCCGGCGTCAGCTACAGCGTGGTGGCCGGCAACTCCGGCGTGGACGCCGGAGGGATCTCCCCCGCCCGGGTCACCGAGGCCGTCACCACCGCCGCCGCCACCTGCGCCGACCAGGCACTGCCCAGTACCAACCACGGGCCCGCGGTCGACCTGTTCGCCCCCGGCGCCGACATCGTCTCCACCTGGCACACCTCCGACACGGCGACCGCCACCCTCACCAGCGGCTCGACCGCCGCCGCCCACGTCGCCGGCGTCGCGGCGCTGCACCTCGCCGACCACCCGACCGCCACCCCGGCCGAGGTCTGGGCGGCCATCGACGCGGCGGCCGTCCTCGACCGGCTGACCGGCGTCCCGCCGAACACCCCCAACAAGCTGCTCCAGGTGGTCGACTGACGCCCGGAGATCACGCCGGGAGGCCCGTTCGGGACCCGCCCCGCCCGGCCTCCTCCGGGGTCCAGACGCCGCTGTTGGCACGGCCGGGATACGCGGCGGTGAGGTGACCTCGGAGCGCGGCCAGGCCGGGGTGGGCGTTGTCGGTGCGCCACACCAGCTCGCCGGGGTAGACGGGGGTCGGGTCCACCAGCGGGATGCGGCGCAGGGCGTGCCCGACGGGCCACACCAGCGGCGTCTCGTCGCCGACGAAGGTGGCCACGGTCGAGGACTCCGCGATGGTGTCGAAGAGCACCTCGATACCGAAGTCGGGGCCGACCGCGTCGATGGTGAAGCCGAACTCGGCGGCGAGCCGCTCGTAGTAGGCCGTCCACTCGGCGCCGGGCGCGTTGCCCGGCATCCAGACGCGGTGGCCCGCGAGCTGCGCGGGGGTGACCGAGCGGGCCTGGGCGAAGGGGTGGCCGGGTCCGGTGAACAGGCGCAGGGGCTCGTCCAGCACGGGGGTGGAGGCGACGCCCTCGGGGAGCGGCTGGTCGAGGAGGGTGACCGCGCGGACCGTCGCGTCGATGGCGCCGGAGCGCACGGCCTCCACCGCCTCGGCGCCGCCGTGCAGGGTGACGATGTCGAGCGCGGTGTCGGGGTAGGCCCGGTGGAAGGCCCGCAGCAGCCTGGCCGTGGCGACCTGCCGGTGCACGACATCCACCCGCAGCGCCCTGCTACCGGGGCGCACGGAGGCCGCCGCGCGCTCCGCGGCATCCAGGAGCGCCCGCGCGTGCGGCAGGAACGCCTGCCCGTCGATGCTGAGCCGCGCTCCGCTGGGGGCGCGCACGAAGAGCCGCACGCCCAGGGCGTGTTCCAGAGCCGCGACGCGTTTGGAGGCGGCCTGCTGCGTCACCGAGAGGTCGGCCGCGGCTCTTTGGAACTGTCCCGCTTCGGCTACGGCGACAAAGGTACGGACGGCGTTGAGATCCACGGCCATCACCCTATGCGTACAACCAGCAGTTGTTACACCGGAACAGTTGGTTGTTTGATCTCCTTTCCCAGCAGGGCTTTTATGGCGCCATGCCGAAGTCGTTCGTTCATCTGCACAACCACACCGAGTACTCGATGCTCGACGGCGCCCAGAAACTCCGGCCGATGTTCGCCGAGGTCGCCCGCCAGAAGATGCCCGCCATCGCCATGAGCGACCACGGCAACATGTTCGGCGCGTACGAGTTCGCGCAGGTCGCCAAGGGCCACGACGGCATCACCCCGATCATCGGCATCGAGGCGTACGTGGCTCCTTCGTCGCGTTTCTCGCGCCAGCAGGAGTTCTGGGGGCCGGGCGGACGCCGGGCCGTGAGCGAGGACGGAGAGGGGTCCAAGGACGTCTCGGGCGGCGGGCGCTTCACTCACATGACGATGTGGGCGCGGGATGCCGGCGGGCTGCGCAACCTCTTCTGGCTGAGTACCCACGCCAGTTACGAGGGCCAGTTCCCGGCCGGCAAGCCCCGGATGGACCGCGAGCTCATCGCCGAGCGGCCCGGCGGCATCATCGCCACCACCGGCTGCCCGTCCGGCGAGATCCAGACCCGACTGCGCCTCGGCCAGTACGAGGAGGCCAGGAAGGCGGCCGCCGCGTACCAGGAGATCTTCGGCCGCGAGAACTACTTCCTCGAGCTGATGGACCACGGCCTGGACATCGAACGCGTCGTCCGCGACGACCTGCTGCGACTCGCCCGGGACCTGCGGATCCCGCTCCTGGCCACGAACGACGCGCACTACGTCACCGAGGACCAGGCCGACGCCCACGACAGCCTGCTCTGCATCGGTGTCGGCAAGAACAAGGACGATCCGCGCCGCTTCCGGTTCAGCGGCTCCGGCTACTACCTCAAGAGCGCGGCGGAGATGCGCGAGCTGTTCGCGGAACTCCCGGATGCCTGCGACAGCACCCTGCTGATCGCGGAACGCGTCGAGTCCTACGACGAGGTCTTCGACCACGTCGACGAGATGCCGCGCTTCCCGGACGTGCCCGACGGCGAAAGCCAGGAGTCGTGGCTACGCGCGGAAACCCTCAGGGGGCTGGCGACGCGCTACGGGGACCCCGTTCCCCCACACGTCCTGGACCGCTTCGAGACCGAGATGTCGGTCATCGGCCCGATGGGATTCAGCTCCTACTTCCTCGTCGTCGCGGACATCTGCCGCTACGCCCGCGACAACCGGGTCCCCCTCGGCCCGGGTCGGGGTTCGTGCACCGGCTCGATCGTCGCCTACGCCACCCGCATCACCGAGTTGTGCCCACTGGAACACGGGCTGCTGTTCGAGCGGTTCCTGAACCCCGAACGCATCAACCCACCCGATGTCGACCTCGACTTCGACGACCGCCAGCGCGACCGGATGGTCCGGTACGTCACCGAGAAGTACGGCGGCGACCACACCGCCATGGTGAACACCTTCGGCACCATCAAGGCCAAGAACGCGATCAAGGACTCGTCGCGCATCCTCGGCTACCCCTACGCCCACGGCGAGCGGATCACCAAGGCCCTCCCGCCGGACCAGAACGGCAAGCCCGCCCCGCTGGCGGCCCTCTTCGACGCCACCCACGAGCGGTACGGCGAGGCCGGCGACATCCGCCAGTTGTACGAGAGCGACCCGGACGTGCGGCGGGTCATCGACACCGCCCGCGGGGTCGAGGGGCTCACCCGCGGCACCGGGGTGCACGCGGCCGCCGTGATCCTCTCCAAGACCAGGCTCACCGACCGGATCCCCCTGCACATGCGGGCCTCGGACGGCGTGAAGATCACCGGCTTCGACTACCCGTCCTGCGAGGCCATGGGCCTGATCAAGATGGACTTCCTGGGACTGCGGAACCTCGGGGTGATCGACCAGGCGATCGAGAACATCCGGGAGAACCGGGGCATCAGCCTGGCCACGGTCGATCCGCTGGACGGCGACACCTCCACACACGTCATCCCCCTGGACGACGTGAAGACCTACCGGCTGCTGGCCGACGGCAACACCTTCGGCGTCTTCCAACTCGACGGCGGCGGCATGCGGGTGCTCCTCAAGCTGATGGAACCGACCCGCTTCGAGGACATCGCCGCGGTCAACGCCCTCTACCGGCCCGGGCCGATGGCGGCGAACGCGCACACCAACTACGCGTTCCGCAAGACCGGCCGCCAGGAGATCACCCCGATCCACCCCGACCTCCGGGACGCCCTGGAACCCATCCTCGGCACCACCTTCCACCTGCTCGTCTACCAGGAGCAGATCATGGCCATCGCCCGGGAACTCGCGGGATACACCCTCGGCGGCGCGGACCTGTTGCGCCGCGCGATGGGCAAGAAGAAGCCGGAGGTGCTGGCCGCGGAGTGGGAGAAGTTCCACGACGGCATGCGCGGCAACGGCTACGGCGACGAGGCCATCAAGGCCCTGTGGGACGTGATGCTGCCCTTCTCCGGCTACGCGTTCAACAAGTCGCACACCGCCGGTTATGGCCTCGTCTCGTACTGGACCGCCTACCTCAAGGCCAACTACCCGGCCGAGTACATGGCCGCCCTGCTCACCTCCGTCGGCGACGACAAGGACAAGGCCGCGGTCTACCTCGCCGACGCGCGCCGAAACCGGGTCCGCGTCCTCCAGCCCGACGTGAACGAGTCCGCCGCCGAGTTCACCGCCATCGGCGACGACGTCAGGTTCGGGCTGCGTTCCGTCCGCAACGTCGGCGACCACGTCATCGAGGCCATCGTCGGCGCCCGCCGGCAGGCCGGGAAGTTCGCGTCCTTTCCCGACTTCCTCGACAAGGTCGCCATGCCCGGGCTGAACAAACGGGCCGTGGACTCACTGGTCAAAGCCGGCGCCTTCGACTCCCTGGGGCACTCCCGCAGAGGTCTCGCCGCGATCCACGAGGCCGCGATCGACGCGATCACCCCGGTGAAGAAGGCGGCGAGCTTCGGGCAGGACGACCTCTTCGCCGGACTCACCGACCCGGCGGGCGACGCCCCCGTCCTCGGCCTCGACCTCCCCATCGACGAGGCGGAGTGGCCACGCCGGCAACTCCTCGCGACCGAACGCGAGATGCTCGGCCTCTACGTCTCGGCACACCCGCTGGACGGCGCCGAGCACATCCTCTCCCGCGCACGCGACCGCTCCATCGCCGAACTGCTCACCGCCGGCCGCGTCACCGGCGATGTCCAGCTCTCCGGACTGATCACGGGCGTCCAGCTCAAGCTGACCAAGCAGGGCAAACACTGGGCCATCGTGCACCTCGCGGACCGCGACGCCAGCATCGAGGTCCTCTTCTTCCCCGCCGCCTACCCACTCGTCCAGCACGCCCTGACCGAGGACAACGTGATCTCCGTGCGGGGCAGGATCGAGGACCGGGACGGCACGCTGAGCATGCACGGCCGCGAACTCTCCGTCCTCGACATCTCCTCGGCCGCGCACGGCGGCCTGCCGCCGGTGAAGCTCGCCCTGCCCCTGCATCGCGTCACCGAGCGGACCGTCAGGGAACTCAAGCACATCCTCGCCGCCCACCCGGGCAGCAGCCCCGTGCACCTCAGCGTCCGCGGCCCGCACAAGACCACCGTCTTCGCCCTCCAGGCGACCGTCGACCCCACCACCATCGCCTCCGAGATCAAAGGCACCTTCGGGGCCGACGCCTGGCAGGGCACCGCGTAGCCTCCCAGATCGGGTCCGCGGCCACCGTGGGCCCGCGAGCCGGGTGCCGGCCGAGGCCACAGTGGCCTGCCACCGTCCTCGCCCCGGGTGAGCGGCCCTCAGGTGAAGTCGGCGCTGTGGTCCCGGGCCCACTGGCGGTAGGTGCGGGCCGGGGCGCCGGTCACCTGCGCGAGGGTGCGGTAGGCGGCATCGTCCGGGGCGCTGGTCGCGTGCGGCTCGTCGGCGGCGCCCTCGACGCCGTCGTAGCTCTCGAAGCCGAACAGGAAGTCCGCGTTCGCCGCCGCGAAGCCTCCCTGGGCCTGGTAGAAGGAGCGGGCCTGCTCGGGGGAGACGTCGTCGAGGGCGATCCGCTCCCCGATCGCGTCCGCGATCGCCGCGACCTGCTCGCGCTTGGTCAGCACGTCGGGTCCGATGATCGTGTCAACCCGCCCACGGCGATGGGGATCGACCAGATCGGCGAGGACGACGTCGGCGATGTCGGCCTCGTGGAGGGGATGTCCGATCTGATCGGGAAAGGGCTCGACGACGCGACGGTCCGCCCTGATCGATGGCCCCCAGATGAGGAGCGCGTTCGTCGCGAACTCGCCGGGCCGCACGATCGTCCACGCCAACCCGGAGGCCCTCACGGCCTGTTCGACGATCGCGTGGTATGTGGTGTCGTAGCCCGCCGTGACCGCCGCCGAGGAGACCACGACCACATGCTCGACGCCGGCGAGCCGGGCGCGGGTGACGACGTCTTCGACGGTGTCGGGGACGGCGATCAGCACGAGTTGCCGCGCGCCGTCGAAAGCGGCCGCCAACGTGGAAGGCGCGTCGAGGTCGCCGAAGACCACCTCCGCCCCCTGGGGCAGCGAGGCCCGGTGCGGGCGCCGTGACACCGCGCGCACCGACCTGCCGGCTGCCAGCAGTCCTGCCACGACCAGCCGACCCACGGCCCCGGTCGCACCTGTGACCACCACGAGATCATCCGACTCTTCCCGAGACATCACCGTCTCAATGTAAGCGGCCCAAGTACCATGCCGCAATGGATCTTTCACCACAGCGCGCCCGTACCCGTCAGGCGATCCTCGATGCCGCGGCAGCGCAGTGGTGCCGCGATCCCACCGCGAGCCTGGGCGATGTCGCCGCCGTCGCCGGAGTGGGGCGAGCGACGCTGCACCGGTACTTCTCCGACCGGCACGCCCTGCACACCGCGCTCGTGTCGGACTCGTGGCGAACGCTGCGCGCGATGATCGACGAAGCCGACCCGACCACCGGCTCGGCGCTGGACGTGATCCAGCGGATCGTCACGGCCATGGTGCACGCCGGTGACCGGGTGCGCTTCCTGTTCGCCGCCACCGAGGGAACACCTTCCGAAGCCGACGCCGGCGTCGCCCAGGAGGTCGACGACATCCTCCTCGCCGAGATCGAACGCGGCCAGCGCGAAGGCACGCTCGACGCGACAGTCCCGGCACGATGGATCGAGCTGATGATCTGGAGCACCGTCTACACGGGCCTCCAGGCGATCTCTGACGGCCTCATACCCCGACACGGGGCAGACCGACTGATCCGCCGAACCCTCCGCCGAGCGGTCGGCGGCTCGGCACCGCAACGCTGAGCTGCCGCCAACCTGAGGCCGCGGGTCATCGGATCGTGCGCGCGCCGGGGTCGGGTAGCGGGCGGCCCGCCGTCAGGAGGCCCAGGGCAGGCGAACCGCCTCGATCTCGGAGTCGTTCAGCAACGCGTCGATCAGGGTGGGGGAACCGGCGACCTTGGTGGCCCACAGGTCGTAGTCGGTGCACAGGAGCCAGGAGCGGTCAACGGGCCAGAGGTTGGACGGGCTGAAGCCCGCGTCGGACTGGTCGTAGAGGAGTTGAGCGTCGCCGAGCCGGCCGGCTCGCACGTGCGGGGTGTCGAAGTCCGTGGCGCCGAGTGTCAGCGGACTGTAGTAGGCCAGGCAGCGGGTGGCCGGGCCAGCGGGGCTGTGCTCGGTGAGGGTGGCGATCAGCCGGTGCCAGGTCTCCCGGTCCAGGCTTCCTTCGGTCGGCGGGAGCATGTTCGGTGGCCAGCTGCCCGCCTTCTTGGCCGAGGGGAAGCAGCGGTAGGAGGGCATCAGCCCGTCGGGCACGATCGGGTCGCCGGTCCGCCGGGCCAGCTCGGCCCAGCGCAGCCGCCGCCAGCCGGGGCCGGGGTGCCGGGCACGGCCCAGACCTCCCCCCGTGACGATGCTGACGGCGTCGAGGTCGATGCCGCCGACGACGTGGGGCTGGGTGCTCCCGTCGGCGAGACGGGCCCGGTGATACTCGTCGTACGACGCTTCGTGTGGCCCCAACTCGTGCTCGTACATGGCGTTGAGCACCCACACCGCGTCCGGCATCGCCGGCGGCATGAATCCGGTCAGACCGTCGCCACACAGCTCCCGCAGCCAGTCGGTGGCCCCGGGCGGCACGAGCGACCACACGTCAGGGAACGGGTTCGGCTCCTCGGGCATCCGGCCATGATCTCAGGGAGCAGCGCCCAGGGGCAGCTCCCAGGGGGTGGGCTCAGGAGGCCTTGGGCTCTGGGGTCAGCGTCGGGAAGGTCACGCCGGTCAGTTCCTCGGAGACGGTCCACAGGCGCTGCTGGACGGCCTGGTCGTGGGAGGCGGGGCTGGAGGCGACCAGCCGCGGGTAGCCGCGGACCTGGGCGCGGCCGGCGGGGCCGTAGTACTGGCCGCCGGTGACGGCCGGGTCGGTGGCGGCGCGCACGGTGGGCAGGGCGCCCATCTCGGCCTTCTGGGTGAACAGCGGCGTGACCCAGCCGACGGGCACGCGCAACGCGGTGGGTGTGTAGCGGGCCAGCTCGGTGTTGGACGCGCCGGGATGGGCGGCCACCGCGATCGTGGTGCCGTGCGGCGCGAGTCGGCGCTGCAGTGCGTAGGTGAACAGCAGGTTGGCGAGTTTGGCCTGGCCGTAGGCGCCGACGCGGCTGTACGAGCGCTCCCACTGCAGGTCGTCGAAGTGGATGGCGGCCCGGATGCGGTGACCGTTGCTGCTGACCGTCACGACGCGGGAGCCGGGGACGGGCAGGAGCCGGTCCAGCAGCAGGCCGGTCAGGGCGAAGTGGCCGAGGTGGTTGACGCCGAACTGCAGCTCGAAGCCGTCGGCGGTGGTCTGCCGCGGGGTGTACATCACGCCCGCGTTGTTGATCAGCAGGTCGATGCGCGGGTGGGCGGCGCGCAGCTCGGCCGCCGCGGACCGGATCGAGTCCAGGGAGGCCAGGTCGAGGGCCTGGACGGTGACGTCGCCGGTGATGCGGGCGGCTGCCCGCTCGCCCTTCTCGACGTCGCGGACCGCCAGGACCACCGTCGCGCCGCGCGCCGCGAGCAGCTGGGCGGTCGCGAAGCCCAGCCCGGTGTTGGCTCCGGTCACGATCGCCACGCGGCCGTGCTGATCGGGAATGTGCTGCTCAGTCCAGTTGTCGCTCACGACGCACCCCTAAAGAACCATCGGTCTGTTACGCGGACCAACTTAAGAGACCGCCGGTCTCCTGTCAAGGGACCGGCGGTCTCCAAGCTAGGCTGGGGGCGTGACATTCCAGCGGGCGCGAAGCGAGGAGCAGCGGGAGATCCGCCGCCAAGCGATCCTGGACACCGCGGCGGCGATGCTCGACGAGATGCCCGTGGCCGAGGTGAGCCTCAACGAGCTGAGCCGACGGGTGGGCCTGGCCAAGTCGAACGTCCTGCGCTACTTCGAGTCGCGCGAGGCGGTGCTGCTCGAACTGCTGAACCTCTTCCTGGAGCGCTGGCTCGCCGAGCTGGCGGAGGAGCTGGCCGCCGGCATCGAGGCGGACGCGGCC
The DNA here is from genome assembly GCF_031845445.1 of Streptomyces chisholmiae. Taxonomy (NCBI): domain Bacteria; kingdom Bacillati; phylum Actinomycetota; class Actinomycetes; order Kitasatosporales; family Streptomycetaceae; genus Streptomyces; species Streptomyces chisholmiae. The sequence continues at coordinate 95,422 of NZ_JAVREO010000007.1, read as the reverse complement.
CCTGAGGCCCGGGCGGGCCAGCTGGCCGAGGTTCTCGGCCGGTCACTGGCGGACCAGCTGGTGCTGTGCGACCTCTTCGGCGCGCAGGGCGGCGTGCTTGAGCACAACGTCTCGGTCGAGGCGATCAAGCGGCACAAGCGGGCCACCCACGCGCAGCTCGCGACCATGACCGCGCTCGTCCGCCGCCACGTGCCCGAACTCGGCGACGGCGCACAGGTGTTCTGCATGATGAGCCTGATGACCGCGGGCGCCCTGTCGGCATACGTCCCGCCGGCGCCCAATCTCCTCGCCGCCTACGCGGAGGAGCCCGCCCTCAGCGCGCTCCACCCGGATCTGCGGGACGCCCTGCGGCTCGCCCTCACCTCGACGCTGCTGGGCGTGCTGCCGCGCGCCTGAACGCTGCCGGGGCGTGCCCCAGACGCGCGCCACGGGGCCACGAGTTGATTTTGAATCCCCCTGGGCGGGGGAAGCCGCCGGATGCCGCCGTCAGGGCCGGTTCGGGTCGGCGTGCACCACCAGGAAGAGCGACCAGGCGGGCGCGGCCGGGTCGTCCGGGCGGGCGGCGAACTCGTCCAGCAGATCCTTGAGCCGGGTGCGGAACTCCTCCATCTGCGGCGGTGGCAGACGAAGCGCCATCCTGGTGCCCTCGGCCTCGCTCGCGGGGACGAGGGCGAGTTCCTCCAGGAACGCGTCAAGCATCGACCGGTCCAGCGCGGGCGCTTCGAGGTGCCAGCTCTTGCGCGTCGCCAGATACGGGATCTCTCGCGCTCCGCGCGCGCCGCGCCGTTCTTCCTGCGCCTCCAGGAACCCGGTGCGGACCAGCGTTCTGGTGTGGTGCAGCACGCTGGCCGGGTCGCGGCCGAGGATCTCCGCGATCTCCTTGTTCGTGCGCGGCTGCCGCACGCAGATGCGCAGGATGCGCAGGCGGAGGGCGGAGGCGAGCGCCTTCGCCTCCGCGTCGGTCGCCAGCCGGCGTTCGGTCATGCCGAGCAGCCTACTCAAGAGCGGACGGCCCGGTGAAGGCCCGGACACGAGTGATTGACAAAACCCAATCACTCGGCCAGGGTGCCGCTGTGCCCCTTACAGCTGAGGGATCCCCGCCACGCCCACCGTGGTCCGAACGAACGAGGTCAACCATGCCGAACCGTCCCGGAACGACCGGCGGGACCGCCGCTCCCGAGAACCCCGCAGAACAGGCGGATGTCCCGCCGAACCGGCAGATGGCGTCCTGGGTCAGTCCCGTCGAGGCTCCCCCGGGGCCCGGGGAAAGGGCGAACGACTACGACAGCTTCGCCGAGGCGTACGCGGCCGAGAACGAGACCAGCCTCCTCAACGCCTACTACGCGCGGCCCGCGATCGTGGACCTGGCCGGCGACGTGACGGGCCGCCGCATCCTCGACGCCGGCTGCGGCGCCGGCCCCGTGGCCGCGGACCTGCGCGAGCGGGGCGCCGTCGTCGCCGGCTTCGACTCCAGCGCCGGGATGCTGGCGCTGGCCCGGCGGCGGCTCGGCGACGACGTGGTGCTGGAACACGCCGAACTGGGCGGCCCGCTGCCCTTCGCCGACGCCGGGTTCGACGACGTCGTCGCCTCCCTGGTCCTGCACTACCTGGAGGACTGGACGACGGCCCTGGCCGAACTACGGCGCGTGCTGAAGCCCGGCGGCCGCCTCATCGGGTCCGTCCACCACCCCTTCGTCCAGCACCTGACGGCGCCGCCCGGAACCGACTACTTCGCGATCCGCGCCACCTCCCAGTGGTGGGAGTTCGGCGGCACCAAGAACCTGATGACCTTCTGGGACCGGCCGTTGCACGCGATCACCGACGCGTTCACCGCGGCCGGCTTCCGGATCGACGTCATCAGCGAACCGGCCCCGGGGCCCGGCGCCCGCGAACGGTTCCCCGAGGTCTTCGAGCAGAAGGAGTCGGGCAAGTTCCTGTGCTTCCTGTTCTTCGTCCTCACGAAGGCATAGCCTCCGCCCGGAGGCGCGGGCCGTCGGCTCAGGAGCCGGCCCCACGCACGCCTCGAAGCGGACCCACAGCGGGTAGGCCCCGGCGTCGAAGGAGCGCGCGGAACTTCGGCCCTGGGAGGGGATGGAGGCGGCTTGAGGTGCCCGGGTCTTCCTCGAAGACGACCGGGTCCTCGATCCCGGCCTCGTCCAGGACGAGGTTCTGCCGGGCGGTGGACTGCTGATCGGTCGAGACCCGCTTGTGGACCAGGTTCGCCACCGAGGGCCCCCTCCGTGCGGAGGATTCGGACCCTTTCTGTCGCCAAACGCTGTCAGCAACTGGCACCGGATCTGCTTGGGTTCGCGCCGCCGCGAACCCTCGGATTGCACCGGTTCATTGGTCGCCTCGGCCGCCTGTCGCCAACCTTTGCCGACAAGAACCTGCGGCTGATCGGGGCAGCTGTGGCACGTGGCTGAAAGGCATTGAGCAGGTGCTCCCCGAGTCGCGGAGATCCGGGATCATGAAGCATGCTCCCGGACGACTGGCACCTCACCCAAGACGTTGACGACTTCCTCGCCCGAGCCGGGGACTTCCTGCGCTCGCGCCCCGCCCTGCACAACACGCCGCTGACGGACATCGAGAAACTGCGGATACGCAGGCCGGACGCACACGGCCCCGTCACCGGCGTCTTCGGCCGACTGGAGGCCGGCGGCGAGGTCCACGCGCTCTTCTACCTCACGTCGCGCGGCCGCCTGGGCCTCACCCCCCTCTCTGTCGAGCAGACCGACGCTCTCGCCGCCCACTTGGCCGTCCTCGGCCACTCGCCCGCCAACGTCATCGCGGACCACGACACCGCCACCGCGTTCGCCGACTCCTGGCAGCGGCACACGGGCGCGGCGGCAGCACTCTTCTGGCGGACACATCTCTACCGTCTCGGCAGAATCACCCCGCCACAGCCGCACCCGGAGGGCCGGGGCCGACTCACGGGCGGGACAGACCGCGAACACGTGGTGCGCTGGTGCCGTGAGTTCTGCGTCGATGTCGGGGAGCAGTCCTCCATCGACGTGATCGACGCCGGCGCCTGGGACGGCTCGCGCTTCGGCGACCGGCACTTCACCTTCTGGGAGACCCCGGACGGCACCCCCGTCTCGATGGCGGCCGCGACCTCGGTCGTCGGCGGCATGGTCCGGATCGACCCCGTCTACACCCCGGCCCACCTCCGGGGCCGCGGCTACGCGGGCGCCGTGACGGTCGAAGCGAGCCGGGCTGCTCTGGCCGCGGGCGCGACGGACGTCGTCCTGTTCGCTGACCCGGACAACCCCACCAGCAACGCCCTCTACCAGCGCATAGGGTACGTCCACATCGCCGACTTCGCCGGGTACAAGTTCTCCCACGGCGCACCACAAGCCGGGTGAGTTCTTGATCGCCCCGCACACACCTGCCCCCAGTACCGGCTGTGACCGTCGCGGAGCGGCTCACGAAAGCGGTGGCGGGCACTCTGGTCAGCTTTCTGGTCGGTGACGCTCAGTCCTGCTCGCCGTCGTCGCCCTCGTCATCGGTGTGCGGGTCACGTGGCTGCCGCAAGCCGGCGCGGTCGGCCGGGTGAAGGCGTAGCGGGCGAGGAAGTTGGTGTGGTCGTACTGAAGTGTCCGCGGACCTCGCCCAGGATCAGGGAGCCTGCCACGCGGAGCATGTCGCCTCAGTGGGCGCGTATCCGGTCCAGGCGGATGGTGTGCCCGGCACGACCACCCCCGCCCAACCCCATTCCCTGGTCGCTGCGTATCGGCTGCCAGCGGCCCTGCGAGTCCTCGGACTTCCGCACCCGCACCCGCACCCTGCGGCCGAGAACGCCGGCGCCCGCAGGACCGCCCCCGGCGACCTGCCCACCCCGCCCGCGAACGTCGCCAAGCCCCGCCCCCGCGCCGCCCGCATCCTGCCCGACGCATGACCCGCCCCTACGCCACCGACGAGCAGTACCAACGCTGGTTCGTGACCGAGTGCTGCCGCTGCGGTCGCCGCAGGCACAAAGCCGGCAGGTGGCCGGACGGATACGTCTGCCGGACCTGCTCGGACCGCGCCGTCCGGACACGGGGCACCTGCCCGGGATGCGGCCAGGACCGTGCCCTTCCCGGGTTCCGCCCCGGTGACGGGGGCGCGATCCGCACCACCTGCGCCGGCTTCTCCCAGTCCTTCCACTGCTCACGCTGCGGCTTCGAGGGCAAGCTCCTGGGCGGACGGCTCTGCGAACACCACAACCAACCCGGCATCCCACTGGCTCTTCCCCGGCCGCCGGACCGGCCAGCCGCTCGGCCCCAACCACCTGTCCGCGCTCATCGCGCACGCGGGCGGTCGCGTCGCGGCAGCCGCTCGACGACGAGGTCGTAGGAGTCTTCGACCGCGTCGGTGACCAGGCTTCTGGTGATGCCGGGGCCCGGCCCGAGCGTGATCCAGTGGCGTTTGTCGAGGTAGCGGCCCGGGGTGATCGAGGCGTGCGCGTGTACGTGGGCCCGCGCGTGTTCGGGTTCGCACTTCACGGTGATGATCTGCTCGTCCGGGTCGTCGGTGACGATCAGGAACACTCTGCCCGCGACTTTGTACACGTCGAGTCGGGGGGTGAAGGGGCGTCCGTGGCTGACGTCGGGCAGGGCGAGGGCCGATCGGCGGGCGGTGTCCTGGAGCCGGTCGCCGGCCGCGCTCACCGGGCCGCCTTCGTGCTGGTGCCGTAGGTGTGCGGGTCGACGGGCTGCTCGGCCTTGGGCAAGTGGGCGACGACGAGCCGGTAGGACTCGGTGACGAGTTCCTGGACGAGCCTCCTGTCGATGCCGTCCCCGCCTTCCAGCGTGATCCAGTGCTTCTTGTTCATGTGGTAGCCGGGGGTGATGTGGCTGTTGTGTTCCCGCAGGGCGAGGGCCTCGCCGGGGTCCGCCTTGAGGATCACGACGGGACGTCCCAGGACCTCGGTCAGCAGCATGAACACCTTGTCGCGCACCTTGAAGACCTCCCAGTCGGGGCCGAAGGGATGCCCCAGGTGGGCTCCGGGAAGTTGCTCCGCGCAGTCGGCGGCGGTCTTGTGCAGGGTCGGACCGTTCATGGGTGGCGAAGCTCCTCGGGCGGTGACGGTCTGCGGCATCGAAGGGCTCGCCGCGCGGTCGCGGCGGCACTGCCCATCCTCGCGCGGAAGCCGACACATCGTGCGGATCTTCGAGGCCATCTTGTCGAAGGTGGAGAACCCAGAGGTCCCCGGCCGGGGCCGGTCCCGCCCGCCGGCGTGCGTTCCGTGGCGCGAGGACGTGGCAGCGGTCGGGGGTCAGATCAGCCGGAACAGGTCGGCCGCCGCGTGGACGTCCGTGAAGTCCTCGATGGAGCGGAGGTTGTCGCACAGCGCGTCCAGCACCGAGCCGTCCGCGGCGGCCGTCGGGGCGCCGACGGCCACCCCGAAGACCCGGAAGTCCAGCCGGCGCCTGGCCGCGTGCCACTCCCGCGTCCACGCCTCGGTGACCTGGCACTCGTCGTCGGTGATCAGCACGATGTCGCCGCGCGCCCGGGCGGCGTGGTCGAACTCCTCGGCGAGCAGCGCGCCGGCCGCGCTCAGCGGGCTCTGGTAGCTGGTGCCGCCGCCGAGGAAGGTCTCCGCGAAGTCGAGCACCTCGTGGATGCCGGCGCGCCCACTCGCCGGGAAGCGGTGGACCTGGAGCCGGTCGGCGGAGGAGAAGAGGATGCCGACGAAGTCCCGCCGGGTGGCGCGCGCGTGGTCCAGCAGCGCCAGCGCGCACGCCTTGGCCCATGCCTCCCGGGTGACGCCGCCCGGCCCTTCCGCGTACATGGAGTGCGAGGTGTCCACGCAGGCGATGATGGCGCCCCGGCCGGTGGTCTGCTCGCCCTGGCTGTCGAAGAGCATCAGCTCCCCGGCCGCGTAGCGCGCGGCGAAGACGGCGCGCAGCACGGGCAGGCCCAGGTTGGCCAGTTCCGAGGGGACGATCCGGGCCAGGTCGTCGCCGAGGGTGACGCCGACCAGCTCGCCGGTGGCGTGCGGCACCCGGCGGGCGCGTTCGCCGCTGGCCAGCTGCCGGAACCGGCCGATCAGCCCGGCCCACCGGGCGAGCCGGCCGGTGCGGAGCCGTTCGGCGAGTCGGGCGCGCTCGTCGAACGGCATCCGCTCCAGCTCGCCGGGTTCGACACCCCAGGCCCGCAGTAGCTCCGTCTCGTCCCGGACGGTTGCGGCGGCCCGTGCCGTGGCGCGCCGGGCGGTGGCCCGCACCTCGGGGGCCGCCGCGTCGAGCGCCCGGGCGGCGGCGTCGGCGGCCTGCCGGGCCGCGGCGCCGGCCGCCTCGGCGGCCTCGGTCGCCCGCTGGACGGCGGCGGCCTCCCCGGCCGCCGGGGCGCCGGCCAACGCGCCCGCTTCGGCGGCCCGTTGGAGCGCGGCGGCGACGGCGTCGGCCGCCGTCCCGGCGGCTCGCGCGGCGGCGTCCGCCTGGTCAGCCCGGGCCTGGGCGTCCCGTGCGTGAGTCAGCATCCGGCGCAGCGCGGCGGCCTGGGCGAGCACGGCCAGGGCGGCGGCGTACGGGTCGCCGGCGGTCTCCCGGCGCAGCTCGGCGCAGCCGGGCGAGTCCAGCAGCGCGCCGACGACCTGGTGGTTGACCAGCCGGCTCGGGTCCATCGCGGCGCGGTCGCGCAGCCTGGGGTTGGCCTGGTAGGCGGTCAGGAAGGTGTCGGCCAGCAGCTCGTCGGCGTAAGGGTGCCGGGCGGTCAGCTCGGCGGCCAGCTCGCGCAGCCCGGCCGACTGGGCGAAGGTGTCGCGCCAGGCCAGCCGGTCGAAGTGGTCGCCGACCACGGCGGTGGTGTGCCGCTCGGGCTCGGCGGCGCCGTGGGCCAGCCACCGCGCGGCCCGTTCGGTCAGCCCGGTCGGCTCCTCGGGTGTGCCGCCCATGGTCGTCCTCCTCACCGGGCTCAGAGCTGGGCCTGCACCGCGCGGGCGTCCACGCCGAGGGCCTCGGTCAACACCCTGGCCCGGACGGCGCGTTGCTGGCCGATGACCCGGTCGACGGCCGCGGTGGAGCGACCGGCGCCGACCGCCTCCCGGCGCAGTTCCTCCAGCCGCCGGCCGGCCCTGGCCAGCCGGTTGTGGGCCTGCTTGATCACCCACTCGCTGAGCGCCTCGCGGGACTGGCCGGCCATGGTGTCGAGTTGGGCCGCCAGCTCCTCGATGGTGTCGGCCAGGTCGAGCGCCTCCTTGGCGTCCGGGTGGACCAGCTGGAGCACCTCCCGTTCCACGGTGGGCCGTTGGGCGGGGGTGTCCCACAGCACGTGGGTGAGCACCGACAGGTCGGCCTCGGCGACCGCCGGGCGGCCGTCGAGGTAGGCGGCGGCCTGGAGCAGGCCCACCGCCTGCCGCCAGCGGCGGTCGGAGGCGACGAGTTCCCGGCCCCGCAGCGCGGCCCGCAGCGTGCAGACCGCGTCGACGATGTCGTCGGGGACCTCGGTGGCCGGCACGGCCTCGGCCACCGCCCCCTGGAGCGCGGCCAGTTCGACGGTGGTCCTGGCGCGCGGGGTGGGGCGGCGGACGGCCGAGCGGACCAGCGCGGCGAAGTTGGCGGGATCGGCCAGGTAGCCGACCTCGATCCGCACCAGCAGCCGGTCGTAGATCGCGGCCGTGTCCTGGCCGTCGGGCAGTTCGTTACTGGCCGTGATGGCTCCGATCAGCGGGCAGCGGATGGGTTCACCGCCGCTCTCCGGGTGGTAGATCCGCTCGTTGAGGAAGCCGAGCGTCTCGTTGAGCGCGGCCGTCGAGCACTTGAAGATCTCGTCGATGAAGGCGATGTGCGCGGTGGTGGCGCGGCCCTCGTAGACCTGCCGGTACTCGCCACGGGCCAGCGCGGCGACGTCCACCGGGCCGAACATCCGGGTCGGGGCGGTGAACTTGCTCAGCAGGATCTCCCAGTAGGCGGCGCCGTCGATCCGGCTGGTCAACTCCCTGGCCAGCTCGGACTTGGCGGTGCCCGGGGGGCCGAGCAGCAGCGAGTGCTGGCCGGCCAGCAGCGCCACCAGCAGGGTGCGCACCACGTCGTCCCGCTCGTAGAAGCGGTCCGACAGCTCCTCACTGATCGCCCGCAGCCGGCGCCCGGTGTCCGCCGCGTCGGGCGGGGCGTCCGCCCACGCGTCGTCGGTGCCGGCCCGCTCGTCCTGTGTGCCCATTGACCCTTCCCTGCCCGTGCCGTCCGGTCGCGCGCCGCGACGGAGGACGGCGCCCCGCCGAAGAACACCAAACTAGCCACGGCGCTCCAGGGCGGGTCCCGATCCGGTCAGCTTCTCCCAACCGGTGCGGCGGCCGGCCGGCGGGGGTCGGTCAACGGGCGTCGGTCAACGGGCAGGCGGTCAGGCGGCCGGCGGTCAACGGGGTCAGCCGGCGTGGGGGTCAACGGGGGGCAGCCGCGTGGGGGTCAGTGGGCTGGCGCGGCTCCCGGGTCCGGTCCGGTCACGGCGTCCGCCGGGGTGACCCGGCCGCCGTGGACCCCAAGCACCCGGTCGACCGCCCGCAGGGTGCTGGCCCGGTGCGTCACCACCAGCGTGACGCGGTCGGCGGACCGCGCCCGCAGCACCGCGGTGAGCGCGGCCTCCGCGTGCGCGTCCAGGTGCGCCAGCGTCTCGTCCAGGATCAGCACCCTCGGCTCGGGCAGCAGCGCCCTGGCCAGGCCGACCCGGGCCCGCTGGCCGCCGGACAGCCCGGCTCCGCGCTCCCCCACCGGGGTGTCGAGGCCGCGCGGCAGCCCGGCGGCCGGGTCCAGCAGCCCGGCGGCGGCCGCCGCCGCCCGCAGCCGCTCGGCCGACGCCTCGGGCGCGGCCAGCGCGATGTTCTCGCCGACGGTGCCGGTCAGCAGGTCGACCTGTTGCGGCACGGCGGTGACCCGGGCGCGTAGCTCGGCGTCGGCCAGCTCGCGCAGGTCGACCCCGCCCAGCGTGACGCGCCCCTGGTCCGGGTCCCACAGCCGCAGCGCGAGGCTGACCAGGGTGGACTTGCCGCCGCCCGACGGGCCGGTGAGCGCGACCGTCTCGCCCGGCCGCACGGTCAGCGCGACGTCGGTCAACACCGCCGGCCCGTCCGGCAGGTAGCGGAAGCCGACCCGCTCGAAGACCAGCGGGCCGTCGGCCGGCGCCGCCGGGGCGGCCGGCGGGACGGTGGCCGGCGGCGCGGCCAGCACCGCGTCGATCCGCCCGGCCGAGGCCAGCAGGCTGCCCAGGTTCCGTAGCAGGTTGGAGAGTTGGCCGATCGGGCCGAGCGCGACGGTGGCCAGGGTGAACGTCACCGGGGCCAGCGTCGGGTCGCCGGCCATACCGGTCGCGGCGATGCCGAGCGCGGCGGCGCCGGCGACGGCGACCGCCAGGTCGGCGACGGCCGTCTCCAGGCCGCCGACCGCGGCGACCCGGCGCTGCGCCCGGCTCAACGCACGGGTGCCGTCGGCCAGTTGCGCACGGTGCCGGCCCAGGGCGCCGGCCTCCGTCAACTCCCGCAGGCCGGCCACCGTCTCCACGACCTGGGCGTGCAACCCGGCGTTGGCGGCGGCGAGTTCGGCGCCCCGGCGGGCCGCCATCCGCCCGGTGCACCAGGGCAGCGCCACGATCACCAGCAGCGCCGGTCCCCAGGCCAGCAGCAGCCAGGGGGTGAGGAGGAGCGAGAACCCGGTGGTGACCGCCAGCAGCACGCCGCTGACCAGCGCCTGGGCGGCGGTGTGGGCGTAGAGCCACTCCAGGGTCTCGACGTCCCCGAGCGCGACCGCGCCCAGGTCGCCGCTGTGCCGCTGGCGCCGGCGGGCCGGCAGCGAGCGGCGCAGCGCGCCGAAGACCCGGCCGCGCAGGTCGGCCAGCACCCGGTAGGCCAGGTCGTGCGCGACATACGCCTCCCGCCAGCTGGTCAGGGCGCACAGCGCCGCGGTGAGCAGCAGCGCGGCGGCGAGCGGGACGACGGCGGCCCGGTCGCCGCGCAGCGTCGAGGTCAGCAGCCAGGCGCCGAGCAGGCCGAGGGCCAGCACCCCCAGCTGGGTCAGCAGGCCGGCGCCCAGGGTCCACCAGAACGCGCCCCGGTGCCGGGTGACCAGCGGCAACAGCCGCCACAGCGGGGCCAGTGCGGCCCGGACGGCGGTCACCCGGCCGGCTCCGACGCGGCCCGGGTCTCCGGCGCGGCGCCGCGCTGCCGGTGGACCAGCGCGCGGTAGGCGCCGCCGGGCCGGCCCATCAGCTCGGCGTGGTCGCCGCACTCCACCACCCGGCCCCGGTCCACCACGGCGATCAGGTCGGCGTGCCGCACGGCGGACAGCCGGTGGGCGACGACGATCCGGGTCCGGCCGGCCAGCTCGGGCGCGCTGGCGAGCGCCTCGGTGACGGCGTTCTCGGTCTCGGCGTCCAGCTGCGAGGTCGCCTCGTCCAGCACCAGGACGGGCGCGGTGGACAGGAACGCGCGGGCCAGCGCGAGGCGTTGCCGCTGGCCGCCGGAGAGGGTGCCGCCGCGCTCGCCGAGCACGGTGGCGTAGCCGGCCGGCAGCGCGCTGACGAAACCGTGCGCGCCGGCGAGTTCGGCGGCCCGGCGCAGCTGGGTGTCGGTGGCCCCAGGCCGCGCCAGCCGGATGTTGTCGGCGACGCTGGCCTGGAAGAGGTAGGGGTCCTGGTGGACGACGGCGACCGTGGCCCGCAGCTCGGCCAGCGGGTAGTCGGGCAGCGGGTGCCCGGCGAGCGAGATCCGCCCGGCGTCCGGGTCGTGGTGCCGCGCCAGCAGCCGGGCCAGGGTGCTCTTGCCCGCGCCGGAGGCACCGACGACGCCGACCAGCGCGCCGGCCGGGCAGCGCAGGCTCGCCCCGGCCAGCGCCGGGTGGCCGGCGCCGTCCGGGTGCCGGAAGACCACCGCGTCGAAGCGGATCTCCGGCACCCCGGCGGGCACCGGCCGGGTGCCGTCGTCCGGCACGGTCGGGGTGGCGGCGAACAGCTCCTCGATCCCGTCGACCGCGGTCAGACCCTGGTAGCCGGCGTGCCAGGCGGCGGAGAGGTCGCTGAGCGGCCGGAAGCACTCCCGCCCGCAGAGCAGGAAGAGGAACGCGCCGCCGGCCGACAGGTCACCGTCGAGCGCGGCCCCGGCGACCACCAGCAGGGTGGCCGCCGTGCCGGCGTGCAGGGCGAGCGCGCTGATCCCGTGTTCGACCAGGGAGACGCGCAGCTGCGCCATGGTGGTGCGGTAGAGGTGCGCGCCGCGGGCGGCGAGCCGGGCGCCGACCCGCTCCCCAGCGCCGAGCACCCGCAGCGTCGGGACGGCCCAGGTGGCCTCCAGGTAGTCGGCGCCCAACCGGCCCCAGCCGGCCCAGCGTTCCCGCCCCCGCCGCAGCAGCGTCGCGTCCCAGCAGCGGGGCAGCAGCACGGCGACGGCCAGCGCGCCGCCGAGCACCAGCGCGGCCGGCGCGTACACCGTCGCCAGCCAGCCGACGACGGCCGCCGGCACCACCGCCACCACCAGCAGTTGGGGCAGGTAACGGGTGTAGTAGGCGTCCAGCCCCTCCACGCCGGTCACCAGGGTGTGCTGGACCTGCCCGGCCCGGGCGCCGGCCGCGTGGGCCGGTCCCAACTCGCCGAGCCTGGCGACCAGTCGGTCCCGCAGCCGGGCCCGGATCTCCGTGCCGCACCAGGCGCGCAGCGGGGCGTCCACCCGCAGCAGCGCGGCCCGCGCCAGCATGCCGCCGGCGGCCCAGGCCAGCGCGGTGCCGGCCGCCGTGGCGCCGCCGCCCCCGGGGAAGAGCTCCGCCAACGCCCGGGCCAGGGCGACCGCCTGGACCAGGGAGGCGGCGCTGACCAGCAGGCCGAGCAGGGCGCACAGCGCCACGGGGCGGACGGCGGCCCCGGCCAGGACGAGGAGGCGGCGGTGCAGCATCGCGGGTCAGGACGCCTCGGGGTGCAGGCCGTCGGCGATGGCCGTGACCGCGCGGACGTTGCCGATGGTGCCGGGGAAGAGGTCCGCGCTGGAGACGGCGACCAGCCGGTCGTCCCGGACGGCGGCCAGGTCGGGGAAGGTGCGCGTCAGGTAGTCGCGAGTGGCCTGTTCGTGCGCCTCGTCGTGCACGCCGAAGACGAGCACCGCCGGGTCGCGGTTGGCCAGTTCCTCCGGGTTGATCTCGGCGGCGAAGAAGTCGGCGAAGGCCGCGTCCTCGGGGCCGAAGACGTTCGCGCCGCCGGCCCGGCGGACGATGTCGTACTCGACGCCGGCGCCGACGGCGGAGAGTCGTTCGCCCTCCACGTAGACCTGTGCCACGCTGACCGGCGACCGGTCGGCGACGCGCGCGTCGACCTCGTCCAGCGCGGCCCGCTGGGTGGCGGCGACCTCGGTCGCCGCGTCCTCGACGTCGAGGATCCGGCCGAGCGTCTCCAGGTCGGTGAAGAGGTCGTCCACGGTGGCGGTCATCCGCCGCTCGGCGCAGCCGCCGGTGGCGATGTAGGCGGCAGCGCCGGCCTGTTCGAGCTGGTCGAGCCCGGCGAAGCCGGCCTCGGCTGAGAACTCGTAGGCGGTGGGCGCGGTGACCAGGTCGGGGGCGGCCTCCAGCAGCACCTCGCGGTTGGGCGGGGCGTCCTCGCTGAGCACCGGGATGTCCGCGGCTTGGTCCCGCAGGTCGTCGGGCAGCGGCGCGGTCGCGGTCTGCGCCTGGCCGACCAGCCGGTCGCCGATGCCGAGGCGCAGCAGCAGCTCGGTCTGGGCGGGGCTGAGCCCGACCACGGCCCGCGGGGTGGCGTCGAGGGTGACCTCCCGGCCGCAGTTGGTGAAGGTGGTGCCGGCCTGTTCGGTGGTTCCCTCGGCGGCCGGGTCGTCGGCCGGGTCGGCTGGGTCGCTCACCCCCGAGCCGCAGGCGCTGAGCGTGAGCAGCGCGGTGGCGGTGGCGGCGAGCGCGGCGCGGGGCAGCCGGAGACGGGGACGGGGACGGGACGGTGTCATGGTTGGTGCTCCTGAGGCGGATGGGTGTCGGAGGCGCCGGGGAGAACCGGGCCGTCCGGGGTTTTCGGGCTGCCCGGGGTGTCCTGGGTGGCGCCCGAGAACGCGATCAGGGGACGGCCGTTGGCCGGGTGGCGCAGCCGGTGCGCCCGGACGCCGAAGACGTCGTGGATCACCTCGGGGGTGAGCACCTCGTCGGGCGGCCCGAACGCGGTGATCCGGCCGTCGCGCAGCACGGCGACCAGGTCGCAGTGGGCGGCGGCCAGGTTCAGGTCGTGCAGGGCGGCGATGGTGGTGATGCCCAGGCCGCCGATCAGCCGCATCAGTTCGAGCTGGAAGGCGATGTCCAGGTGGTTGGTCGGCTCGTCCAGCACCAGGACCCGGCTCTGCTGGGTGAGGGCGCGGGCCAGCAGCACCCGCTGCCGTTCACCGCCGGAGAGCGCGGCGAACGGCCGGTCGACGAGCCCGTCCGCCCCGACCTGGTCCAGCGCCCGGCCGACCAGGGCGAGGTCGCGGGCCGAGTCGCCGCCGAAGCCGCCGTGGTGGGGCAGCCGGCCCAGCAGCACCACGTCGAGCACGTCCAGGTCGAAGTCGGCGTTGGTCTCCTGGGTCATCACCGCGACCCGCCGGGCCACCTCGCGCGGCGGCAGCCGCCACGCGTCGTCGCCGGCCAGCCGGACGGTGCCGGCGCTCGGCCGCAGCACTCGGTAGAGGGTGCGCAACAGGGTCGACTTGCCGCTGCCGTTGGGGCCGACCAGCCCCAGGAACCGGCCGGTCGGCACCCGGAGGGTGGCCTCGTGGACGACGGTCCGGCCGCCGACGGCGACGGAGACCCGCTCGAAGTCGACGTTCACCGCGGCATCCCCGCCCGGCCGGCGCGGCCGCGCCGCAGCAGCCACAGGAAGCACGGGGCGCCCACCACGGCGGTGACGATGCCCAGCGGGATCTCGGTGGGGGTGGCGACGGTGCGGGCCAGCAGGTCGGCGACCATCAGGAAGAGCGCGCCGGCCAGCACGGTGACCGGCAGCATCCGGCGGTGGTCGGCGCCGGCCAGGATGCGCGCGGTGTGCGGGACCACCAGCCCGACGAAGCCGATGCCGCCGCTGACCGCCACCACGGAGCCGGTCAACAGCGAGGCCGCGACGATCAGTTGGCCGCGCAGCCGGTGCACCCGCAGGCCCAGCGCGGTGGCGCTCTCGTCGCCGGCCAGCAGCGCGTTCAACGCCCGGGCGCGGCCCAGCGCGAAGCCGCCAACCAGCAGCAACGCCACGGCTGGCACGGCCAGTTGCTCCATCGAGGCGGCCGAGACGCTGCCCAGCAGGAAGAACAGGACGCTGAAGACGTTCTGCGCCTCGGTGGTGAGGGTGAGGTAGCTGGTGAGCGCGGAGAGCAGCGAGCCCAGCGCCACGCCGGTGAGGATCATCCGGGTCGGCGCGAGCATCCCGTGCTGCCGGGAGAGCAGCGCGACTGCGGCGGTGGCGGCGAGCGCGCCGAGGAACGCGGCGCCACTGAGCGTCAGCCCGGCGACCGCCGCCGAGCCGAGGGTGATCACGGCGACGGCGCCGAGCCCGGCGCCGGCCGAGACGCCGAGCACATAGGGCTCGGCGAGCGGGTTGCGGACCGCCGCCTGCATCAGCGCGCCGGCCAGGGCGAGGCCGGCGCCGGCCAGCCCGGCGAGCAGGGTGCGCGGCAGCCGGAACTGCCAGACGGCCTGGTCCTGGAGCCGGGTCAGCGAGCCGTCGCGCATCCAGGGGGCGTCGGGCAAGAGGTGACCGAGGATGATCCGGCCGGCGTCGGGCACCGACACCTCGACCGGGCCGGTCGCGCCTGAGACCACGATGACGGCCAGGATGCCGACACCGAGGCCGAGTTGGGCGATCAGCGGCACCCGGCTGGAGCGGCGGACCCCTCGGGCGGGGGTGGACACGGGCATGGCCTCCTTCGGCGGCCTGGACATGACCCTGCCGACTCAACAACGGGAAAACGGTTTTCATGACCATATGCGCTCCGCGCAACGGACCGCAACGCGCGACCCGTCGACCGTGACCCCGGTCACGTACACCCCGGCGTCACCCGCGATCGACCCGCCTGACCCGCGAGGAGCGACCGCCGCCCACACCCAGCCACGCCAGGGCGCCCGGGAAAACGTCGTCCGCGGCGCCACTTCTGGGAGCGCTCCCAGAGATATGACCACGGTGCGGGGACCTGGAAACCACCCTCGACAGGTTGTGAGAAACCCTCAGCACCCACGGTGAGAGGCCACTTGCCGGTTGCATCGCCGTCACATTTCTCGCACAGAAGTCTGGCGCCGCCCTCCACTTGGCGCTAACTTCCCTTCAGCAAGTGGGAGCGCTTCCATCCGCCTGGCTGTCAGTCACGCATCGTTCGTCCCGGCTATTCGCCACCGGCCGTCGTGCACGGCACCGGACTCGGTCTTCACCGAAAGGACACTCCATGAGCCGCACCACCCCTCCACCCCGACGCAGACGCCGCGCGCTGCTGACCGCCGGGGTCATGACCGTCACCGCACTGGGCACCGGGACCATGCTCCAGGGCACCGCGTCCGCCGCCGACTTCGCCTGTGAGGTCGACTACTCGACCAACGACTGGGGCTCGGGCTTCACCGCCGACCTCACCATCACCAACACCGGCTCCACCGCGGCCAACGGCTGGGAGCTGACCTACTCCTACACCGGCAACCAGCGCCTGGCGCAGGGCTGGAACGGCGTGTGGTCGCAGTCCGGGCAGACCGTCACCGTCACCGACACCGGCTGGAACGGCACGGTCGCGGCCGGCGGCTCGGTGAGCGTCGGCGGCCAGTTCACCTACTCGGGCAGCAACGCGGCACCGACCGAGTTCACCGTCAACGGGGTCGTCTGCGGTGAGGACGGCGGCTCCGGTCCTGGCCCGGGCCCCGGCCCCGGCCCTGACCCGGAGCCCGGCGACCGGGTCAACAACCCGTACGAGGACGCCGGCGTCTACGTGAACCCGGACTGGTCGGCGAACGCCGCCGCCGAGCCGGGCGGCGAGGCCATCGCCGACCAGCCGACCGCGGTCTGGCTGGACCGCCGGGCCGCGATCGAGGGTGGCTCGGCCGGCAACAGCACCGGCCTGCGCGAGCACCTCGACAACGCGCTGGTCCAGGCCCAGGACCACGAGAACTTCGTGTTCCAGGTCGTGATCTACAACCTGCCCGGTCGCGACTGTGCCGCGCTCGCCTCCAACGGTGAGCTGGGGCCGGACGAACTCGACGTCTACCAGTCCGAGTTCATCGACCCGATCGCGGAGATCCTCGGCGACCCGGCCTACGCCGACCTGCGGATCGTCACCGTCATCGAGATCGACTCGCTGCCGAACCTGGTCACCAACGTCAGCCCCCGGGCCACCGCCACGCCCGAGTGCGACGAGATGCTGGCCAACGGCAACTACGTCAACGGTGTCTCCTACGCGATCGACACGCTGGGCGACATCCCGAACGTCTACAACTACATCGACGCCGGCCACTACGGCTGGATCGGTTGGGACGACAACTTCGGCGCCTCGGCCGAGCTGTTCGCCGAGACCGCCAACACCGGCGGCGCCAGCGTGGACGACGTGCACGGCTTCATCGTGAACACGGCCAACTACGGCCCGGCGGTCGAGCCGCACTACGACATCAACGACTCGGTGGGCGGCACCTCGGTGCGGCAGAGCGAGTGGGTCGACTGGAACCGCTACGTGGACAACCAGTCCTTCGCCCAGGCGTTCCGCACCGAGCTGGTGTCCCAGGGCTTCAACTCGGACATCGGCATGCTGATCGACACCTCCCGTAGCGGCTGGGGCGGCCCCGACCGTCCCACCGGCCCCGGCCCGCTGACCGACGTGAACGCCTATGTCGAGGGCAGCCGCGTCGACCAGCGCTTCCAGACCGGCAACTGGTGCAACCAGGCCGGTGCCGGTCTCGGTGAGCGGCCCGAGGTCGCGCCCGCCCCGGGGATCGACGCCTACGTGTGGGTGAAGCCCCCGGGTGAGTCGGACGGCTCCAGCGAGGAGATCCCGAACAACGAGGGCAAGGGCTTCGACCGGATGTGCGACCCCACCTACGAGGGGAACCCGCGCAACAACCACAACATGTCCGGCGCGCTGCCCGACGCTCCGATCTCCGGGCACTGGTTCTCCGCCCAGTTCCAGGAGCTGCTGGCCAACGCCTACCCTCCGCTGTGATCGAACGGCGGACCACCCCGCGGTGACTCCCTGACCGGATCACCACTCCCCGCACCGGGCCCCGGCGGCAGTGCCGCCGGGGCCCGGCCCTGCTCAGCGGGAGATCACCACTTGTAGTCGAGGAACTTGCCGTCGAAGGTGATGACGACGCGGTCGCCGTCCGGGTCGGGGCGGCGGGAGATGTCGACCTGGAAGTTGATCGCGCTCATGATCCCGTCGCCGAACTCCTCGTGGATCAGCGCCTTCAGCGCCGGACCGTAGACGGACAGCGCCTCGGAGAAGCGGTAGATCGTCGGATCGGCCATGGTGGCCGGGTCGCTGCCCCGGGACGGCTGGAGCTGGAGGCTTTCGGCCACCTCCTCGCCCAGGCCGAGGAGTTGACAGGCCCGATCGGCCTGCTCGGCGCTCATCGGGTGCTGGCCGAGCAGCGCCGCGGTGGTCCACACGACCGGCGTGCCGAGCTGCTCGGCGATCCCGGCCCAGGTCAGGCCGCGCCGGATGCGCGCCGAGACGACCAGTTCGGCGGCGGTGGACTTGCTCATGATCGGGGTCATGTCGAACTCCTTGCTTGGTACGAGCGTCAACAGCCTGTCCCGCGCACGCGGCGGGGGGCCAGCTCGGGGCATTCCTGACATGAGTGTTTAACGGGAACTCAACGTGGGACGGGTCGCGCCGTCCGTGCGGAAACGCGTGGGAAACACTGTTCGCCGAGGCGACGTTCGAGCGAGGCGACCGGTGTGATCTGATGCTTCCCTCGCCGTCACGGCGCGGAAATGTCCGGAGCCCAATCTCGTCCGGACGGTCTTGATCAGGCCATAACGATCGATGCATGCCACCGCGTGCGTTCTGCCCCTCCGTGAAAGATGCGCACGAGATGTCCTATCTGAGTCCGCCGGAGTTCGCCGGCAAGATGATCGACGCCGGCGAGTCGAAGGTCTTCATGTCCACCCGCGACACCCTGATCCGCGCCACCATGGCGGGCGCGATCCTGGGGCTCGCCGCCGCGTTCGCGGTCACCATCACCGTCGAGACCGGTCAGCCGCTGCTCGGGGCGCTGCTGTTCCCGGTCGGCTTCTGCATGCTGTACCTGCTCGGCTTCGACCTGCTCACCGGCGTCTTCACGCTGACCCCGCTGGCCTGGCTCGACAAGCGGCCGGGTGTCACGCCCCGGGCGATCCTGCGCAACTGGGGCCTGGTCTTCGTCGGCAACTTCGCCGGCGCGATCCTGGTCGCGGTGATGATGGCGGTGATCCTCACCTACGGCTTCTCGGTCGACCCGAACGAGGTCGGCCAGCGGCTCGGCGACATCGGGGAGGGCCGCACGGTCGGGTACGCGGACCACGGCGCGGCTGGCATGCTGACCCTGTTCATCCGCGGGGTGCTGTGCAACTGGATGGTCTCCACCGGCGTGGTCGCCGCGATGATGTCGACCTCGGTCTCCGGCAAGGTCATCGCCATGTGGATGCCGATCCTGCTCTTCTTCTACATGGGGTTCGAGCACTCGATCGTCAACATGTTCCTCTTCCCCTCCGGCCTGATGCTCGGCGGCGACTTCTCGGTCATGGACTACCTGGTGTGGAACGAGATCCCCACCGTCGTAGGCAATCTGGTGGGCGGCCTGACGTTCGTCGGGTTCACGTTGTACGCGACCCACGCCCGTACCGGCGCGGCCCGGCCGCGGCCCGCCGCGAAGCCGGCGGAGCCCGCCGAGGCCGCGGAGCCCGTGGAGCCGTCGGCCGCGGAGCAGACGAAGGTCGGCTGACCCCGGCTCGTCCAGCGCACCGCGAAGCGCCCGCCTTCCGAGGCGGGCGCTTCGTCGTGTTCGCTGGTCAGCCGGCCGGGGGGGCCGGACCCGGCGGCGGGCGCGGGGCCAGGTCGGCCTACCATGCGAGGGACGCCACCGAGCCGCCCGTGGCGCACCCGCGAACCGCCGGCACCGCCGGCCATGAAGGACCCCCGTGCACCACCGCTCCACCCTGCGCACTTCCGGCATCGCCAGCCTGCTGCTGGTCACGCTCTGCTGCTTCTCCGGATTCGCCCTGCTGCTGCCCGTCACGCCCGCCTGGGCGCGGCACGGCGGGGCGGACGAGTTCGGCTCCGGGCTGGTCACCGCCGTGCTGATGCTGACCACCGTGCTCGCCCAGCTGGCGCTGAACGCCGTGTTGCACCGGCTCGGCTGGGCCCGGACGCTCGCCCTGGGCGCCCTGCTCCTCGGCCTGCCCGCCCTGGTCCAGGCGCTGGGCGACGAGCTGTGGCTGATCCTGCTGACCACGGCGGTGCGCGGGGCGGGGTTCGGCGTGATCACCGTCTGCGGTTCCATCGCGGCGGCGGCGCTGGCGCCGCCCGGCCGGCGGGGCGCGGTGATAGGGCTCTACGGGCTGGCCATCGCGGTGCCGCAGATCGTGCTCACCCCGGCCGCGCCCTGGCTGGTGGACAGCTTCGCGCTGCCGGCGATCATCGCCTGCGGCGCGGTGCCCGTCCTGGCCCTGGCCGGCGTGCTGCCGCTGGGGCGCGCGGTCGAGGCCGCCGGGCTGGCGGGGGCCGGTGACGCGCCGCAGGCGCCGCGGCCGGCGGCCGGCTCGGCGGCGGCGACGCTGCGCCGCGTCCGGCGGCCGCTGCTGCTCCTGCTGCTGGTCACCACCAGCGGCGGGGCGGTACTGACCTTCACCCCGCAGTTCGTGTCCTCCTCGGCGCTGGCCGCCGGCGCGCTGCTGACCTTCACCGGGCCGGCGGCGGTGGCCCGGTGGGCGTTCGGCACGCTGGCTGACCGGCTCTCGCCGCGGCTGCTGGGCGCGGTGCTGCTGCCGGTCGCCGGCGCCGGCCTGCTGCTGGTGGCGTTCGCGCTGCGGTCGGACGCGATGTCCGCGCCCGCCCTGCTGGCCGGCATCCTCCTGCTCGGCACGGCCTACGGCGGGCTGCAGACGGTCACCCTGGTCCAGGCCCTGGACCTGGCGGGCGAGCGGAGCCGCACCACGGCGTCGGTCGCGTGGAACATCGGCTTCGACGCGGGCACCGGCCTGGGCTCGCTGCTGCTCGGGTTCAGCGCACAGGTCAGCTCGTTCGCGATGGGCTTCGCGGCCCTGGCCACGGTCACCCTCACCGCCTCGGCGGCCCTGCTGCGCCCGGGGGCCGGGCGCCGGGGGTGACCGGGGCCGGCCGGTGTCCGGCCAGGTCGGATACGCCCCACCTCGGTGGTGGTGGCGGGTGCCACCACCACCGAAATTCTTGGCCCGGCCCCGGTTCTCGCACCACCAGCGCGGGACCTGCCAGGGTGGCCACCGGCACTTCGAGGTGGCCCGCCCGGCCGGTGCACGGGCCGTTCGCCCGGGAAACCGGGCTGGCCTTCCGGCCGGGCGTGCCGGGTGACGGCTTCCGCGTCAGGCTTCGTGGAGCGCGTCGCGAAGAGCGTCGATGGCAAGGTGCCGGGCGACGTTGGCGGCCTTGGTGTCGCGGACGCTGTCCAGGAGCAGGAAGTCGTGGACCATGCCGGCGACCCGAACGGCCGTGACGTCCACTCCGGCGTCGCGCAGCTTGTTCGCGTACATCTCGCCCTCATCACGCAGGACGTCCGCCTCGTCCGTGATGATCAGGGTCTTGGGCATGGCCCTCAGCTGCTTGCTGTCCGCCTGGAGCGGCGAGGCGTGTACCTCGGTGCGCTGGGACGGTTCGGAGTACTGGTCCCAGAACCAGATCATGCCGTCGCGGGTGAGGTAGTAGCCTTCCGCGAACTGCTGGTAGGAGGGCGTGTCGAAGTCCGCGTTGGTGACCGGGTAGAGCAGTACCTGTGCCTTGAGGTCCAGGCCGCCACGTTCCTGGTTCATCAGCGCGAAGACGGTCGCCATGCACCCGCCGACCGACTCGCCGGTCACGGCGACGCGGCTGGTGTCCAGACCGTGCTCGGCGCCGTGCTCCGCCAGCCACCGGCCGACCGCGTAGTTCTGCTCGACCTGGGTCGGGTACTTCGCCTCGGGCGCGCGGTCGTAGACGGGGAACACTCCCGCCGCCCCGGCGCCGACGGCCAGTTCCCGGAAGAGTCGGTCGTGCGTCTTGTCGTCGCCGAACACCCAGCCGGCGCCGTGGATGTAGAAGACCACGGGCAGCGGCCCGGTGGCGCCCTTCGGTTTGATGATCCGGGTGCGGACCTGACCCCATTCGCCGGCGTCGACGGTCACCCACTCCTCGTCGACCTCGGGCCGCGGCACGTCCTTGCCGTTCTGGAGGTCGAGCAGGATCTCCCGCCCCTTCTCCGGCGGGACCTCGTAGATGCGGGGATGCGGGTCGGTCGCCTTCGCCAGTTCCCTGGCCGCGGGTTCGAGGTGGGGGGTGACGGGCGGGGGGATGACGGCGGTCATGCTGGCTCCTTACGAGCGGGTCAACGGGCTGCCTCGCGTGGCCCTCGCCCCCGAGTGGCCTCCATACGACTGAAAGCTCCCGCGCCCGACCCGGCAAGCCGACAGGGGGCGCTCCCGTCCTCCGCTCGCCCAACCGGGTGACCGAGGGCGGGCTCGCGGCTGCGCTGGTGTCGCGTTCTGGGTACCGCCTCCTCACCCCAGCAGGAGGGTGATCAGCAGCAGCGCGGGGACGGCGAGGAGGGTGGAGAGGAGCACCGCGTCGCGGGTGAGGGTGGTGGCGGTGGCGTAGCGCGCGGCGTAGGTGTAGAGGTTCTGGGCCGAGGGGAGCGCGGCCAGCACGGTGACCGTGAAGAGGGTGGCGCCGTCGAGCCCGAGGGCGTGGCCGATGAGGGCGGCCAGCAGGGGTTGGACGCCGGTCTTGAGGAGCACGGCGAGCAGCACCGGCCAGCGGTCGGGGCCGCGGGCCGGCACGCTCCGGCCGTGCAGGGAGATGCCGAAGGCGAGCAGCACGGCCGGTACCGACATGCCGCCGATCAGGGTGATGGGGTCCAGCACGGGGGCGGGGACGGTGACCCCGGCGGCGTTGACGGCCAGGCCGGCGAGGGAGCCGATGACGACCGGGTTGCGGAACGGGGTGGTGAGCCGGCGGAGCGGTCCCGGGCGCTGTTCGGCGGTGGTCAGGTCGAGCACGGTGAGCGCGACCGGGGTGATGACCAGCTGTTGGAGGAGCAGCACGGGGGCGACCAGCGAGGCGTCGTGCAGGACGTAGGCGGCGATGGGGATGCCCAGGTTGCCGGCGTTGACGTAGCTGGCGCAGAGGGCGCCCATGGTGGCGTAGCCGACGCCCCACCGGCGGACGCGGGCGGCGAGCAGGAAGAGCAGGGCGACGGCCAGCGAGCTGAGCGCGATGACCAGCAGCGGGGCGGAGAGCACGGTGGCGAGATCGGCGTCCGCCAGCACTGTGAAGAGCAGCGCGGGGGTGGCGACGGAGAAGGCGAGTCGGGTGAGGACCGGGGGGCCGGTCTCGCCGAGTACGTTGCGGCGGCCGGCCAGGTAGCCGACGGTGATGATCACGCCGATGGTCAGGAAGCCGGCGAGCACGTCGCCCACGCCGTTCTCCTCCCTCTCCCCCTCCGTCGGGGGCTCTCCGTCTGTCTCTCCCGGTGTGCGGTCAGCGCGGTGCGGCCGGCGGCGCGCCGGCCGGGGTCGCGCCGGCGGGGGTCCAGGGGCTGTGGTAGCGCTCGGCGAGCGCGGTGGTCTCGGCCTCGGTGAGGAGTCGGGGGGTCTGGGTGCCGAGCAGCAGCAGGAGGCGGCTGGTCTCCTCGACCTCGACGGCCGCGCCGACGGCGGTGGCCATGTCGGGGCCGCAGGTGAGGGAGCCGTGGTTCTGGAGCAGCGCGGCGCGGAACGGGAAGTCGAGGGCGGCCAGTTCGGTGGCCTGCGCGATGTCGCCCGGCGGGGCGTAGCTGATCAGCGGGGTCTGGCCGGCGCGCATCACGAAGTAGGGGGTGAGCGGGGGTATCGCGCTGCGCTCGGACCAGGCGGGCAGGCAGGAGCGGGCGGCGGCGTGCGCGCTGTGCAGGTGGACGACGGCGGTGACGGTGGGGTCCCGGTGGTAGAGCGCGAGGTGGAGCGGGAACTCCTTGGAGGGCGGCGGCCCCGCGAGCCGGGCGGCCTCGCGTGGGGTCGCGGGGCCGGCGGCCGCGTCGAGGACGGCGAGCCCGTCGGGTTCCAGGGCGTCCAGGGGCACCCCGGTGGGGGTGATGTGGACGTGGTCGCCCACCCGCACGCTCAGGTTGCCGGAGGCGCCGGGGCTCAGGCCCGCGGCGGTGAGGGCGCGGCCCGCGGCCACGAGGTCGGTGCGCGGGTCGGTCATGTTCGGGCTCCTTGGGGAGGGCGCCCCGGCGCGGGGGCCGGGGTGGGGCGGTACGGGGACAGGGGGACGGCGCGGGCCGGGCTCAGGGGTGGGCCCGGGCTCAGTCGAGCGCCTGCCAGCCGTCGGTGAAGATGTCGGTCGCCCCGAAGTTGCCGGACTTCAGTGCCAGGTTGAAGGGCAGCCCGTCGGCGGTGGTGGCCCGGGCCCAGCTGACGCCGGGGGCCAGCGCCGGGCCGATCTCCAGGCGGCGGACGTCCAGCGCCCGCACCACGCTGCCGGAGGTCTCGCCGCCGGCGACGATGAACTGGCGGGCGCCGGCGTCGGCGAGCCGGCGGGCGCAGTCGGCGAGCGCCGCCTCGACCAGCTCGCCGGCGGGGGTCTGGTCGGGGGCGGTCTCCCGCTGGATGTCGTCCTGGCTGCCGACGGCGTAGACGAGGAAGGGGGTGCGCGGGGCCGCGGCCCAGGCGGCGGTGACCTCGGCGACGATGGCGTCGACCTCGGCGTCCGGGTCGGCGCGCAGCGCGGCGAGGTCGAGCTTGCGGGCCGGCACGCCGGCGGCGCGGGCGTGCGCGATCTGGGCGCGGGTGGCCGTGGAGGCGCTGCCGGCGAGGATCACCCGGTGGCCGTCCTCGACAGGCATGGCCGCGTGCGCGGGCTCGCCGGTGGCTGGCAGGCCGAGCGCCAGCCCGGAGCCGCCGGTGACCAGCGGGTGGTGTGCGGTGGCGCGGGCGATGACGGCCAGGTCCGCGTTCTCGACGGCGTCCACGACGAGCAGCACGGGGGTGTCGGTCTCGGCGGCGATCCGGTCCAGCTCCGCGCCCAGCGCCGCGGCGCCGGCCCGCACCACGGGCAGCGGGACGACGGCGACCCCGTGGCTGGTCTGCGGGCCGAGGAGGCCGGGCAGATCGGAGCGGGTCATGGGGGTGAGCGGGTGGTGGCGCATGGAGCTGTCGGAGAGCAGCCGGTCGCCGACGAAGAGGTGGCCCTGGTAGACGGTGCGCCCGGCGTCGGGGAAGGCGGGGACGACGACCGCGCGGTCGGTGTCGAGGGCGGCCAGCAGGGCGTCGGTGACCGGGCCGATGTTGCCGGCCGGGGTGGAGTCGAAGGTCGAGCAGTACTTCTGGTAGTACCGGGTGCAGCCGAGGGCGCGCAGCGCGGCCAGCGCGTCGAGGGACTCGCGCACCGCCTCGCGCACCGGCGCGGTGCGGGACTTCAGGGCGATCACGACGGCGTCGGCGTCGGTGATCCCGGCCAGGTCCGCCGCGTCCGGGACGCCGAGCGTCACCACGGTGCGGAGCCCGCGGGCGACCCAGTTGCCGGCCAGATCGGTAGCACCGGTGAAATCATCGGCGATTCCGCCCCATGTGACCATGCGTCACCATTCCTCGTCACGAAGAGTCGTCTTCCATGGCGGTCTCGGTGAGCGGCGGGCGGCATGCCCCGACCCCAGCACCGTGAGCCTGTGAATTTATGTTACTACAGTTGACGCACATGTTAATCGACGTTACGTTCCTGGTCCGGGAGGCGAGATAGTCCGCTTCCCGAGTTGATCGAAAGGCACCCCATGACCTCCCTCACCAGCGGCGGGACCCCGCAGGGCCACACGGTCACGTACGCCCTCACCGGCGCGTGCGGGGGCTTCGCGCGCACGCTGCTGGCCCCCGCCCGCGGCGCGCGGGCCGTCCGCCCCACCGTCCTGTGCGACCGGGACGTCGAGGGGGTGCACGCGCTCGCCGCCGACCTCGGCTACCCCGCGGACCAGCTGGTCACCGCGGCCGACCCCGAGACGGTGCGGGCCACCGTCCAGGCCGGCCGGATCGCCGTCGTCGCCGACCTCGACCTGCTGGCCGGCGCGGAGTACGACATCCTCGTCGAGGCCACCGGCAACCCGGCCGCCGGCTACCGCGCCGCCCGCCAGGCGCTGCTGGACGGCCGGCACGTCGCCATGGTCAGCAAGGAGGTCGACTCCGTCGCCGGCGTCGAGCTGGCCCGGCTCGCCACCGAGCACGGCGTGGTCTACACCCCGGCCGAGGGCGACCAGCCGGCCAACCTGATCCGCTGGTACGAGCGGCTGGCCGCACTCGGCCTGGAGATCGTGGCGCTCGGCAAGTCCAGCGAGTACGACCTGGTCTACGACCCGGAGCAGGGCACCGTCACCCAGCTCGACACCACCCTGCCGGCGCCGGAACTGGCCGGGCTGCTGCGACTGGGCGAGGACCCGCGCGCCACCCTCGCCGCCCGGGCCGCCGCCGTCAGCGGACTGACCCGCTCGGCCGCCGCCGACCACTGCGAGATGGCCGTCGTCGCCTCCGCCACCGGCTTCACCGCCGACCGCCCCGAGCTGCACTACCCCGTGGCCCGGGTCGCCGAGCTGGCCGACGTCTACGCCCACCGCGAGCACGGCGGCATCCGCACCCGCGACCGGGTGCTGGACGTCTTCAGCGTGCTGCGCCTGCCCGACGAGGCCAGCTTCGCCGGCGGCGTCTTCGCCGTGGTGCGCACCCACGACCCGGCCACCTGGGAGCTGCTGCGCGCCAAGGGCCATGTGGTCAGCCGGGACGGCCGCTACGGCTGCCTCTACCTGCCCTACCACGCCATGGGCCTGGAGACCCCGGGCACCCTGGTGGACGCCGTCCGGCACGGTGTCGGCGCCTCACCCCGGCCGCCGCGCCAGCACGCGGTGCTGGCCGGCCGCGCCGAGACCGACCTGGCCGCCGGCACCGAGCTGACCCTCTACGGCCACCACCACCAGGTCGCCGGCGTGGCACCGGCGCTCTGCGACACCGACGCGGTACCGGCCGACGTCGCCCCCTTCTACCTGGCCGCCGGCACCCGACTGGCCCGGCACGTGCCGGCCGGGACGCTGCTGACCCTCGACGACCTCGAAGGCGCCGACCCCGCGCTGCTGGCCGCCTGGCAGGCCGGCCTGGCCGTCCCCCGCGGCTGACCCCGGCCACCCGACCCGGGTGACCACCGGGCGGCCCGGCCGCCCCTCCCGCTCCTCCCCCTTCCCAGTGGAACCGCGCAGTCGCGGTCCCGACCCGCAAGAGGTACGTCATGTCAGACATCTACACGCTGGGCGCGTTCGCGGTGGCGATCGCGGCCCTGGTGCTGCTGATCGCCAGGTTCAAGGTCCATCCGGTCGCCACGCTCTTCCTCGTGGTGGTGACGCTCGGCCTGGTCCTCGGCATGGGCGGGACGAAGACCGTCGAGCTGGTCTCGGAGGGCTTCGGCAGCACCCTCGCCAAGGTCGGACTGCTGGTCATCTTCGGGTGCGTGCTCGGCAAGATGCTCGAACTCAGCGGCGCCGCCGAACGCATCACGGTGTCCGCGCTGACCGTCTTCCCCGGCAAGCGGGCGCCCTGGGCGGTGGCCGTCGCCTCCGTCGTGCTGGGCATCCCGCTGATCGCCGACACGGCCGTGGTGATGCTGATCCCGGTGGTCTCCGCGCTGGCCTACCGCACCAAGATCTCCATGATGAAGCTGGGTCCGATCCTCTACATCGGCGCCTACGTGATGACCTCCCTGGTGCCGCCGGGCCCCGGGCCGCTGGCCGCCTCCGGGCTGCTCGGCGTCGACTTCGGCGAGGCCATGCTGTGGGGCACGCTGGTCGCGCTGCCCGGCATCTTCGTCGCGACCCTGTACCTGCTGACCATCAAGACCCATGTCGACCCCAAGCCCGAGTTCGTCGCCCACCTGCAGCAGCCGGCCGGCGGTGGCACCGGTGCCGGTGCCGGCACCGGCGGGGACGGCGAGGTCGAGGCGAAGCGACTGCCCCCGCTGTGGATGTCGCTGGTGCCGGTGCTGCTGCCGATCGTCCTGATCGTCGTCAGCTCCTACGTGATCGACATGGCCGAGCTGGACAACGCCGTCGGCGGGGTCATCGCCTTCGTCGGCGAGCCCACCATCGCGCTCTTCCTCGGCTGCCTCTCCGCCCTGCCGCTCTTCGGCCGCGCGTGGAACAGCAAGGAGACCCTCAACGACCTGTTCGAGGCCGGCCTGCGGCTGGCCGCGCTGCCCATCGCGCTGACCGGTGTCGGCGGCGCGCTGGCCGCCGTCATCCGGGACACCGAGGTCGCCGAGTCCGTCGCCGACATGATCGGCAACTGGGGCGTCTCCCCCATCATCGTGCCGTTCCTGGTCGCCGCCGCGATCTGCACCATCACCGGGTCCAACATCCTCGGCGTGATGACCGCGGCCGCCATCATGGAGCCGCTCGCCGAGGGACTCGGCATCTCGATGCTCGCCATCTACCTCGCCTGCGGCACCGGCGCGCAGATCATGAAGCACGCCAACTCCTCCGGCTTCTGGGTGACCACCACCCTGTCCAACCTCACCGTGGGCCAGGGCATCCGGTCGGTCGGCGTCGCCTCGGCGCTCTCCGGGGTGACCGGCTTCGCCATCGTCTACCTGCTGTACGGTCTTGGCCTGATATGACGGAGCGGGTGTCCGCCGCACACCGCGGCGGACACCGCCCCGGCCTCCCCCTTACCGACGCCGCCGAGGAGCACCATGCCGCCCGAGCACGGCCGTGAGGCCCCGCTGATCCCGGACCAGCGCCGCGAGTTGCTGATCGCCCTGCTCCGGGACCACGCCGTGCTGAGCGTCCACCAGCTCACCGAGCTGCTGGGCGTCTCCCACATGACCGTCCGTCGGGACATCGCCGCGCTGGAGCGCCAGGGCCGCGCCGTCTCCGTACCCGGCGGGGTGCGGATCGCGGGCCAGCTTCACCAGGAGCCCAGCTTCGCCGACAAGAGCACCATGGACACCCCGGCCAAGCTCGCCATCGCCGAGCTGGCCGCCACCTTCCTGCACGAGGACACCACCGTCTACCTCGACGCCGGCACCACCTGCCAGGCGCTGGTCCCCCACCTGGCCGCCCTGCGCGGCATGACCGTGGTGACCAACGACTTCATCACCGCCAACGCGCTGATGGGCAACCCCGAGGTGCACGTCATCCACACCGGCGGCCGCATCGAACAGGCCAACCGCTCCGCCGTCGGCCGCCTCGCCGCCGCGACCCTCGCCCAACTCGCCCTGGACATCGCCTTCGTCTCCACCAGCTCCTGGGACCTGCGGCACGGCGTCACCACCCCCTCGGCCGCCAAGGTCGAGGTCAAACGGGCCGCGATGGCCGGCGCCGCCCGCTCCGTGCTGGTCGGCGGCAGCGCCAAGTACGGCTCGTTCGGCATGTACCGGGTCGCCGGCCTCGACGAGTTCGACGCCATCGTCACCGACTCCGGCCTGCCGACCTCGGCCCGCGAGGGCCTGCGCGGCCTGAAGGCCGACACCCTCATCGCCGAACCCCCGGACGGCACACCCCCCACGGACGAGGCCCACCCGGCCACCACCCCGGCCTGACAGCCGGCGGGGCGGCCGCGTCGCCTCCGCGGCGTCGGGCCGGGTCGGCCGCGCGCTCGCACGCGACAAACCCGGCGACGGCGGCCGTCGTCCCCGGGATACTCGTCACCCATGGATGAGGTCAACGTCGTCGTCGCCCATTCCGAGCGCGCCACTCTGCGCGTCGGTGACGTGTTTCTGAAGGTGGACGCCGATCAGGCGCGCCTCGACGTCGAGGTCGAGGCGATGGCCCTGGTGCCGGTCCCGACCCCAAAGGTCCTGTGGCGCAAGCCGCCGGCGCTCGCGATCGCCGCACTCCCGGGGGCGGCGCTCGGCCGCCTCGGTGAGCCGTCGACCGCGTCCCCGGCGGCGTGGGCCGCGGCGGGTGCCGCCATCCGGAGGCTGCACGAGGCGCCGTTGCCGCCCTGGCCCGGCCGGCGCCGACGGGATCCCGCCGAGTTGGCGGCCGAACTCGACGGCGAGTGCGCGGCGCTGGTGACGAACGGTGTCCTGCCCGCCGACCTGGTCTCCCGCAACCGCCAGGTCGCCGAGGCCGCGATCCGCCCGTGGACGCCGGTGTTCGCACACGGCGACCTGCAGATCAATCACGTCTTCGTCGATGGCGACGAGGTCACGGGCATCATCGACTGGTCCGAAGCGGGCCCGGGTGACGCCCTGTTCGACCTCGCCACCGTCACGCTCGGACACGAGGAACACCTGGGTGACGTCCTCGCCGGCTACGGCACGGACGTGGACCTCGACGTGATCCGCGCGTGGTGGTCGTTGCGCAGCCTGCTCGGGGTCCGCTGGCTGGTCGAGCACGGCTTCGACGCGTTCGCGCCGGGCTGTGAGGTGGACGTGCTGAAGTCCCGGATGTGAGGCCGCGCGCCCCGACTGCCGCGCGTGGGTTCTGACGGGCGCCCGTGCCGGAGCGGTGCTGCCGGTGCCGCGTCCGGGCGCCGCGTGGGGCGCGGGGCGCTCTGGCAGCGGCGGGCCCCACCCTGTGTGGGAAGGGAAGGAAAGCACTGGATGTCGAGCGGTTGGCGGCTGGCGAGGAGCCCGCGGTGCACGGCCGGGAGAAGGTCCGGGGTCATTGGGGGCGTCGCCTGCCTGGCGGCAAACGATTGTGTGCGACAGGGCTGCGGTCATCCGGGGCACGATGGTTCGCGATCCGGCGACCGCCGGGCGCCTGTCGCCGTGCTCAGCTGACACCGAGCCTGTCGGTGATCTGCGCGTAGAACAGGGCGGGGTCCCCGGCGAGTGCTTCCTTCACCATGGCGGTCGTGTCGTCCACGATGACCTCGATCGATCCCGAGGCCAGTCCATCGAAGGAGCGACGGGGTACTTCACGCGGATCGATCACGGGTCCGTCATAGCCGTCCGTCGCGAGGTCGGTGGCGGCGACGCCGAAGAGCACGCTCTGACATGCATGGTTTTCCGGCTTTCGGTGGATTTCTTCGTGAGTCAAGCCGCGGCCAGCGCGAAGCCGAGGGACGCTTCGGGCATCGACGACGCGGGCGGTTGCCGGTGTCGGTCGTGTTCAGGTGGGTGTCCCACCTGATGAGGGAGTCCTTCGGGTGCTGGGGCTGGTCGCGCACCGCTCCCGGTTCCGTCGGAGGCACCGGCCGCAGCGCAGGGGGTGAACGGGATGCCTTCCCGCCGGCGGGGCCCGGACCCGGAGGGTCGGGTCCCTCCCGGGCGCCGGCGAAGCAGGGCCGGGCCGCCTCGGATCGGGGTGTGCTCAGCCGAGGAGTCGGCGCACCCGCTCGACCGACACGGCCGGGGCGCGGCCGGTCAGCTTCCGCACGTCGGCTGAGGTGGTGTCGAAGGTGTCCTTGGCGATGGCCGCGTGGAAGGAACCGACCATCATCTCCGCGTGGTGGGCGTCCATGCCCCCTTCGGCCAGGGCCTGCACTGCCTGCTGGGGCGAGGCCGGGCGGTGGTTGATGGTGCGGCCGGTCGCCTCGGCGAGCAGGTCGGCCAGGTCGTCGTAGGTGAACAGCTCGGTGTTGGTCAGCTGGTAGGTCAGCCCCTGATGTCCCCGCCCGGCGAGCACCGTGGCGGTGGCCGTGGCCAGGTCGTCCAGGCACACCCAGTTCAGCGGCCGGTTGCCGGTCGCCGAAACCAGCGCACCGGTCTTGGCGGCCACCCTGAGCTCCGGCCCCAGCTCGTCCATGTAGACGCTGTTGCGCATGAACGTGAAGGGCAGCCCCACCGCCCGAATGATGTGCTCGGTGGCCAGGTCCACGTCCTCCAGGTCGAAGGGCCGCCGCTCGGGGTCGGCCAGGCTCACATACACCAGATGGGAGACCCCCAGGGCGTGCAGGGCTCGCACCGCCTGGTGCTGCTGGTGAACGCGCACGGCGTTGTCCAGCGAGGGCGGGGGCACCAGAACGACCTTGTCGACCCCGGCCAGCGCCGCTGTCAAGGCGATGGGGTCGTCGTAGCTGCCCACGCGCACGTCCATGCCGCGCTCGCGCCACGGGGCGCCCTTGTCGTGGGTGCGAACCAGGGGGGCGATGTCGGCGGCGGCCACTCCGGCGTCGAGTAGCTGCTCGATGATGCGTCCGCCCAGGCGTCCGGTCGCACCGGTCACGGCGATGGTGGTCATGTCAGGTTCCCTTCGGTGAGCACCGGAGCCTTAAACGTAGGCCCCTCCGTTTCACTCGACGGTACATTAAACGAAGGGCCCTACGCTTACGGCCCGGGTGTGCACCTGGCGCAGTCATCTGGTTCGAGGGAGGACACATGGAACGCACCACGGCCAGGGCCGCGGTCAAGCCCCTGCGGGCCGACGCCCGACGCAACCGCGACCAGCTCCTGGCGGCCGCCATCGCCCTGCTGCCGCAGAAGGGCTCGCAGCTGTCCCTGGAAGCGGTCGCCCGCCGGGCCGGGGTGAGCATCGCCACCCTCTACCGGCACTTCCCCACCCGAGAGGCCCTGATCCTGGCCGTCCACCACCAGGAGATGACCTCGCTCGCAGACGAGGCCGGGGAACTGGCGGCCACCCTCCCCGCCGAACAGGCCCTGCAACGCTGGCTGCACCGCCTTGGCCGGTACGGCAGCACCCGCCCGGGCCTGGGAGACGCCTTCCGCACCGCCGCCCTCACGGGTGAGGAACTGCTGGAGGAGACCTACCAGGTCACCGTCCAGGCCCTGGACCTGCTGATCGCCGGCGCGGCGGCCGCCGGGCACGCCCGTCCCGACGTCAGGGGCGGCGACGTGCTGCTGGCCCTGTGCGGGGTGTGGGACTTGCCCGACACCCCCGCATCCCGTGCCCAGACCGACCGGGTGGTGGGACTGCTGCTGGACGGACTGGCCACCCTGCCCGGCAGCAGCTCCCGGGAGACAGGGGAGGCTCCCACCGGCTCGTATCTTCCCCCTCGTTGACCGCCTGGCCGGACGGAACCCGCTGCTGATCTCTTCCGTCCTCGTCCGGCTCCGGCGAGTCCGGGTCGCGCGGCGGGCGTGGGACACCGGCGGCCGGGGTAGGGGGGTGAGCCGTGGCGGCCGGTCAGGTTCAGGTTGGGATGTCTGAGCAGGGACAGGCGGGCGGCATCCTCGTCACGGATCTCGTCACCTGAGGCGCGGAGCTGTGCGACGGCGGCGTCGATGTACTTCGTGGTCCAGAGCAGTGCACATCAGGGCAAAGCCGAGTGGGTAGTGCAGAGTGTCGGAGCGCGATCAGGTCCTGGTCGATGTCGTCGAGGAGAGGGAGTGACACGCCGCCACGACCGGGAAGTCGTTAGGCTGCCCGCCGTGATCGATCCCCATCTACCCGCTGACGACGCCGAGGTCGCGATAGCCGGGGCGCGGGCCGGCGCGGACGTGGTCCGCTCCCGGTACGGCCGGCGGCTGGAGCGCGTCGACAAGGGGGACGGGGACTTCGCCACCGCCGCCGACGTGGCGGCCGAGAAGGCGATCGTCGACGTCATCCGGGCCGCCCGGCCGCATGACGCGGTGCTCGGGGAGGAAGGCGGGCAGCGGGGGGCGGCCGGCGCGCGGCGCCAGTGGCTGGTGGACCCCCTGTGCGGCACGCTCAACTACGCCGTCGGCAGCATGCTGGTGGCGGTCAACGTGGCGCTGCGCGGCGGGGCGGCGGCGGTAGCCGACCCGTTCGGCGGCGAGGTCTTCTTCACCGACGGGCGGATCGCCCGGGTGCGGCGGGACGGCGCCGCCGACGGGCCGCTGGTGCCCACGTCCACCTCCCGGTTGGTGGACGTCAACCTGGACCCGCCGTTCCCAAGTGCCCCCGGGTTGCGGGCCGTCGAGCTGCTGGCGCATCCCGACTTCGTCGAGCGTTTCCGGCCGCGGGTGGTGTCCACGACGCTGGCGCTGGCCTGGGTCGCCGCCGGCAGGCGCGCCGCGTATGTCACCGACGGCGGCGACCTCTCCGGGAGCGTGCACTTCGCGGCCGGGATCGCGCTGTGCCGGGCGGCCGGCTGCGTGGTCACCGGGATCGACGGCGCCCCGCTGGGGGAAGCGGGGCGCGGGCTGGTGGCCGCCGCCGACGCCGGGACCCACGGGCTGCTGCTGTCGATGCTGCGCCGCGGCGCATAGCGGAGCTGCCGGTCAGAGGCCCGACGGGTGGCGGGAGAGCCAGTCGGTGTGCCGGGCCCGTGTCCGGTCCCGCTCGTCGGGCGTGGGGAGGAAGACGTCGGCGCCGCCGTCGTAGGGGTGGTGGACGCGCCGTAGCGCGGTGTCGGTGATGAGGACTCCGGCGACCTTGTCGTCGGCGATGTCCCGGAGCAGCGGGTCGACGCAGCCGCGTCGCCAGGGCCGGCGGGCGGCGAAGAGGTGGCAGTAGGTGCGGAACTCCGGGTCCGGGTCGTCCGCCACCAGAAGCGTCCGCCAGTAGTCGGGGGTGAGTTGGGCCGGTGGCGGCTCGGCCTCGCTCGACCAGCGGGGCGTGATCACGTACACGTCCGTGCCGGCGAACAGCTCGTCCAGGACCGTGTTGTGGCGCTCCAGGAGGATGGCGTACTCGCTCTCGTCCTGCGGGTACCGCTTCGACCCCGGCAGGCTGTGAAAGCGCACCCACACGTTCTGATACGGGTCACGGAGCAGGTGGCCCACCGGCGGGCAGTGGGGCCAGCGCCGCTGCCACAGCTCCGTCAGGGCCGGCTGTGAGTCTCCCGTCACGGCAGTACTCGCCCCCCGTCTCGTGCCTGGACCGTGTCGACCGCCATCATGGCCGGCGTCCGCGCGCCCGGGCGAAACGGCCTGGCCGCCGGCCGCGTCCGGCGGCTACGCGCCGAAGAGCAGGGTGAGTTGGGCGTCGAGCGCGGCGAGGGCCGCCTCCTCGGTGTACTGCGAGGAAAGGAGTTGCAGGCCCAGCCCGTCGACCAGGGCGAGCAGTCCGGCGGCGGCGCGGTCGGGGTCCACGCCGGCCGGCGGGCCGGCGGCCCGCAGTTGCTCGGCGAGGAAGGTCCTGGTCTGGGCGGCGGCTTCGCGCAGTCCTGCGGCGATCGACGGCTTCACCGCCGCGTAGGCCAGGAAGGCCAGCACCACGTGGTTCTCCAGCCGGCGGGTCTCGTCCAGCGGGAGGACCTGGCACAGCAGGCCGCGCACCAGCTCGCGCGGCGCGGTCGACGTCAGCTCGGCTCCGGACCGTTCGCGGACCCGGTCCATGACCATGGCGAGGGCGAAGGTCATCATCTCGTCCTTGGTGCGGAAGTAGTGCTGCACCATCCCGGTCGAGACCCCGGCCTCGGCGGCGACCTGCCGCAGGCTGACGCCCTCCAGCCCGCGCGCGGCGGCCAGTCGCATCAGCGCGTCGGCGAGCAGCTCCCGGCGCTCTCGGTGATCGACTCTGCGGGGCACCGGGTCACTTTACCTTGCGGCCGCCATGACTCCGGGTTACATTGCACCCGTATTGCATTGCACTCGTATGGAAACCGGGGGTGCCCCATGGACGTGCTCGACCTGACCGCGATCGACCCACGGCAGCGGGAGTTGGTGGGCGGCAAGGCCGCCGGGCTCGCCGCGCTGATCCGGCTGGGCGAACGGGTACCGGCCGGGTTCTGCCTCACCACCGAGGCACACCGCCGCGCCGCGATACCGGGCGGCGAGCTCAGCGCCGCCTACCGGCGGCTCGGCGGCGGGCCGGTGGCGGTCCGCTCCAGCGCCACCGTCGAGGACCTGCCGGCGGCCAGCTTCGCCGGCCAGCAGGACACCTTCCTGAACGTCGAAGGAGCGGCGGAGCTGGGCACGGCGATCCGGGGCTGCTGGGACTCGCTGCACGGGGAGCGCGCCCGCGCCTACCGGGCCGCCGCGCTCATCGGGGACGGGGAGGCGCGGATGGCGGTCGTCGTCCAGCGGATGGTCGACGCCGAGGTCGCCGGCGTCCTGTTCACCGCCAACCCGCTGACCGGGCGCCGCGGTGAGTACATCATCGACGCCGCTCCCGGGCCCGGCACCGCCGTGGTCGACGGCGCCGGCCCGGTCGACCACTACGTGCTGACCGACGACTCGGCCCCCGAGGAACGGGGCTGCCTGACCCCCGCCCAACTGGCGGAGTTGCGCGCGACCGGCGAGCGGCTACAAGAGGCGCTGGACGGACCGCAGGACATCGAGTGGGCCTACGACCGGGCCGGCACGCTGTGGCTGCTCCAGGCGCGGCCGATCACCACGCTCTTCCCGGCGCCGCCGCCGAGCGAACGCCCCGGCACCCGGCTCTACGTCGAGTTCGGGCACGTCCAGGGCATGCTGCGACCGGCCACCCCGATGGGCATGTCGACGCTGCGGGAGTTGCTGGCCGGCGTGCTCGCCGCGTTCGGCCTGCGGGTGGACATCGTCGACATCGGGGGCCGGCTCTACGGCGACCTGACCGACGCGCTGCGCGATCCCGCGACGCGCAAGCGGCTGGTGCGGCTGATGGCGGTCGACTTCGGGCCGCGCGCCCAGGCCGTCGTCGCGCACCTGCTCACCGACCCGCGGTTCGCCCCGGAGCGCCGCAGCCGCCGGCGCGACCCGGCCGCCTGGGGGACCACGCCGAGGGCCGTGGCCGGCGTCCTGCGCGCGCTGGTCCGGCCGGCGGCCGCCCGGGCCCGGGTGTTCGGCACCATCGAGGCGCTGCACCGGGCGCCGGTCGCCGATCCGACGACCGCCGCCGAACTGCTGCCGCTGGTCGAGGAGACCGGCCGGCCCGACCCCCGGCTCGCCGCGCTCACCTGGCCGGTCGTCTCCGGGCTCCTGGCGTCCGCCGTGCTGCCCCCGCTGCTGCGGGGCGTCGCCGACGAGGAGGAGATCCGGACCGTGCTCGGCGGCGTGCCGCACAACGTCACGATCGAGATGGGCCTGGCGCTGTGGCGGGTGGCCGAGCGGGCGGCGCCGCACCGCGAACTGCTGCTGCACACCCCGCCGGAGGACCTGGCCGCCGCCCAGCTCGCGGGCCGGTTGCCCGAGTTCGGCCTCGCCGGGTTCCTCGACACCTACGGCCACCGCTCGGCGGCCGAGGTCGATGTCGGCGTGCCCCGCTGGTCGGAGGAGCCGGCCCCGGTCTTCGCGATGCTCGCCAACTACCTGCGGGTGGCGGACCCGGAGCAGGCGCCGGACCGGCGGTTCGCGCGGGCCGCGGCGGAGGCGGAGGCGAAGCTCGACGAGCTGGCGCGGCGGGCCCGCCGCCGGCGGCCGGTGCGCGGCCGGTTCGCCGGCCTGCTGCTGCGCCGGGCCCGGGAGTTGGCCGGGCTGCGCGAGGCGGGGAAGTTCGCCGGGCTCTACCCGCTGCGCGACCGCCGCCGGCGGCTGCTGCTCATCGGCGCCGAACTCCGGGCGGCGGGACGGCTGGCGCGCGCCGACGACGTCTTCTTCCTGACGCTGCCCGAGCTGCGCACGGTGGTCGAGGGCGACACGGACCCGGCGGCGACGGTGGCCCGCCGGCGGGCCGGGTACGCGCGGGAGTCGCGCCGCCGGGCGGTGCCGGTCGCCCTGCTCTCGGACGGGACCGACGTGGAGACGCTGCTCCCGGCGCCGCCGGCGGACGCCCGCACGCTCACCGGTATGGGCGCCTCGGCCGGGCGGGTCAGCGGCCGGGCCCGGGTGGTCCACGATCCGGCCGACGCGCGCCTGGAGCCGGGCGAGATCCTGGTCACCGCGACCAGCGACCCGGGGTGGACGCCGCTGTTCCTCACGGCGGGCGGGCTGGTCACCGAGACCGGGGCGGTGATGGCGCACGGCCCGACCGTGGCGCGGGAGTACGGCATCCCGGCGGTGATCTGCGTGCCCGGCGCCACCGAGCGGCTGCGCACCGGAGCCCTGGTCACCGTCGACGGCGCCGCCGGCACGGTCACCGTGCACGCGCCGGACACCGCCGGCTAGCGGGGCGGAGGCAGGAGGCCGGACGTCGCCCCTCGTCAGGCGCCATGCGCGCCGGCGGCCGGGCGACGCGAAACGTGGCACCCGGGTTGAGCGGTGCGCCACGTGAACCTCGTCACTGACCGATCGGTCAAATCTGTCCGATCGGTCAGTTACGGTGGGGGGCGTGTCTCCTCGCTCCTCCGCCGCCCTGCGCGGCAACATCCTGGACTCCGCCCGCCGCCTGTTCTCCGAACGTGGCTACGAGGCGACATCGCTACAGGACATCGCCTCCGACGTGGGCTGCTCCAAGGCGTCGCTGCTCTACCACTTCAAGAACAAGGACGCGCTGCTCATCGAGCTGCTGACCCCCGTGACGCGGCGGTTGGCCGGCCTCCTGGACGAGGTCGCGCCGCTGGCGGGCGAGGCTCTGGTCAGGGCGACCGTGTCCGCCCTGGTGGACAGCGCGGTGGAGTACCGGCTGGAGATCCGCCTGCTGTTCGAGGACCTGCCCCGGCTGCCCCACCGACCGGAGCTCAACCTGGTCCCCGACACCACCGAGCGGACGCTGGACTGTCTGACCGGCAGATCGCGCGATCCCCGGGCCCGGGTGGCAGCGTGGATGGTGCTGACCGGAATCGCCCTGACCGCAGGCGCGTCGGCCGACGCCGCCCTGGGCGACGACGTCTCCGACACGGACCTGCGACAGGGCCTGATCGACGCCGCCCTCCGCGCCCTCGGCCACTGATCCGCCACGAGCCCGCGCCGCACACCCGACGCCTCCGACTCGACAACCAAACCGACCTGCCGACCCAACCGACCAGAACGACCCGAACAACTCGAACGACCCGAACGACCCGAACGACCTGCCGAAGGAAGAACCACCCACCATGGCTACCCTGCTCTACCGGCTCGGCCGCGCGGCGTTCCGCCGCCGCGGGCGGGTGCTCGCGGCCTGGCTACTCCTCCTGGGCCTGCTCGGCGGCGCCGCCGGCGCCTTCAGCGGAACGATGACGGACGACTTCACCATGCCGGGCACCGAGTCCCAGCAGGCGATGGACGCGCTGGAGCGGGACTTCCCCCAGGCGTCCGGCGCCTCCGGAACCGTCGTGGTCGCCGCCCCCGAGGGCCACATACTCGCCCCGGCGGACCTCGCGCCCCTGCTCCAGGAGGCGGCCGACATCCCCGGCGTCGTCGCCGCGATGGACCCCTTCGCCACCGGCGCGGTCTCCGAGGACGGCCGCTACGCCCTGATCCAGACGCAGTTCGACAGCCCCGCCGCCGACATCACCCAGGCCCAGACCGACGCCTTCGAGCAGGTCGGCGCCGACGCGGAGGGCCTGCGGGTGGAGCACGGCGGCGAGATCGTCACCGCCCACGCGGGGGTCCACACCGGTGCGACCGAGGTCATCGGCGTGCTGGTCGCCGCCGTGGTGCTGGTCATCACCTTCGGTTCACTCGTGGCGGCCGGGATGACGCTGCTCAACGCGCTGATCGGCGTCGGCGTCGGGATGGCCGGGCTGTTCGCGCTCAGCGGGTCCGTCGAACTCAGCTCGACCGCCCCCATCCTGGCGCTGATGCTGGGCCTGGCCGTCGGCATCGACTACTCGCTGTTCATCGCCTCCCGCTACCGCCAGTTCCTCACCGACGGGGTGGCCCCCGAGGACGCGGCCGGCCGCGCCACCGGCACCGCCGGGTCCGCCGTCGTCTTCGCCGGCGCCACGGTGGTCATCGCCCTGTGCGGCCTGTCCGTCGTGGGCATCCCGTTCCTGACGGTGATGGGCCTGGCGGCCGCCGCGACCGTCGCCGTGGCCGTGCTGGTCGCGCTCACCCTGCTGCCCGCCATGCTCGGCTTCACCGGCGACCGGGTGCTGCCCCGCGCCCAGCGCGGCAAGGCGAACGCCAGCACCGGCACCGAGCAGCGACGCCCCGAGCAGGGCGCCGGCTTCGCCTGGGGCCGCCTCGTCACCCGACTGCGGATCCCCGTCCTCCTGGTCGGCGTGGCGGGCCTCGGGCTGCTGGCCCTGCCCATGCAGGACATGCGGCTGGCCCTGCCGGACGCCTCCACCGCCGCCGAGGACAGCCCCGAGCGGCAGGCGTTCGACCTGACCACCGAGGGTTTCGGCCCGGGCTTCAACGCCCGCCTGGTCGCCGTCGTCACCGGCGACACCCCCGAGGCGACCGGCCAGGCCGCCGAGCGGGCGGCCGGCGTCATCGACGCGACCGACGGCGTCCTCACGGTCACGCCGCCGCAGCCGAACGAGACCGGCACCACCGCGCTGCTCAACATCACCCCGGCCACCGGCCCCACCGACGCCGCCACCGAGGACACCGTCCACGCCATCCGCGACCAGGTCGCCGACATCGAGGGCGTCGACATCGCCCTGACCGGCACCACCGCCGTGGGGATCGACGTCTCCGAGAAGCTCGCCGACGCGCTGCCCGTCTACCTCCTGCTGGTCGTCGGCCTGTCCGTGCTCCTGCTGATGCTGGTCTTCCGTTCCGTCCTGGTCCCGCTGAAGGCCGCCGTCGGCTTCCTGCTGACCGTGGGCGCCACGTTCGGCCTCACCGTCGCCGTCTTCCAACAGGGCCACCTCGCCGGGCTGATCGGCCTGGACACCACGGGCCCGCTGGTGAGCTTCCTGCCGATCCTGCTCATCGGCATCCTCTTCGGCCTGGCCATGGACTACGAGGTCTTCCTCGTCTCCCGGATGCGCGAGGACTACGTCCACGGCCACACCCCGCGCCAGGCCACTGTCAACGGCCTGGGCCACAACGGCCGCGTCGTCAGCGCCGCCGCCGTCATCATGATCGCGGTCTTCGCCGGCTTCGCCCTCGCGGACGACCCCATCATCAAGTCCATCGGGTTCGCCCTCGCGGTCGGCGTCCTGATCGACGCGTTCATCGTCCGAATGACCCTCGTCCCCGCCACGATGGCCCTCCTCGGCCGCACCGCCTGGCGGCTCCCCCGCTTCCTGGACCGGGCGCTGCCCAACCTCGACATCGAGGGCGAGCAGCTCCAGCGCGAACTCGCCGCCCGACCGAGCGAACCGAGCGAGCCCGCGCGGTCGGCCTAGTCACCGCCCCGGCGCGTCCGCCGGGTGGTCGGCCCCGTCGTTGCCCGGGGCCGACCACCCGGTGGTTCGGCACACCCGTCGCGCCCACCGCTCTGCCCGGTGGAAACGTCAACTCCCCGTGCGGGGGCCGCTCGCCAGGGTGGGGCCGGCGCCTATGTCGTTGCCGGCCGGCGGGGGCTCGTCTACGCTGCCCGCAACGCGATGACGGAGCCGAGTAACCACGGGATCACGCGAGTCCAGAGAGCTGTCGGCAGCTGAGAAGACAGCCTCGCGCCCGAGGCGAATCCCCTCCCGAGTGCGGGGAGGAACGGCGTGCCCCACGCCCCATGCCCCGCCGGCCAGCCCCCGTCACCGGGCCCAACGAGGCCGCCGCCCCGTGCGGCGGTGAAGCGCGGTGGCACCGCGAGTACCCCGCTCGCCCGCGCTCCCCAGGGAGCGAACTGACGGACGAGTGAGAGGGAGCGCGGCAACGATGCTGGACGTCAGCGTGATCCGGGAGGACCCCGACCGCGTGCGCGAGGGCCTGGCCAAGCGAGGCGTGCACGTCGACCTCTCGGCCTTCCTGGCCCTCGACGGCGAGCGGCGCGGCACCAGGACCGAGACCGAACGCCTGCGGGCCGAACGCAAACGCGTCTCCGAACGCGTCGCCACCGCCCGGCGGCAGGCCGAGAACACGGACGAACTGCACGCCCAGGCAAAGGCGTTGGGGGTGCGCCTGGCCGAGCACGAGGCGCGGCTGACGGAGCTGGAGCGCGCCTGCCAGGCGTTCCTCGACCCGCTGCCCAACCTCCCGGACGCGGACGTGCCCGCCGGCGGAAAGGAGCACAACGAGGTGCTGCGGGTGGTCGGCACCCCACCGGCCCTGCCGTCCCCGGCGCGGGACCACGTGGAGCTGGCCCGCGCCCTCGACCTCGTCGACTACCGGCGGGGCGCCAAGCTCGGCGGCAGCGGCTTCTGGGTGTACGGCGGCAACGGCGCTCGGCTCGAATGGGCCCTGCTCAACTACTTCGTCGCCGCCCACCTCCGCGACGGCTACCAGTTCGTGCTGCCGCCGCACATCCTGACCCAGGAGGCGGGGTACACGGCGGGCCAGTTCCCCAAGTTCGCGGACGAGGTCTTCACCGTCGAGCAGGGGGACGCCGGGCCGGCGCGGTTCCTGCTGCCCACCTCGGAGACCGCCCTGGTGAACCTGCACCGGGACGAGACGCTTCCGGAGGCCGAACTGCCCCTGCGGTACTTCGCGTACTCCCCCTGCTACCGCAAGGAGATCGGCGGCTACCGCGCCGCCGAGCGCGGCACCCTGCGCGGGCACCAGTTCGACAAGGTGGAGATGTTCCAGTTCGCCCATCCGGAGCGGTCGGAGGAGGCCCACCGGGAGCTGCTGGCCAAGGCGGAACGCCTCGTCGCCGAGCTGGGGTTGACCTACCGGGTCACCCACCTCGCCGCCGGGGACACCAGCGCCGCCATGGCGCGCACCTTCGACGTC
This sequence comes from Streptomyces chisholmiae, assembly GCF_031845445.1. NCBI lineage: Bacteria > Bacillati > Actinomycetota > Actinomycetes > Kitasatosporales > Streptomycetaceae > Streptomyces > Streptomyces chisholmiae. The sequence continues at coordinate 53,892 of NZ_JAVREO010000007.1, read as the reverse complement.
GAGGTCTGGCTGCCCAGCATCGGCGGCTACGTGGAGGTCAGCTCGGTCTCCAACGCCCGCGACTACCAGGCGCGACGCGGCAACATCCGCTACCGGCCCCGCCGGGGCAGGTCCGGCTTCGTGCACACGCTGAACGGCTCGGGCCTGGCCACCAGCCGCCTGCTGCCGGCCCTCCTCGAACAACACCAGCGGCCGGACGGGACGGTCGCCGTGCCGGAGGCGCTGCGCCCCTGGTTCCCCGAGGCCGTCGCGTCAGCCGGCGTCCCGGGGTGCGGCCGAAGGCTGTCGCCGACGGCGACCGAGCCACGCGCTCCCGTGCGACAGCAGCCGCCGAGTCGGGCTCTCGCCATCTTGACACATAACTTACCGTGTAGTCAGTCGGTTTCGAGATTGAGGACACGCGATGGCGCTCACCATGACCAAGTTGCTCTGCTCCTTTCGTTCCGAAGTGCTGGAGCTCGGCACGTCGATGACGGTGCTGCTGCCGGATTCCCCGGTCCCGGTGGACGGCTATCCGACGCTGTTCCTGTTGCACGGGCTCAGCGACGACGACTCGATGTGGACGCGGATGACCTCGCTGGAGCGCTATGCCCGGGAGCGGGACCTGGCGGTCGTGATGCCTCAGGTGCACCGCAGCTACTACACCGACGAGGCGCACGGCGGCGACTACTGGACCTATCTGACCGAGGAGGTGTTGGCCACCGCGCGCCGGCTGTTCCGACTCTCGGAGCGGCGCTCGGACACCTTCGTCGCGGGGTTGTCGATGGGTGGCTATGGAGCGTTCAAGTGGGCGCTGCGCCATCCCGAGCTGTTCGCGGCGGCGGCCAGCATGTCCGGGGCCATGGGGGTTGCCCAGCGCACCGCGCCTGATGCCACCGGCCCGCTGGAGAGCCGGCTGTGGGACAAGATCTTCGACCGCCGGTCGGCGGTCGGGACCGAGGACGACCTGATGTGGCTGGTCCGGCAGGCGCCCTCCCGGGCGGTCGCGCCGCCGGACCTCTTCCTCTGCTGCGGCGTCCAGGACCCGCTGTACGAGGAGAACGTGCTGTTCTGCGGGACCGCTCGGGAGGCGGGGGTCGATGTCACCTCGGTCTTCGACGAGGGCGCCCACGAGTGGTCCTACTGGGACCACCACCTGCGGACCATCCTGGAGTGGCTGCCCGAACCCCGCGCGTGACCCGCCGGCCGTCGGATCACCCAGGTCGCAGGGCCGCCTTCTGGTCGGCGAGCCACTGTCGCGCGATCTCCTTGGCCGGCATCTCGGGGTTCATCAGCCAGGCGGTCTCCAGCCCGTTGACGAACGCCAGCACCTCCATCGCCTTGTGCCGCGGATCCAGGTCCCGGCGCACCTCGCCGGCCTGTTGGGCCTGTTCGAGTGCGGCGGCGAGCTGGGAGACGCCCGCCTCGTACCGGGCGGTCAGGCGGGCGTGCATCGGGGAGTCCCGCTGGGCGGCGTTCTCGGCGACGAGCACGCTGTGCATTCCGACGTGGCTCGGCTCCTCTGACCAGTTCCCGATCGCGGTGGCGATGATGTCCAACGCCGCCAGCCCGGGGTTCTCCTCCTCCGGCCAGGCCAGGTACGCCTCGGCCTCGTCGCGGAGGTCAAGGGCCGCGTGCAGCAGCTCTTCCTTGGTGTGGAAGTGGTAGATCAGCCCGGCCTGGGAGACCCCGGCGGCCTCGGCGATCTGGGCCAGGCTGGTGCCCCGGGCTCCGTTGCGGGCGACGAAGGTCGCGGCGGCTTCGACGAGCATCGCGCGTCGGGCGGCGCCTTTGGCGGTCGGGCTCTTGAGTCCCGGCTCAAGTCGGGTGGGCATGTGGGGCCTCCTGGGCTGCCGAAACCAATCCGTCCGGAGAGCATTCTAGACAGCCAACTGAGCAGTCAGTAGGCTCGGGGCGTTTCTACTGAGTGCTCAGTAGGTAACTCTTCGGTGAAGGGTGCAAGCGATGCGCGTTCGATCCTCTCGACGATGTCGGTCCTGGCGGAGGGCCGGTGTGCTGGTCGCCGGCGTGGTGGCGGTGGCGAGCTGCGGGAATCCCGGCTCCGAGACCGATCGGGACACCACCCCCAGCGACGTCAGCACCACGATCGGCCCGGACCCGGTGACCCTCACCATGCGGGTCAACACCGACCAAGAGGCGCTGTGGAGCGCCCTGGCCGCCGGATTCGAGGAAGCCGAGCCCTCGGTCACAATCCAGCTGACCACCGAGGACTTCGCCACGCTCCAGCAGAACGCCCCCCGGTACCTGGCCGCGGAGAACCCCCCGGACCTGCTGCGGCTGCCCGCCCCTGGTGACGCGGTCAAGGATCAACTGCTGCTGAACCTCGACGAGTACGCCGACGCCTACGGCTGGGACCAGTGGCCCGAGAGTCAACTCGAGCAGCTGCGCGTCTCCGACGACGGCCGCCACCGCGGCCAGGGGGCGTTGTACGGCGTCGGGATCGGCTTCCAACTCACCGGCCTCTACTACAACATCGACCTGGCTCGACAGATCGGCATGGAGACGCCGCCGGAGACGATCGAGGAACTGGTCGCGGCGATGGACGACGCCGCCGCGGCCGGAAAGACTCCGATGATGGCCTCGGGCAACAACGCCTTCGTGCTGCAGGCGCTGATGCACGCCTACGGCGCCGCCGAGGAGGTCTCCGCCTGGGTCGGCAACGCCCCGCGGGCGAGCATCCAGACCCCGGAGACCGTCGCGGCCGCCAGCACCGTGCGAGAGTGGGTCGAGGCGGGCTACTACCCCGAGGACCCGCTCTCCCTCGACGACGAGCAGGCCCTGGGGAACTGGTTCGAGGGCGAGGCCCTGTTCCTGTACCAAGGGGGCTGGCTGGCCGGCGCGATGGACCAGAACCTGGCCGGCAAGGTGGGGTTCGTGCTGTTCCCGCCCGAGACCGCCGGTGATCCACGCTATGCGATGTCGGCGCCCAACGGTCTGGTGATCCCCGAGGCGGCTGAGCACCCGAACGAGGCGGCCGCGTTCTTGAACTGGGCCAACACCTCCGAGGAGGGACGCCAGATCCAGGTCGACCAGGCCGGGCTCGCACCCGGGGGCAGCACCGACCTACCGACCCCCGAAGCCGCCCCCGGCAGCGTGTTGTCGCAGACGCTGGAGGCCTTCGCCGTCGCCAGCGAGCAGGACACCCTGATCGACTTCCTACCCAACGCGACCCCGGGAATGCTCAGTGCGACCCTCAACCCCCAGACCCAGCTCCTCGTCAGCGGCCAGATCACGCCCGCGGAGTACATCGCCAATCTCCAGGCCGAGTATGAGTCCGACCTCCGCGACTAGCCCAACCCCGGCCGCACCCCACCGCGTTCTCCCGCGGCGGGTCTCCCGCGAACGCCGCGGCACACGGTGGGCCGGGTTGCTGTGGGTACTTCCGGCTCTGGTCATGTACGCCGGGTTCGTGCTCTACCCGCTGACGCAGACGGTGCGCTACTCCTTCTACGACTGGAACGGCATCGGCACCGCCACCTGGGTCGGGATCCGCAACTACCTCACCGTGTTCGACGACCCCCAGCTGTACGGGTCGGTCCTGCACTCCTTCCAGTTGGTGATCTTCTTCAGCTTCATCCCCGTCGCCCTGGGCCTGTTGATCGGAGCGCTGCTGCGCGGCCTGCAGGAGGGCCCGTTCAGCACCGTGTCCCGCACGGTGCTGTTCCTGCCCCAGATCATCCCCCTGGTCGGCGCCGCGATCGCCTGGCGCTGGCTCTACGCCCAGGACGGCCTGGTCAACCAAGCCCTCGGCTGGGTGGGCCTCGACCAGCTGAGCCGGGGGTGGCTGGGCGACTTCGGCACCGCGCTGCCCGCCATCGGTCTCATCGGCTGCTGGGTCGCCACCGGCTTCTGCACCGTGCTGATGCTGTCCGGGATCGCGCGGATCGAACCGACCCTGTACGAGGCCGCCCAGCTCGACGGGGCCGGGCCGGTCAGGGAGTTCTTCGCCGTCACCCTGCCCAACCTGCGCCACGAGATCACCGTGGCGCTCACCGTGACCACCATCGCCGCCCTGGCCAGCTTCGACATCGTCTACGTCGCCACCCAGGGCGGACCCGGCTACTCCACCATGGTGCCCGGAGTCCAGATCGTTCGGCTCGCGTTCACCGAGAACAACGTCGGCCTCGCCTCCGCCCTGGCCGTGGTGCTCCTCCTGCTGGTGATCGTCGTCGCGCTGCCCATTCAGCTACTCAACCGGAAGTCGCGATGATCACCAGCCGAACCCGACGAACCACCAGCACCCTGATGTTGCTGATGATGATGGTCCTGACCGTCGTTCCGCTCGTCTCGATGTTCGTCACCGCGCTGCACGCCCCCGGCTCCCAGCCCGCCGGCCTGACCTGGCCCGAGGACCCACACTGGGGCAACTTCTCCCTCGCCTGGGACCAGGCCAACGTCGAGGTGCTCCTCAGGTCCAGCACGCTGATCGTCCTCGGCGTCGTGCCGGCCTCGCTGCTGCTGTGCACCATGGCCGGCTTCGGTCTGGGCCACCTCAGGGTGCCCGGCGGGGCGGCCCTGTACGCGCTGATCCTGCTGGGCATGGCCATTCCGTTCGAGTCCACCGTGATCCCGCTCTACGAGCAGATGCAGTCACTGGGCCTGCTCAACACCCGCCTCGCCATCGTGCTCCCCCTGATCGGGCTGTTCGTCCCGTTCGGTGTCTTCTGGATGCGCGGCCACTTCGCGAGCGTGCCCCCGGACCTCACCGACGCCGCACGCATCGACGGCGCCAACGGCTGGCGACTCTTCCGGTACGTACACCTGCCGCTGGCGGTCCCCGCGCTGACCACCCTCGGCCTGCTGCAGTTCATCAACGCCTGGAACCAGTTCCTCCTGGCCGTCGTGCTCGTCGACGACCCGGCCAAGCGCACCATGGCCGGAGCGCTCGGCGCGTTCCAGGGGGAACACGGCACCGACATCGTGCTCCTGTGCGCCGGTGCGCTGCTGATCATGACCCCTACCGTGGTCGTGTTCCTCATCCTCCAGCGGTACTTCGTCCGCGCGCTCCTCGCCGGCGCCGTCAAGGGGTGAGCCCCCACGCCCACGCGGTGGACCGCACGACGAGAGCGGGGCATCCGGTCACCCGGCCGCCGCCCGGGGCTACGCTCCCCATGAGGGAAACGGCCGCCATCGGGGACACCGACGCTCTCGGTCAGCCGCGCTGTCTCGGGACACCGGGAAGGGGCGCGCGCACCCCCGTGTAGTCCGGGCCGAGGGTCAGGGTGAGCGCGTCGGTCGTCCCCGGAGCGAGGTGGATGACCGCGTTGGGGACCCGTGCGGCCAGGGCACGGGCCTGTCCGGCGCGAGCGACGGGAGCGCCGATGACCGTAGCGGACGCCGGCCCCGGGGCGTCGTCGCTGGAGACCACGTCGAACCCGAGGGCCCGGAGCGCGGTCGCGGCCCGGAGGGCGAGTTCGGGGTCGCCGGTGCCGTTGCGAAGGTGCACCCGGACCTCGCCAGGCGCCACGTCGGAGGCCTCGACGCTCGCCTGGACACGCTGTTCGACGGCGTCACCGTCCCGACGCGGCTGCGGGCGGCGGGGAGCCGCGCGTGGCCCGAGAACGGCGGAGCCACGCGGGCGCTGGCCCTGGGTGTCCCAGGGCATCCCGTCGGCGACACCGTGGTACCCCGCCGATATGTGGGTGCCGGGCAACAGAGTTTGCCGGGCCGCTGAGCCCGGGGACCGAGTGGCCACTTCGGCGGACACGAGGGTCCCCGGCAGCCCGCCCTGCGGAGGCCGGGTGGCCGAACCCGGCAGAAGCGGCAGGAGCAGCAGCAGACACCCGGCGGCCAGGTACAGCACGCTCGCGAACCACGGACAGCGGCGGAGACTGACAGGCGTCGATACGTGGGCCACGGGCGTCCTCTGGTCGAACGGTGAACGAGGCGGCCACCGAATCTCAGCACGCCGTGTGAAGATGATGCCCTGTCAGTGGGGCAACACGATCAGGGGCTCCACACCGGCCCCGCCGACCGCCCCGCGTCACCCATCGAGTACCTCGCCAGACGGGACGACCTGGCTCCACGGACCACGGCCGCGCGGATGCGCAGAAGGTGGCCCCACCTCGCGGCACACGGCGGCTACTCGGCCACCGCCGAGAAGCTACGTTCCCGCGACGCGGATGAGGGAACGGCGGCTACAGGACCTGACGGTCTCTGGGGCTCTCGGCCGCATGAGAGCGCACGCACGCCCCCAAAAAAGAACGCACTTGCAGGTCAGCGACGTAGATACCCCTGAGGTCGCACGTCACGGCGCTCGCTCGTGCCTTCCGCGAGATGTGTATCGGAGTCGGGGCCCGGCCCGTCCGCCCCGGGGCCTGTCGTTCACGGCGGCCGGTCGGGTAGAGAGGAGGCATGTCCTGGTTCTTGTTCATCCCGGCGGTGCTGCTGTTCCTCGGAGCCGTCCTCTACATGATGTTCCGGATGCCCGCGACAATGCGGCGCCAGCGGGAGGCCCAGCGACGCGCCCTCGCGCCGCGCAGGGCCCGCGCCCATCGGGCCGGTTGGCGGGAGGTCGAGGAGACGGCGGAGTCGCCGGAGGTGGTGCGGAAGGGCGCGCGCGGCGGCGACGTCTGGTTGCTGGCCCATCGGCGGGCGCGGAACGTGGACATGTGGGTGGTGTGCCGGGAGGCGCACACCACCGGTCCGGGCGGCTCCGCCGTGCTCCACTCGCTCGGCCTGCACCTGCGGCCCAGGCATGCGGCCGAGGGGGCGCCCCGGGTCCGGCTGGTCGTCCGGAACCCGCTCGCCAGGCAGCTGTTACGCGGGCGCGACGCGTTCGACCGGCGCTACCGGATCGTCACCCGCGAGCCGCAGGCCCGGGCGCTGGTCACCGAGGAGGTCAGGGCCGCGACGCTCGACCTGCGGTTGCCGGGCTGGACGTTGCGGGACGGCGTCCTGTCCCTGCGGTTCGACGGCCTGTGCGACCCGGTCGACCTCGACGGCCGGCTGGCCGACCTGGCGCGTCTGGCCAAGCGGCTCACCGGCTGACCTCCGAAGGGCGCTCCTACGGGCCGGGCGTGGCCGGAGGGCGCTCGACCTGCCGAACGACCGCCGTTCCCGCGACGGATCGGTCCTCGTGCATGGTGATCAGCTGGCCGGGCCGAAGGTGCTGCCAGCCCGACGGGTCCAGGGGCGCGAGGCGTACCGGGGCCTGTCCCCCGGGCGCCAGGAACGGCGCGCCCTCCACCCAGAGGCGGGCGATGTTCAGCACCGGTCCGCCGGTCGCGGTCCGGTTGCCGATGTCCCACATCGGTCGCAGCACGCCGGCTCCCGCGATGGGGGTGCGCCGTCGCGCTTCGGCGGGCGGCGGGAGGGTGAGGTCGGCGCGGATCACCCCGTGACGGGTCTCGTAGCCGCGCCAGTGGCACCAGGCGGCGCTCCGCTCCAGCCGCATCGCCTCGGCCGCGCCGGCCAGCGCGTCCCAGAAGCCGTGCGGCAGCGGGTGGTCGTCACCCAGCTCCTCCAGCAGGCTCAGGGCGACTTCCCACTCGTCGTGGATGAGGTACTCCCAGACGTCGCTCACCGTGATGTCGTTCTCCGTGGCGATCTCCTCCGGCACCAGCAGAGACGCGGCTTCCAGCAACTGAGGAACGTCCATGCCCGGCATTCTGGCCCACGGTCTCCGGCCGGCGGCGAGGGCGGCCGGAACGCGCACCCCACCGGGAGGACCCCGCCGCTACGAGCGCTCCCAGTAGAAGCGCCCTTCGCGGTGGTCGGGACTCACGAAACCGAATCCGTACCCGTAGCCGAAGTTGAGGAAGTACGGGTCGTCCCCGCCATCACAGGAGTCCCTGATCTTGAAAAGAAACTGCCAGGGAGCGTCGATCCCCGCGCGCAAGTTGGGGTAGCAGGCGATACCGCCGAGGTAGTCGTTCAGCTCCGGGCCGTCGGGAAGCTCGACGTCAGGTCCTTCCCCGCGCATGCTCCGCTCCCAGGCGGCCTGCTCGTCAATCGATCGGTCGACCTCCGGCGATACCGGTTCCAGGTCGAGATGCCACTCGACGGGTATCTCCGAATGCCAGTCGGGCCCGTAGCGCCAGAGCGTCCGACCGCGCGTCCCGGGCGGCCCGATCTCGGCGGAGGAGGGGATGCGGCCACCAGGCTGGATCAGCAGGACACCGTCTCCGTCCTCCGGGCCCAACCCGCCCATGATCATGCCCTCCTCGTAGAGAAAGAGGTAGGCCAGGCGAAGTTCGTCACCCGGGACCGGGAACTGGCCGATGAACACCAAGGGCTCCTTGGTGCACGGGTCCACGGGCCAGGTGGGCTCGGACAGCCAGACCGGATCGCCGCCGAGCTTCGCCACCGGATCGGTGATCGGCCGCTCGGGCGCTCGGAGAACCAACTGCCGGCGTGGGAGGAAGGCGGCTTCGTACGGACCGGCCGCCTTCCCTGTGGGACGCGTGATCATGTCGGGGACCCTACGACCCGGCACTGATAATCCACTTTTGACGGCCCGCCACCCCCTCACCGATGGCGTCGTCGCGCGTCGCGGCCCAGCGGCAGTCCGCACGGGGGCTCAGAAACGGGACGGTCCCGTGCGCCACGGCAGCCACCCTGGCGTTCACCTGAGCGCGCCGTGCCGTTCGGTCGGTGGTCAGCGGGCGTCCGTAGGTTCTGCCTCCGGCAACGGCACGATCGCCCTGGAGGCACCACGATGGCCGCGACTCCCCGTCCCACCCGGCTCCGCGCACCGGCTCCCGTGGCGGCCCTGGCCGCGCTGGCCGCCCTCGTCTCCGCCCAGTTCGCCCTCGCCCCGGCCGCCAACGCCGCGTTGGAGGGGCCGGCGGCCAGCGCCTGCCGGGACGCGGCAGAGGTGCCGGTCGCCACCGGGGCGGTGTTCAACGATCCGGTCGCCGGCACCCCGACCGCGGTGGTGGCGCACCTGTGCTCGCTCATCAAGCAGGCGCCGGCCGGCTCGTCCATCGAGCTGGCGCAGTTCGTGATCTCCGGCGACGCCGGGGCCGACTTCGTCGAGGTCCTGCTGGACGCCCACCGGCGCGGGGTCGACGTGCGGGTGGTGATGGACGGCTACCAGATGGACAACCCGGCCGCCCAGGCGATGCTGGCCGGCCTTGGCCAGGACCGCTCGGCCCGCTCCTGGGTGCACGTCTGCTCGCACCTGTCGCCGGAGGGCAACACCTCCTCCTGCCAGGGCACCAAGGGCCAGCACAACAAGTTCTACCTGTTCTCCGAGACGGGCGGCCGGCGGGACGTGGTGGTGCAGGCGTCCAACAACCTCACCGACGTCAACTCCCGGACGTACTGGAACAACGCCGTGGTGCTGCCGGGCAACGGGCGGCTGTTCGACGCCTACGGCGCCTACTTCGCCGACCTGGCGGCCGAGGTGCAGGACCCGGACTACTACCGCACGGTGACCACGGGGATGCGCGGCGGCCGGGTGACCGCGCACTTCTTCCCGAGCGCCGAGGTGGACCCGATCGTCGAGCGGCTGGACGGCATCGGCTGCAAGCGGAACGGCCGCACCCAGGTGGACGTCGGCATGTCCGAGTGGGACGCCGAGCGGGTGGCGATCGCCGAGCTGCTGGCCGGATTGGCCGCCGAGGGCTGCCGGGTGCGGGTGGCGCACGGCCCGCTGGCCGACGAGGTCGCCGCGGTGCTGGACGCCTCGGGCGTCGAGCGGCGGCTGCTGGACGGGTCCACCGAGGCCGGCCGGGTGCACTCCAAGTACACGGTGGTCAGGGACGCCACGGGCCGCGGCTCCGGGCGCGGCTTCGTGCTGACCGGCAGCCACAACTTCAACGCCACCTCGCTGTACCGGAACGACGAGGCGCTGGTGGATGTCGCCCTCCCCGAGGTCGTCGCTTCCTACGCGGCGAACTTCGAGCGGCTCTGGGAGGTCGGGGCGGCGCCTCGGGGGTGAGGCCGGCGGTCGTGGTCAAGTGCCTTGGCACCCCTGGGAGATGCTCGGGAGATGGCCGGGAGACGGCCGGGTCGGCACCTGGGAGAGCGCTCTCTGAGTGTGTTATAAAAGCCCCCATGAACGATGGCCCGGCCAAGGCGTCCCCGACGTTGGAGGACGTGGCCCGGGAGGCGGGCGTCTCCCGGGCCACCGTCTCGCGGGTGATCAACGGCGTCCGGAACGTCGACCCGGGCATCCAGGACGTGGTGCGCCGGGCCGTCGAGGCCACCGGCTACGTGCCCAACCGCGCCGCCCGTTCGCTGGTCACCCGCCGGGCCGGGGCGGTGGCGCTGGTGGTCTCCGGGGCCGGCGAGGACGAGGCGGCGGGCGAGGGGCCGCAGGCCCCGTTCCGGGGCCAGGTGCTGGCCGACCCGTTCTTCGGCCGGATCACCACCGGCGTGGTCGGGTTCCTGCGCGCTCGCGGCATGCACCCGGTGCTGATGCTGGCGGACTCGACCGACGCCAGGAAGCAGGTGGTCGACTACCTCCGCCAGGGGCACGCCGACGGCGCGCTGCTGGTCTCCACGCACGCCCGGGACCCGCTGCCGGAGCTGCTGGTCGGGGCGGGGCTGCCCTGTGTGCTGTTCGCCAGGCCGGCCAGGCCGCTGCCGATCAGCTATGTGGACGTCGCACACCGGGACGGGGGCGCGTTGGCCGCCGACCACCTGGTGGCACGGGGGTGTCAGCGCGTCGCGAGCGTCACGGGGCCGCTCGACGTGCTGGCCAGCCGGGAGCGGCTGGCCGGCTTCCAGGACGCGATGGCCCGGCACGGCCACCCCTATGTGCCGGCCGTGGAGGGGAACTTCACGCTGGAGAGCGGGGAGCGGGCGATGGCCGGGCTGCTCGCCGAACAGCCCGACCTGGACGGCCTGTTCGTCGCCAACGACCTGATGGCGCAGGGTGCCCTGCACGTGCTGCGCGAGCAGGGCCGGCGGGTGCCGGAGCAGGTGGCGGTGGTCGGCTTCGACGACAGCAGCGCGGCGGTCTCCAGCCGGCCGGCGCTGACCACGGTGCGGCAGCCGATCGAGGAGATGGCGGCCGAGATGACCCGGCTGCTGCTGGACCGGGTGGACCAGCCCGACCGCCGGCTGACCTCGGTGATCTTCGAACCGACCCTGGTCGTACGCCAGTCGGCCTGACCGGCCAGGCCGGCCCTGGGCCGTCGCGCGGCGCCCGCCGTTCCCGATCCGGAACCGCGCACGGCCGTTGACACTCCCCCACGCCCGGGCCACCCTCTTCGGGAGAGCGCTCTCCAACACCTTTCTCCCGGCCGTTCCGCACCGCCGGACGCGTGCCACGGCCACCCCCCGCGCTAAGGAGACGTTGTGCCGCACAGGAAACAGACCTCGGAACGGACGGCCCGCAGCAGCCGAGGACGCCGGGGCGTCGTCGCCGGCGCCGTCCTGGCGCTGCTCGGCGGCGCCCTCACGGTGACGGGCCAGACCGCGACCGCCGCGCCCCCAACCCCCGGGACCACGCACGCCGTTGAGGCCGCCGGTCCGGCCGGTTCGGACGTCGCCCTCACCGCCGCCAGCGTGGTCGAGGTCACCGGGGGTGACGGCGCCTGGCAGCTGACCGTGAACGGCGCGCCCTACACCGTCGAGGGCCTGACCTGGGGCCCGCCGGCCGACCAGGCCGACCGTTTCATGCCCGACCTGGCCTCCATGGGCGTCAACACCACCCGCACCTGGGGCACCGACGCCAGCAGCGAGCCGCTGCTCGACGCCGCCGCCGCGCACGGTATCCGGGTGATCGCCGGCTTCTGGCTGCAGCCCGGTGGCGGGCCCGGCAGCGGCGGCTGTGTGGACTACGTCAACGACTGGGACTACAAGGGCGAGCAGCTGGCGGCCATGAACACCTGGGTGGCCGCCTACCGGGACCACCCCGGCGTGCTGATGTGGAGCGTCGGCAACGAGTCCGTGCTCGGCCTGCAGAACTGCTACAGCGGCGCGGAGTTGGAGGCCCAGCGGGTCGCCTACGCCGAGTTCGTGAACATCGCCGCGCTGGAGATCAAGGCGCTCGACCCCAACCACCCGGTGACCTCGACGGACGCCTGGACCGGCGCCTGGGAGTACTACGAGGCGTACGCGCCGGACCTGGACCTGCTCCAGGTCAACTCCTACGACGCGGTCTGCGACATCCAGCAGACCTGGATCGACGAGGGCTACACCCGCCCCTACCTGCTCACCGAGGGCGGCCCCGCCGGTGAGTGGGAGGTCGAGGACGACATCAACGGCGTCCCGTTGGAGCCGACCGACGTGGCCAAGGCCGACGGCTACCGGGCCGCCTGGGAGTGCCTGATGGACCACGAGGGGGTCGCGCTGGGCGGCACCCTCTTCCACTACGGGCTGGAGTACGACTTCGGCGGCGTGTGGTTCAACCTGCTGCCGGGCGGCGAGAAGCGGCTCTCCTACTACGCGGTGTCCGAGCTCTTCGGCGGCGCGGCGCCGGCCAACACCCCGCCGGTGATCACCGACTTCGCGGTCGAAGGCGACGCCACCGCGGTCCCGGCGGGCGGCGAGTTCACCGTGCGGGCCTCGGTCGCGGAGCCGGACGGCGACCCGATCGCCTACCAGGTGCTGCTCAACAGCAAGTACCTGGACGACAGCGGCGCCCTGGCGCCGGCCGAGTTCACCGAGCGCGGCGACGGCGGCTTCACGGTCACCGCGCCCACCCGGCCGGGGGTGTGGAAGGTCTACCTGGCGGCCCGGGACGGCCAGGGCAACCTGGGCATCGAGACGACGTCCGTGCGGGTGGTGGCCCCGCCGGTGGACGGCACCAACGTCGCGCTGGGCGCCCCGACCACCGCGTCCTCCTTCCAGGAGCAGGGCGACGGCGCGCCGTTCCTGCCGGAGCACGCCACGGACGGCGACCCGACCACCCGGTGGGCCAGCGACTGGTCGGACCCGCAGTGGCTCCAGGTGGACCTGGGCGCCAGCACCGCCATCGACACCGTCCAGGTGCACTGGGAGACGTCCTTCGCCCGGGCCTACGAGGTACAGGTCTCGGAGAACGGACAGGACTGGACGTCGATCCACACCGTCACGGGCGGCGCCGGTGGCGTGGAGACGGTCGAGGTCGACGCCACGGGCCGGTACGTCCGGGTGCTGGGCACCGAACGGGGCACCGGCTGGGGGTACTCGCTCTACGAGTTCGGGGTGTACTCCTCCTGAGTCCCCGTCGGGCCCGGCCCGACGACGGCCCCGGCGCGGCACGCGCCGGGGCCGTTCCCGTGCCGGCGGCCACCGCGGGCGGAAGGGCCGGTCCTGGCAGGCCGCAGGCCGCAGGCCGCAGGCCGCGGGCCCGGGGTGGGCGCGCGGCCTGCGGGGGTGGGGTGGGTCAGTTGCTCGGCAGGTAGAAGATGCCGTCGTTGAGGCCCGGGCCGGCCGGGCCGCCCAGGTCGTTGATGACGTGGTTGATGATGCCCAGCTGGCCGAGCGAGACGATGACCATGCTGGTGAAGTCGATGCCGGCGCCGTCGGGGGCGGCGATGGCCCGCTCGGTGGTGATGGTCTCGTCCTCCAGCATCAATGTGTAGACGCCGAGGCCGTAGGCGGTGTGCTCGGTGACGTCTTCGGCCACCACGTAGGCGGTCCAGCCGAGTTCGTCGCCGTTCATCCAGGCGGCCTGGTCCGGCGGGTCGTAGGGCAGTTCGCACTGGTAGAAGTAGGTGCGCCCGCGGTCACCTCGCCAGATGACCTGGTGACCCTGGTAGTGCTCGACGAAGAGGCCGTAGCCGGTGACGTCGTCGCCGTTGACGACCAGGCCGTTGGTGGCCGGGTTGACGTCCCAGCCGACGCCCTCGCCGTGGTCGCCGCGCCACAGCCAGACGTGGTCGATCAGGGTGTCGTGGCTGTGCACCACCACGCTGCGCTCGGCGCTGCCGGGGCCGGCGCCGCCGATCCGGGCGAAGACGTCGTGCAGGTGGATCGGGTCGTCCCGGTGGCGGGTGGTGGTGCCGGCGTCGCCGATCTCCAGCAGCGTCTCGGAGCCGCCGGGGCCGGCGTCGATCAGGACGCCGGCGAGCTGCACCCCGTCCACGTCGGCGATCTTGACGGCGTTGATTCCGCCCTCGGGGACCAGGGTGGCCAGTCCGATGCCGAGCACGACGGTGCCGGGGTGGGTGATCTGGAGGGTCTCGGTGACGCGGTAGACGCCGGGGGTGAGCAGCAGGTGCTTGCCGGCGGCCAGCGCGGCGTTGAGGTCGGCGGCGGTGTCGCCCTCCTGGGCCACGTGGAAGGCGCTCAGCGGCAGCGAGGTGCCGGGGGTGGGGCCGCCGCTCCAGCTGGTGCCGCGCGCGTCGCGGCGGATCTCGGGCACGAGGACGGCGTACTCGCCGGCGTCGTCCAGGTAGAGGTAGGGCTTCTCCTTGACCAGCGGAGCCCGGTCGACGACGGTGTGCGACGGGTTGGGGAAGTGGTGCGGCGGGGCGCCGTCGACGCCGACGAAGACCATGTTCCACACCGAGCCGGCCCACTCGCCGAGTTCGCTGTTGCGGGTCAGCCACTGCTGCTGGGAGCCGGAGACCACCCGGTCGACCTTGCTGTCGGCCATGAAGCCGCCGCTGGCCCAGCCGTCGTAGCCGTTCCACAGCGGCATCTCGCCCCGGATGTGCAGCCGGCGGACGGGGGCGGCCTGGGAGACGGCGAACCGGTTGTAGCCGTCCCAGGGGGTGACGGAGAGGTTCTCGGCGGTGCGCCAGAAGTTGTGGGTGGCGTTGCCGTCGAACCAGTCGGCCTCGACGCGGACCCAGCCGGTGATGTCGACGTCGTCGGGCGATCGCCCGAGACCGGCGACGTGGGTGTAGTAGCCGATGTTGACGTCCAGGTCCTGGTAGTGGCCGGGCCGGAAGAGGAAGGCGAAGCGGCCGGTGCCGAACTGGGCGGTCTCCTGCTGTCGGAAGGCGGCGTCCAGGGTGGCCTGGATGTCCCCGATGGGCATCGAGGGGTCGAAGACGGTGACGTGCGGGCCGAGGACCGGGTCCGCCTGGGTGATGGGGGTGCCGGTCGGGCGGTGGGCGGGGCGCCTGGCGGTGGCCGGGGCGGGGGCGTTGGCCAGTGCGGCGGGGGCGGCGGTCGCGGTGACCACGGTGGCGGCCAGTCCGGCCAGGGCGGCGCGTCGGCTGAGCCGGTGGGGGCGGCGTGGTTCGGAGGCCGCGGGGGTTTGGGGGGATGGCACGGGGATCTCCTTGTTCCACCCGGCCGTGCACGGGCCGGGCCGGTTGGTGGGGCGGGGTTGACCGGGTCGTGGGGGCCGGGGGTGCGGGCGCGTTCCTCGCCGGGCCTGGCACGGCCGACCCGGCGGGGTGCCGGGTCGGCCGGGATCAGCTGCGGACTGCCGGTGCGGGCCGGCGGGCTCAGGGCAGTTCGTGGTCCTCGTTGAGGGCGGCGCCCTCCTCGGGGTGGAACTGGTCGTAGCCGCGGGTGTCGCACTGGAGGCCGCCGTTGACGCAGTGCTCGACGAGGGCGGCGAGGGTGGCCTCGTCCCAGTTGTTGAAGAAGTCGTAGTGGAAGGAGTAGGCGTCGCCGCTGGCCAGCCGCACCTGGGAGGTGTCGCCGTCCACCGGGAAGGCCATCTTGAACTCGATCATCGGCACGGCGACCGGGTGTTCGGGCGGGCAGACGTCCTGGTTGTCCACCACCACGGGGTAGGCCATGTGGTCGCGGTGGTTGGGCGAGTCCAGGTGCCGGCCGTCCCAGCAACTCGGCGCCTGGAAGCGGACGTTCATCTGGGAGCCGGCCGGGCAGTCGGTCGGGAACCGCACGTTGTCGTAGTCGTCGCCGCACTCCCAGCCCTGGACGTAGCCGGGGT
This sequence comes from Streptomyces chisholmiae, assembly GCF_031845445.1. Lineage (NCBI taxonomy): Bacteria > Bacillati > Actinomycetota > Actinomycetes > Kitasatosporales > Streptomycetaceae > Streptomyces > Streptomyces chisholmiae. The sequence continues at coordinate 38,156 of NZ_JAVREO010000007.1, read as the reverse complement.
GGGCCAGGAACTCGTCGGCGCTCTGCATCGGGTCGCCGACCACGTAGCGCAGGCCGGTGGGGAAGGGCCGCACCGACTCGTGGTCGCGGATGCCGGACTTGTAGTAGATGACCTGGGGACCGGCGGGGCGGATCTCCTCGTCGCCGTTGTACATGGTCGGCATCCAGTAGGCCGACAGGTCGGCGGGGACCTTGCAGCTGGTCGTGCCCTCGTTCAGGGACTCGACATCGCTGAACGCGTCGGTGGTGTCGTTGCCCATGAAGGTGTGGTTGTGTGAGGCGCCCGGCATCCCGGGGTAGACGATCGGGTCGTCGTCGCCGGTATGGGTCACCGAGCAGTTGGCCTGGAACTCGCGGTGCTCGCGGAAGGGTGCGTCCGGGTTGGGCGGGATGCCCGCCACCGGCTCGTCCACCGGGACCCACTCCCCCGGCGGGGGCGGCTCCATCATCTGGTGGTTCAGGTGTTCCGCCGCCACCGGGGCGGGAGCGGCCTCCCCGGCCGGCGCGGCTTCGGCGCCCATCGTGCCCAACCCGGCGACGACGAGCGCGAACGCCGCCGCCGCGAGGGTGCTGGACTTCAGGGCCGTTCTCCGTGGCATGCGGGACCTCCGAGTCTGGGAGAGCGCTCTCCCGTTGCGGGCAGTGTTGTCGGGATGACGCGAACGTGTCAATGCTCGGCGAGCGGCCCCACGGGACCGGAACTTTCCCGGAACCGGCGGCGGTTCGGCGGGCCGGAGCCGGGGGCGGATACTCGCTGTCCCGCTTCCTCTTTGGGACCCAGGATGGTGGTCATGACGCTGACCACTCCCACCCTGCACACCGCCCGCCTGCGCCTGCGCCCCTTCAGCGACGCCGACGCCGACGCCCTCTTCGCCCTGCACAGCAGCGCCCACGTGATGCGGTACTGGGACTCCCCGCCGTGGCACGAACGGGCCCGTGCCGAACGCTTCCTCACGATGTGCCGCACGTTGGCGGACGAGGGCACCGGGGTGCGGGTGGCCATCGACCGGGTTTCGGACGGGACCTTCGTCGGCTGGTGCACGCTGTCCCACTGGAACCCGGACTACCGCAGCGCGTCGTTGGGTTACTGCCTCGACGACGCGGCGTGGGGCCACGGCTTCGCGACCGAGGCCGCCCACGCGGTCCTGCGGTGGGCGTTCGACACGCTGGACCTGAACCGGGTCCAGGCCGAGACCGACACGCGCAACGGGGCGTCCGCCCGGGTGCTGGAGAAGAACGGATTCGTGCGGGAGGGGACCCTGCGGGAGGAGTGCGTCGTGGACGGTGAGGTCTCCGACACCTGGGTGTTCGGGCTACTCAGGCGCGACTGGCGGCCGTCGCCCCAGGCCGCGGGGCGCTCCCCCGCGGAGGTCGACGCCCGCGGTGCGGCGGGGTCCGGTGGCAGCGCGGGTTGACGAGTCATCTCGGATGACCGTGGCACCGCGGGGAGCCTAGGATCGGAGGGTGCGGATCATCCTGTTGAGCGGGCCCTCGGGGTCGGGCAAAACGACCGTGGCGCGCATCCTGGCCGAGAGCCGGCTCTCCCCCAGCGCGCATCTGCATACCGACGACTTCTACGCGACGATCAGGCAGGGCGCGTTGGCGCCGTATCTGCCGGAGGCGCACGCGCAGAACCAGGTCGTCACCGGGGTGATCGCCCAGGCCGCCGCCGGCTACGCCGCGGGGGGTTACCACACGGTGGTCGACGGCGTGATCGGGCCGTGGTTCCTGGAGGTGTACGAGAAGGCGGCGCGGGCCGCGGGCGTCGGGCTTGTCTACGTGGTGCTGCGGCCCGACCGGGAGACCGCGCTGGATCGCGGGGCGTCCCGCTCCCCGCACCCGCTGACCGACCGGCAGATCCTCAGCCAGATCTACGACGGCTTCGCCGATCTCGGCCCGTACGAGAAGAACGTCCTGGACTCCACCGGCCTCACGCCGGAGAAGACCGCGGAGGCCGTGCTGCACCTTCGGTGAGGCCGCTCGGACTTCGCCGTGGCGGGACCGGTGTCGGCGGCGGCTGCGGGCGGTTCGTCGCGCCCGGCGCGCCAGTGCCAGGCAACTCCCGTGCCGCGCCCGGGTCTTCCCCCGGCGTGGCCCCCACGCCATGGCACCGGATGACGTCGCGATCAGCCACGGCGTGACCCCCGGCTGTGACACCATCGAGGCGAGGCAGGGCAGTCGGCGGTCGGGGCACACGGGGGTGGGCATGCGGGTACGGATGCGCGTCGTGGCAGGCGAGGACGGGGCACGGGAGTTGGCGTCGCTGCGGCGTTGGCTGGCGGCCGAGGCCGGGCTGCGGGGCGCCGTCGACGTCGAGCGACGCCCGGTCGGCACCGGGGAGATGGGGGCGTTGGCGGACACGCTGACGGTGGCGCTGGGGGCCGGTGGCGCGGTCACGGTGCTGGCGGGCTCGTTGTCCGGGTGGCTGCGGCAGCGCCGGTCAGACGTGCGGATCGACATCACGGCGAGCGACGGCAGGCACGTGTCGGTCACCGCGCAGCGGGTGCGGGACGCTCCCGCCCTGATCGAGACCGTGCTGGCCGCGGAGCGGGAGAGCCGAGGCCAGGAGATCCGGGGCGGCGACGCGGCGCAGGGGGGAAGCGACTGATGGGCGGGCTCCCGGACCCGGGCGGAACCCGTGCCGTGCTGATCGGCGTCGGGGCGTACGAGCTGCTGCCCGAACTCCCCGGCGTCACCAACAACCTGTCCGCCCTGTACACGCTGTTCACGGCCCCGGATCTGCTCGGCCTGCCGCCCGACCGCTGCACGGTCCTGGACGGCTCGGTCTCCCCGGATGAGATGGACCGGGCCATCGTCGCGGCGGCGGCCGAGGCGACCGACACCCTGATCGTCTACTACGCCGGGCACGGCCTGATCGACGAGTACGACGGGACGCTGCACCTCGGTTCGCACCGTACGGACCCGGCCCGGGTGCACGCGACCGCGACTCCGTACGAATGGGTCCGTCGCAGCCTGCCGCGGGGGCCGGAACGACGCCTGGTCATGCTCGACTGCTGCTTCAGTGGACGGGCGTTGAACAGCATGGCCGACGACCGGATCACGGCCGTCACCGCGGCGGAGGGCACCGCCGTGCTCGCCGCCGCGCACGAGAACCGGGTGGCCGTCGCGCCGCCGGGCGAGCCGTACACCGCGTTCACCGGTGAGCTGGTCGAGCTGCTCTCCCGAGGTATCCCGGGCGGGCCGGAACTGCTCGATCTGGAGACCCTTTTCGGCGGGATGGAGCGCGCGTTGCGGGCGAAGGGGCGGCCGGCGCCGCAGAGCGCGTTCCGGAACACGGCCAAGCGTCTCGCCCTCGGCCGGAACCGTTCCTGGGCGCCGCCCGACGTCGTGCTCCACGAGCCGCCGCGCCCCGCGTCGGTGCGCGGCCCGGACCAGCGTGTCGTGCTGACCATCAGCCAGGACGTCTGCGACCAGATCGTCGCGCACGCCAGGGAGGAGTATCCCCGACTGGCCTGCGGCATGGTGGTGGGCCCGGCCGGCTCGGATCGCCCCGAGCACCTGATCCGGATCACCAACGCGTCCCCCGCGCCCGAGACGCGGTGGGAGTTCGACGCCATGGAGACGGTCAGGGCGTATCGGCGCATGGAGCGGAACGGCGAGGATCTGGTCGTCGTCTACCATTCGCGTCCCGAGCCGGGCGCCTACCTGTCGAAGCTCGACATCGCCTTTCTGGACGAGGACCGCAACGGCCGTCATCTCGTGATCGTCGCCATTCCCGACCCGGACAGCGTCGAGCTGCGCTCCCACCGGATCTCCGACGCCCGCGTCATGGAGGAAGTGGTCCGGGTGGTGCCGTCGCGTCAGCCGTCCGACCAGCGGCGGGGGGCGTCCTGGTGAGCGCGGTGACGGGTCCGGCCGCCGGGTGCAGGCGTGCGGATCGCCGGCCCGCGGGTGCCGCTGAGCCGACCAGGCAGCGGCCGGATCGGTGAATCCGCACGGCCCTGCCCCGCTCTGACCAGCAGATACGCCGCCTCTCCCGGCCGGCGGTCAGCATCCGGCGTGCGCCGCCTCAAGAGCTGTGTCACCCCGCCGCCATAGGCTGCGCCGCACGGGAGCGAAAGGAGAACCCCATGGCAGACGCGGCCTTCGCCAAGCTTCTGTGGCTGGAAGCGCAGCGAGTTCAGGACCCCGACGGCGCGGACGAGATCCTCGTCGGCCGGGGGGACGGCGGCACCTTCGAGAAGGTCCGCCTGCGGAAGGGGGACGTGTACGAGTTCGACGAGCGGTTCGTGCCGTTCGTCAACCAGGCGCCGATCGATATCGTGCTGCACGAGGTGAACGAGGCGACCGGCAAGGTCAACTTCATCGGCGGGGCGAAGATCATCCCCTCCGAGGTCGGCCTCGGGGAACGCAAGCAGGCCATCGGCGCGCTGTCGCTGTCCCTCTACGAGCTGACCTACAAGGTGCTCTGACGGCCCGTGTCCCGGCCGGGGCGCTGTCGCGGGCCGGGCTCAGCCGCTGACGAAGCAGAACTCGTTGCCCTCGGGGTCCCGCATGACCTGGAAGGACCCCTGTTCGTCGGTGACGGTCCCGCCGACCCGCGTCGCGCCCAGGCCCACCGCCTCGGTGGCCGCCGCCTGGATGTCGTCGACCTCGATGTCGAGGTGGAGCCGGTTCTTGGTGGCCTTGTCCTCGGGTACTGGCTGGAAGGCGAGCCGGGCGACGCCGGGCAGTTCGATGTGTGACCAGTCGTGGGCCCGGTCGACGGGGTCGGCGTCGAAGAGCCGGGCCCAGAACCGGACCAGGGTCCGCGGTTCACGGGAGTCCACGACGATCTGTTGCAGGCGCGCGCGCATGGGCGGGAGCCTAGGCCGGGCCGCCGCCGGTTCCAAGGGCGGCGGTTGGGCGGGGCGAGTGCGCCGGCGCTCGGCGGATGACGCCGTTCTCACTTCATGGGGTGGGCTCCCCGTCGGTGAGGAAGTCCAGCAGCAGCTGCCGGCTGGTCTGCGAGGTGAGGCTGCCGTAGGCGTCGTCGAAGGCGTGCTCGGCGAAGGGGAGCTCCTTCACCGTGGTGTCCACGCCGGCCCCGTGCAGCGCGTCCGCCAGTTGCCTGATGGTCGCGGGCGGTGCGCTGCGGTCACGGTCACCCACCACCATGAGGGTCGGCTGAAGGCCGGGGCGTACCTCCGCCAGGGGGGAGACCTCCCGGTAACGGTCGGGGTACTGCTCAGGGGTCCCACCGGTGAAGAGTTCGGCGGCGTTGCGGCTGCCGGCCACGTCCCGCTGCCACATGTGGGTGACGTCCGTGCCGGGGTAGAAGCCGACCACCGTGGCCGGGGGTTCGGGGGTGGGGCCGTCCGTGGCGGTGATGGTGCCGTTCTGGAGCCGGTAGGCGGTGTTCATGGCCAGGGTGCCGCCCGCCGACATGCCGCCCATCGCTATCCGGTCCCGGTCGATCCCGAGGGTGTCGGCGTGCTCCCGCACCCAGCGCAGTGAGGTCAGCAGGTCCTGCGGCGCCTTGTCCCAGGTGGGACGGTCCTCGGTAGCCAGCCGGTAGTCGATGGCGAAGACCGCGACCCCGTGGTCGGCCAGCCAGCGCCCGGTGCCGCGCAGGTCGCTCTTGTCGAAGACGTGGAAGCCGCCGGCGTGCGCCAGGATGATCGCCGGAGCGTTCTCGGTGTGCTCGGGGAGGTAGATGTCCACGTCCAGGTTCTGGTCGTTCCGGGCGGCGTATGTCTCGGTACGGTCCGGGGTCGCGCCGGGGTAGGCGAGTTGGGTCAGAATGTCGCGCGGGGAGATCTGGGCTCCGGCCCGTACGGCGGCGTTCAGCTGGACGCCGCCGATGAGCAGCGCGGCCACCGTGGACCCGGCGGTGATCACGGTCACGGCCCGTCCCCAGCGGCGCGGCCGGCCACGCCACGCCAGTAGTGCCAGGCCCAGGCCGGCCAGCGCGAACAGCGCCATGTGAAACGGGTACTGGCCGCCCAGCACCGGGCCGATGATGCCCACCTTGGGGATGGCCGGCACATAGGCGCCCAGCATGATCAGTCCGGTGAGCAGGGCCAGCAGGGATGCCAGCAGTGCGGCGGCCGTCCTGGCCGTGGTGCGAAAGAGCGTCTTCATGCCGTTGACTCTCGCCGCCGGGCCCCCTGCCGGTCGTCCCCCGGCAGAGCCGGGTTCGTGGGTAGCTCCGCGGAGCTACCCGGGCGGGAAAGTTCCTGCTCCGGGAGGAGAGGCGCCCGGCTCACAATGTTCGGGTGCATGAGCTGATCTCCTTCCGGGCCCGGCCGCTGCCGTCGCTGGCCTGGCCACGCTGGCTGGGCCGGTCGCCACACGTGCTGGCGGTGCTGGCGGCCGTCTCGCTGTCGCTCACCGGGGCGGACACGGTCGCCCGTCTGCTGGCCATCGCACACGCCGCCACCCTCGTGGTGGCGTTGCGGTGGCCGGTGACGGCCTGGTGGCTGTCGCTGGGCTTTGTCGTCGGCATCGCTGTCGGCCATCCGCCCAGCCATGACAATCAGCTGTGGGCGTGGCTGGTGCAGGCGTCCGTGGTGCTGCTGCTCGCGCTGCGCCTGCCGCCGCTCGTGGCGGCGGTGGCGGCCGGCGCGGGGCCGCTGGCGGCTGTGGCACTGAAGTGGGCCGGTGCCGGCGTCGGCTCCTGGCGGCTGGTGTTGGCCAGCGCCGTGCTGTCGGCGGTCGCGCTGCTGCTGGGCGTGCTGGCCAGGGAACGCCGCCGGGACCGGGAGCGGCTGGCCGAACAGATCGCCGCCACCGCGCGGGAGCGGGCGCTGCGCACGGTGTGGGAGGAGCGTGCCCGGATCGCCCGGGAGCTGCACGATGTGGTGGCCCACCACATGTCGGTGATCGCCCTCCAGGCGGAGGCGGCGCCGCACCGGACGCCGGATCCGCCGCCGGTGCTGGTCGACCGGTTCGGCACCATCCGGACCACCGCGCTCGAAGGGCTGGCCGAGTTGCGCCGGCTGCTGGGGCTGCTGCGACCGGAGGGGGTCACCGGGCCGGCGGGTAGCACCGCCCCGCAGCCGTCGCTGGGGCAGCTCGACGCGCTCACCGAGCAGGTACGGGCGGCCGGGGGCAACGTCCGTGTGCGGGTCGAGGGGCGGGCCAGGCCGCTGCCACCGGGGGTGGAACTGTCTGCGTACCGGATCGTGCAGGAGGCGCTGAGCAATGTGTTGCGGCACGCTCCGGGCGCGGAGGCCGGGGTGGTGATCGGCTATCGGCGGGCGACGCTCACGGTGCGGGTACGCAACGGCGCGGCGGCCGGGTCCCCAGCCGTGCCGTCGCCGGGTGCCGGGCACGGGATCACCGGGATGCGGGAACGGGCCGCGATGCTGGGCGGGGAGTTGGCGGCCGGGCCGGTGCCGGGCGGCGGGTACGAGGTGTCGGCGGTGCTGCCGGTGCCGGCGGCAGGGGGTGTGGCATGACGATCCGGGTGCTGATCGCGGACGATCAGGCGATGGTGCGGGAGGCGCTGTCGGTGTTGCTCGCGGCTCGGCCCGGCATCGAGGTGGTGGGCGCCGCCGAGGACGGGGCCCAGGCGGTGGCACTGGCCGGGGAGCTGGTCCCGGATGTGGTGGTGATGGATATCAGGATGCCGGTGTTGGACGGCATCGAGGCGACGCGGCGGATCGTCGGGCGGGCGGGGTCCGGCACCCGGGTTCTGGTGCTGACCACGTTCGATCTGGATGAGTACGTGTACGAGGCGCTGCGCGCCGGCGCCGCTGGTTTTCTACTGAAGGAGGCGTCGGGCGGGGAGTTGGCCGAGGCGGTGGGTGTGGTGGCGGGCGGTGAGGCGCTGTTGTCGCCGGAGCTGACCCGGCGGCTGATCGCCGAGTTCGCCCGGCTGTCCCCGGCGCCGGGGGCGGCCCCCGCCCGGGAGGGGGCGCCGGCGTCGGGGCTCACCGCCCGGGAGACGGAGGTGCTGGCGCGCGTGGCGGAGGGGCTGTCCAACGCGGAGATCGCCCGAGTTCTGGTGGTCGCGGAGGAGACCGTCAAAACACATGTGGGGCGGATTCTGCACAAGCTGGGGCTGCGGGACCGCACCCAGGCGGCGGTGTTCGCCTTTGAGTCAGGGCTTGTCACCCCCGGTAGGCGCCGGGAGTGAGCGGGTGGCGCACGCTCGGGAGGCTACGCCCTCCTCCCTGCCCCTGCACCTCGCGCCGCACTCCCAGCACCTCGCAGCGGATATGGGTCTGCCATCTGACGACGGGACCTATGCCGCCGGCCCGTTGTCGATCTCGGCGATCAGGCGCTCGACACGGGCGCGGATCTCGTCCCGGATGGGGCGGACGGCCGCGAGGCCCTGTCCGGCCGGGTCGTCGAGTGTCCAGTCGAGGTAGCGCTTGCCGGGGAAGACCGGGCAGGCGTCGCCGCAGCCCATGGTGATGACGTAGTCGGACGCCTGGACGGCGTCGGTGGTGAGCGGCTTCGGCCGCTCGGCGGAGATGTCGACGCCGACCTCGGCCATGGCCTGGACGGCGGCGGGGTTGACCTGGTCGGCGGGGAGGGAGCCGGCGGAGCGGACCTCGATCCGGTCGCCGGCGAGGTGTCCGAGAAAGCCGGCGGCCATCTGGGAGCGGCCGGCGTTGTGGACGCAGACGAAGAGCACCGAGGCGAGCGGCGGGGTCGGGTCAGTGGGCATGGCGTTACTTCCCTCGGGGCGGACGGGCTTCGGGGTGGAGGTCACCGGCATCAACCGGAGCTGGCATCAGCCGTGACTGATGTGACAGTATCAGCGCATGCTGACTTCAGTCGACGCTGATCCGTTGCGGGCGCTGGCCGACCCGCTCCGGCTGCGGATCGTGGCCCTGCTGGCCCGCGAGACGCTCTGCACCACGCATCTGGTCGAGGAGACCGGGGCCAAGCAGACCAACCTCTCCAACCACCTGCGGGTACTGCGGGAGGCCGGCCTGGTGGAGACCGAGCCGTGTGGCCGCTTCACCTACTACCGCCTGCGGCCGGCGGCCCTCGAAGCCCTGGCCGGGCAGTTCACCGAGCTGGCCGCCGCCGCCCGCGCCACCGTCGACTCGGACCGGAAGCGGGCCTGCCCGTGACCACCGTCAAGCCGCCCGCCCCACCCCGACGTTCGAGCGGCGGGGACCCGCGCGAGCCGTCCGGCATCGTGTCGGGGCTGTCCACCCTGGACCGCTTCCTGCCGGTGTGGATCATCGCCGCCATGCTCACCGGGCTGCTGCTCGGCCGGGCCGTGGACGGTCTGGACGAGGCCCTGGCCGACCTGGAGGTCGGCGGCGTCTCGCTGCCGATCGCCGTCGGCCTGCTGGTCATGATGTATCCGGTGCTGGCCAAGGTGCGTTACGACGCCACCAGCCTGCGTGCCGTCACCGGCGACCGCCGGCTGATGGTCCTCTCCCTGGTCGTCAACTGGCTGCTCGGGCCGGCGGTGATGTTCGCGTTGGCCTGGCTCTTCCTGGCCGATCTGCCGGAGTACCGCACCGGGTTGGTCATCGTCGGGCTGGCCCGCTGCATCGCCATGGTGATCATCTGGAACGACCTGGCGCGCGGCGACCGGGAGGCCGCCGCGGTGCTGGTGGCGCTCAACTCCGTCTTCCAGGTGCTGGCCTTCGGCCTGCTCGGCTGGTTCTACCTGGACCTGCTGCCCGGCTGGCTCGGCCTGGGCGAGGGCGAACAACTCGACGTCTCCACCGGGAAGATCGTGCTGAACGTGGCCGTCTTCCTCGGCGTGCCCCTCCTCGCCGGCTTCCTCACCCGCCACCTCGGGGAGCGCCGCCTGGGGCGCGAGCGGTACGAGGCCCGGGTGCTGCCGGCGATCGGCCCGTGGGCGCTGTACGGCCTGCTGTTCACCATCGTGCTGCTCTTCGCCCTCCAGGGCGACCGCATCACCTCCGAGCCGTGGGACGTGGCCCGGATCGCGCTGCCCCTGCTGGTCTACTTCGCCGCGATGTGGTTCGGCTCCTACGCCCTGGGGCGGGCGGCCGGGCTGCCCTACGACCGCACGGCGACCCTCGCCTTCACCGCCGCCGGCAACAACTTCGAGCTGGCCATCGCGGTCGCCATCGGCGCCTTCGGGGTGACCAGCGGCCAGGCGCTGGCCGGGGTCGTCGGCCCGCTGATCGAGGTCCCGGTGCTGGTCGCCCTGGTCTACGTCTCCCTCGCCCTGCGGCGCCGCGCCACCGCGGCCTGAAGGGCGCGGTGGGGGCCGACGGGCGGCGCCGCGCCCGCGTGTCCCCTCGGGGGAACGGATCTCGACTGTCCCGGGCATCAAGCGCTCCACGGTCGTCAGGGCCGACCGCGCCCCGTGGTGGGACAACGCGTTCGCCCGTGAAAGGGTTGCTGTCATGACAGTTGGCGCGCCGGGTAGCGAAGTCGTGCTTGAGACAAGTCGCCTGCTGCTCAGACCGTGGCGGGCAGCCGAGGCAGGCGTCCTGCGTGAACTGTGGACCGAACGTGATCCACGCGTCCCGCCGCATCGCCGCATCGACAAGGACGGACGCCCCACGGTCGCGGAGCTCGCGGATGCGATCCGCACCAACCGGATGTGGTCGACCGGGTTGCTGGCGGTCGAGCGGACGACCTCCCGTGACGTCATCGGCTACTGCGGGCTGGTCGACAGCGGTCGGGGGTCGGCGGGGGAACCGGAGCTGGCATTCGAGCTGCTACGCCGGGTCTGGTGTCAGGGCTACGCCACCGAGGCCGCGGTGGCGGTTGTGGAATGGGCGCGATCGTCTGGGCACGAACGCCTGTGGGCCACGGTCTGGGACTGGAACACCGCCTCCCGCCGCGTGCTGGCCAAGGTCGGGTTCACCGAGACCGATCGAGAAGAAGTGGACGCGGTGCACGGGACCATGCTGTTCACCACGAGACGGCTCTGACACGCCCGACGCCGGCGGGCGGCGGATACCCCCTTCGCGTCAGGGAGCGACGCGTGGGGCGAGCGTCGCGGACAGCGCGGCGAGGACCGAGGGGGCGACGGCGTAGTAGACCCAGGTGCCGCGGCGCTCGGAGGTCAGGAGTCCGGCCTCGCGGAGCTTCTTCAGGTGGTGGCTGACGGTGGGTTGGGAGACGCCGACATCGGCGATGTCGCAGACGCAGGCCTCGCCGCCGGGGTGGGAGGCGATCCGGGAGAACAGCCGCAGCCGGACCGGGTCGGACAGCGCCTTGAACATGCCGGCCATCCGCTCGGCGTCCGCCTCGGACAACTCCCCCGCGGTCAGCGGCGGGCAGCACGGCACGACCACGTCCGCCGGCTCCGGCGTCGGCAACCGCCCACTCTTCTTCGACATGCGTCTATGTTGACACTCATCAATATCGAGTGGCAAGCTCCGCTGGACATCGACAAACGTCGAATCAGCGAAGGAGTGTCGCTCATGTCGGAGACCACCCCGCTCCCGGTCGCGGTCATCGGCGCCGGCCCCGTCGGCCTGGCCGCCGCCGCCCACCTCGTCGAGCGCGGCCTGGAGCCGCTGGTCCTGGAGGCCGGGCCGACGGCCGCCACCGCCGTCCGCTCCTGGGGGCATGTGCGGCTCTTCTCCACCTGGTCGGAACTCGTCGCCCCGGCCGCCGGGAAGCTCCTGGCCCCCACCGGCTGGACCCCACCGCCGGCCGGCGACTACCCGACCGGCGCCCAGTGGGTCGTTGACTACCTCCAGCCGCTCGCCGACGCCCTCGGCGAGCGCGTCCGCTACGGCGCCACCGTCACCGGCGTGGCCCGCGCCGGCCGCGACCGGGTGGTGGACGCCGGCCGCGCCGACCAGCCCTTCACCCTCCACCTGACCACCGCCGACGGCGGCGAGGAGCGCGTCCGCGCCCGCGCCGTCATCGACGCCTCCGGCACCTGGGCCACCCCCAACCCGCTCGGCACCGACGGGCTGCCCGCCGTCGGCGAGCGCGCCCTGGCCGCGCGGGGACGCGTCAGCTACCGCGTCCCGGACCTGCACGACCCGGCCGTGCGCGCCGCGTTCGCCGGCAGGCGGACCGCCGTGGTCGGCACCGGCGCCTCCGCCTTCACCGCCCTCGCCGGCCTCGCCGAGCTGGCCAGGACCGGCGAGGGCGCCGGCACCAGCGCGCTGTGGGTGAGCCGGCGCGGCGTCTCCGGCGCCACCTTCGGCGGCGGCACCGCCGACCAACTCCCGGCCCGGGGCGCCCTGGGGCTGGCCGCGAAGGCCGCCGTCGAGGCGGGACACGCGCGGGCCGTCACGGGCTTCCGCACCGCCGCCGTCGAACGGGACGCCGAGGACCGGCTGATCCTGGTCGGCGAGGACGGCCGCCGCACCGAGCCCGTCGACCACGTGCTCGTCCTCACCGGCCTGCGGCCCGACCTCTCCTTCCTCTCCGAGGTCCGCCTCGGCCTGAACGAACGGCTCTCCGCCCCCACCGCCCTGGCCCCCCTCATCGACCCCAACGTCCACTCCTGCGGCACCGTCTACCCGCACGGCTTCGACGAGCTGTCCCACCCCGAAGCGGGCCTGTTCCTCGCCGGGATGAAGTCCTACGGCCGCGCCCCGACCTTCCTCGCCATGACCGGCTACGAGCAGGTCCGCTCCCTCGCCGCCGCCCTGGCCGGCGATCTGGCGGCCGCCCGCCGGGTGGAGTTGACCCTGCCGGAGACGGGAGTCTGCGGCGGCGCCGGGCTCTTCGACACCCCCGCCCAGCAACAGGAGTCCGGCTGCCGCGCCGCACCGCGACTCGTCCCCCTCACCGCGGCCCCGGCCGCCGGCAAGGAGCCCTCGGAGGGCGGCGGTTGCTGCGGCGGGTGACCGCCAGAGCTGAGGGGGGCGACGACCCGCCGGAGCCGATCCGCGCCGAGGCGGAACGGGCGAAGCAGCGCTGCACCGGTCGACACCGTCCGAGGCGGATCGTGCGCACGGCGACGCGTGCTCGTCGTCAGCAGCGGCAAGGCCGACGGCCAACTCCCCATTCGGCAGGCACGGTCGGCGACACGGCCGATCACGATGGCACGGCCACACCCGGTCCGGACACGACCAGGCCTACGCGCGGTCGGACCTGGCCGCGAGGCCGCCCACGATCAGGTCGGTCAGTGCGGTGCCCGCGCCGTCGACGGTGACCCGCTCCCGGTTCAGCTCGGCGGCGAGCGCTTCGGCCGCGCCCAACACGCCGACGCGGTACAGCCGGGGGGCCTCGGGCGGGCGGCCGGAGCAGGGCCGCGGTGCGGCGGCTATCAGGTCCGTGTAGCTGTCGAGCATCTCGTGCTGGACCGCCTCCATCGCCGGATTCCCCTTCACCGCGGCGGAGACGGCGGCGAACTCGGGCATGTCGGTGGCGCAGGCGAAGTAGGCGGCGCTGACGACGCGGGCGACCTCGTCAACGGTGGGCCCGGCGGCCTGCAACGCCCGTGCGACCACGGCTCGGTGGCGGTCGTCGAGTCGTCGAGCCGTCGAGCCGTCGGTAGAGGGCGAGCAGGAGGCCGGGGCGCGTACCGAAGTGGTCGTAGGTGATCGGCCGGCTGACCCCGGCCTCCTCCGCGAGGGTGACCAGCGTCAGGCCGTCGGCGCCCCGGATGCGCACGATCGCCACGGCGACGTCGAGCAGTTACTCCCGCCTGGCCTGCCGGGACAGGCGGGTCGGTGTGGTGGCCATGGCCTCTCCCTTGCGTCGTGCCACAGGTTAGGCTACAAAAAGTAAGCTACAAAGTGTAGTTTCATGGGCGTGAGGGGAAACCACAGTGGAGCAGTCGCAATCGGTACTGATCCTGGGCGGTACGGGCCAGGCGGGCGGGGACGCCGCGGCGCTCCTGCGCCGCTGGCACCCGACGCTGCCGCTGACGATCGCGGGCCGGGACCTCGACCGCGCGCGGCGGATGGCCGACGCACTCGGCGCCGCCACCGCCGTGACCGTCGACCTGCGGCGCGGCGATCTCGGTCTGCCGGGAGACCACCGCTCCTCGGCGGTGGTCGCCGCGCTGTGGGACGACCGCCTGAACGGGCTGCGCTACGCGCAGGACCGCGGGTTGCCCTACCTCAGCATCTCCAGCGGTCTGGTGGAGATCGCCCCCGAGGTCGTCGCGAGCGCCCAGCGAGCGGACGCCGCGCCGGTCCTGGTGGCCAGCCACTACTGCGCCGGGGCAGCCGTCCTCGCGGCGCTGGGCGCGGCCCGGGAGCTCGACCGGATCGACACCATCCGGATCAGCGCCGTACTGGACGCGTCGGACACCGGCGGACCCGCGGGACGAGCGGATCTGGAGCGGTGGTCCACCGCCACCTCGGCGGGGCTGGTGCGTCGTGACGGCGTCTTCACCTGGATCGACGGCTCCGCCGCCCAGGCGGAGGTGACCAGCGTCGACGGAACCGTGCTGCCCGGCCAGAGCATCGCCGTCCTCGACGTGCCAAGCCTCGCCCACGCGACGGGCGCGCCCAACGTCCGCTTCGACTTCGCGGTGGGTGAGTCCGCGGGCCGCCGCCGCGGCGCACCCGCTTCCTTCGAGGTCCGGATCGACCTCGAAGGCGCCGATCCGGCCGGCGCACCGCTGAGCACGAGTCGCTACCTCGTCCACCCGGCGGGGCAGCGCCCCTTGACGGCACTGGGCATCGCCCTCGGGGTCGAGCGGCTGCTGGGGCTGCGCGGCGAAGCCGCCCGGCCGGGTATCCACACCCCCGAAGCACTGGTCGACCCGACCTACGCGGTCGAGCGGCTGCTGGAGATCGGCGCTGCCTTCGTCAACCCGCGGGTCAACAGCTGAGCGCCCTGCCAACGTGCCCGTTCCTGCCGATCAGGCGGCCCCGCTCGCGCTGGCGGTGATCGTGGTGCCGCGCGTCCTGCTGGACCGTTACCGGGCCACGCAGCATGGGCCCGGGTGAGGAACCTCCCGGCACCCGCCCGACGGTAGGTGCCGCGGCCACGTCTTCCTCCGCGCACTGCCACCACCGCGGCTCTACTCATCTGGCCGGAGCTTGAGCCGCCCCCCTCACAGAGGGAACGGCCGGTACGCCAGAGCCTGGTCGACTACCTCATCAGCAGAAAGCTCCCGCTCCCGCGGCCAGAAGATCAAGCCGCTGACATGACCAGACGGGCACGCCAGGGCCCTGTCCAGCCTGTCCAGCCAGCCGTCCACCTCGTCGTCCGAGGCGTAGTCCGCGTCCATGATCCGCCGCACGAGCGCGACCGCCTGCGCCCGACTCATCTCCCCGGCACTCATCACGTCCCTCCACCGAGTCACCCTAACGGGACACGTGATCGCCCGAACGGTCCCAGTCGAGGGCCCTGAGGACCACCGGCTACTCGGCCGACCAGCCCGTACCCCACCTGAGCGGCCCGGGTCCGGGCATGGCCGCCGCCCGGAACTGGCTGTACGCGCTGAACGCGGAGCTGGCCGACGCGGGCGTCTACGCGGGCACCCTCACCGTCGCCGCGCTCGTCCTGCACAGTGAGGCGGCCGAGCTGGCGATCGGCGACCAGGACGCGCCGGCGCCGGACGGCCACCTCGCGGACTTCCCCACTGTGCACCCGGACCAACTCGCCGATCACTACTGGGACATGTACACCAGGCGCGACCGCGTCGAACAGGCCCACCCGGTGGAGCTGACCCCGACCCCCACGCCCACCTGGCGCCCGTTGAGCGGCGTCGGCGCGTAACCGCGCGGCGCCGCGTGGGGCGGTTCCCTCAGAGGTTCCGCAGTGGGTGACGGTCGACGGGCCACCCGGCCGTCCCGGCGGTGGGGGCCCGCTCCGCGCCCGCCGGGCTGGCGGTGGTCCGGGCCGGTGGACGGGGCGACATCACGCGGGAGCGCCGAGCGGCGGGTGCTCGAGCACGCGGGGCTTGTACTCCACCAGTTGGATACGGCCGTCGAAGGTGCGGTGCTCGGTCATCTCAAGGGCGACGTCCGGATAGCCGTCGTAGATGCGTTCCGCGCCCGTGGCCCCGGTGATCACCGGGAACATCACGACCCGGAAGCGGTCCACGAGTCCGGCGCGCAGCAGGGACCGGGACAGGCTCAGGCTGCCGATCGTGCTGAGCAGGCCCGAACCGCTCGCCTTCATGGCGCGGACCGCCTCGACGGCGTCGTCGCGGACGAGCGTGGAGTTGGCCCACGTCAGCGGCTCCTCAAGGGAGGAGGAGAACACCACCTTGGGCGCCTGCGTGAGCTCGTCGACGGACGCCTCTTCCTCGGGCCTGAAGTCGTCCTGACCGTCCGGGACCTGGCCGGCGGCGAAGCCCGACATCAGGCGGTAGGTGTTCGCTCCCATCAGGTGGGTGACCTTGGGCTGCTCGCCGAGCCACGCGAGGTACTCCGGGCCCTCCAGGCCCCAGAACCCGGGCCAGCCCTCTCCCGACGCGTAGCCGTCGAGGGAGGTGATGAAGTCGACGAGAAGCTCCGACATGGCGGGGTCCTTTCGTAGGGCGTCACGGCGTCACAAGCTCTGACCGGCCGGCGGCCACGAACTCATCGGCCGCGGTTCACCACGCGTCGGCGGGCTCCCTCCCTTCTCTCGTCCTCCTGGTTCGCCGCCCGGCTCGCGGAAGACCAGCACGTCCTCGTGCACGACGAGGCACCGGTCGCGCCGACGGGCGGGGAACGCGGGCAGCAACAGCTCCCCGTCGCCGACCGGTACGAGGAGGGCCGCGCACCGCTCGCTGAGCGGCAGGCCGGCGCGCCGGCCCAGGGTCCAAACCGCGCCGGGCAGGTCAACCAGCTCCCCGTAGGCGTGCCAGGGGCGGAGTGTGACCAGCAGCGTTCCTCCCGGGCGCAGAAGCGGACGCATCCGGCGGAGCAGGCGGGAGAACGTGAACAGCTCACGGTCCGCGCCGGCTCGGACGAGCTGTCCGAGGTGACTCGGTGGGCCGCTGACCGGGCCGGTGGGGTCGCCGCGTCCCGCCGGGGGTGGGTGGTGGGGCATGGCGATGACGATCAGCGCGACCCTCTCGGATAGCACCCGCTCCAGCCGGTCGACATCGTGTCCGCTGACCACGACGGCGTCGCGCCGGGCCCGCGCCGGGCCCGCGGCTCGGCGGAGGTTGGTCTGGGCGGCTTCGGCCTGGGGCCGGGACCGCGCCATTCCGATGGCTCCGCGCCCGAGCCGGACGGCTTCGGCCAGGGCGGCGCCGGAGGCACACCGCGGGTCGAGCACCAGCTCGCCGGGCCGGGTGTAGTGGCGGACGGCGTGCGCGACGATGGCGGGGAAGGTCGTGCCGGGAGGTGGTGAGCCGTCCGGAAGGTGGGGGCTTCGGAATCCGGTGGTGGCGCGGGAGGGCATGGTGTTCCACACCGAGTACGGCATGCCGGCGGGTCTCCTCAGGTGGTGCTCAGGCGGGGGGTGAAGACCAGCAGGTCGGTGTGGATGGTCCGGTGTCGTCGCGCGTTGGCCGCGGGCTCGTCGACGGGCGTGTCGTCCGTGGGTTCCAGCTCGGTGGGCCGGGCGGTGGTGTGGGCGACGACGATGTGTCGGCGGTAGAAGAAGCCCACGCTGCGGGCGCTGGCGATCAGAACCGGGCACGAATCGATCAACTCCGCGCTGGCCGCGTGCTGTTGCCGGCAGGCGACGACGAGGGTGCCGGTGGAGTCGTGGAGCAGTCGATAGGTCCGGTGGAAGAAGCCGGCGAGCGCCAGGTGACTCTCGCGGACGCGGTCGACGAGGTCACGCGCCAGTTCGGGCGTCACCTGGGACAGGACCAGCGGCGCGCCCCGTCGGATGGCGTGATCGCAGGACGCCCGCAGGTAGGTGCTCTCCCGGACGCCGAGGCCGTTGTCCCGCACGTCCAGCCGGAGCAGCGGGGTCTCCGTGGCCCGCCGGCCGGGTGGGGTGCACTCGGCGCGGAGCCGCCGCACGGCCCACGGGGGCAGCAGCGAACCGGCGTTCGCCGCGGGCTGCTCGACGGCCCGCGGCCGCGTCTGGTGTGGGAGCGGAGCGAACCAGACGGACGTCTGGCGCTGGCCGGCCGATCGCGGCCGGGGGACTCGTGGTGCGCACATGGGGAACGTGCCACCGGGGCGTACGGGTGCTGACACCCCTTGATAGAGGACACGCGTCCTGGCCCGTGCCGGATCAGAGGCCTGATTCGCCCGGCCGCAGCAGCGATCGGTGCCGGTCAGTCGCGTGTTCGCCAGCACCGAACCAACGGCGGACGGGCACCCGTCCGCGCAGCTCGTGCTGTTCGTGCGCGTGGTCGCACACTGCCGCGGACGGGCGCCGAATCGTTGGGCTCGACGCCTCGCGCTGCCAGCGGCGCCGGCCACGGGAGGCACACGGTGCACGACTTGATCCTTGGGCTCGTAGTGGCGCGGTGCGGTACGAGCGCGGTACTCACCTCCCCTCTGGCCGAAGGTTGTCGGTGTGGTTCACCTGCTAGCCGCCGAAGGCGTGTCTGAGTGCTTCGTCGAGTAGCTCCCGCAGGGCGGAGGAGGTCGGTGCGACGGCGGTGGCGAGCAGTGCGGGACCGCCGGCCAGGGGCGCGAGGACGGCACAGCCGTCCTCGGCCCCTTCACGGAGGAGGATGGGGGGACGCCCGTCGTCCAGCTCTGGGCCCACGAGGAGAAGTTGACCGACGGCACGGTGTCCGGCCAGGACCGCGGGGCCGTCCCATCCAGGCGCTGGATCCCCGTAGGCGGTGCGCTGGTCGAGCAGCGGGCGTCCGGCGCGGTGGACCCGGATCCGGGTGACCAGATGACCGGGTTCCTCGCCGGCTCTGCCCAGAATCTGCTCCTCGCGCAGCAGCAGTCGGGATGTCGAGGCGAGATTGACGGTATAGGTCTGGTGCAGGTTGCTGCCGGCGGCGCTGATCAGTGGTTGGGGCAGCCAGCGCAGGCGGGCGTGCTCCCCGGCGGTCAGCCGTACGTGGTAGGTGGCCGGCGCGGTGGTGGGGCCGCGGAGGGCGAGCGTGGCGGCGGCGGTGGTGACGTCCAGTTCGGCGCGGTCCTCGGCGGTGATGTCCAGGGCGAGTCGGTCGCCGCCGAGCGGGGCGCTCATCGCCCCGATGATTCCCACCGTGGCGGCCTTCTCGCTGGTACGCATGCGTCGGAGGTGGAACGGGCCGTCGCTGCTCAGTTGCGGGAGTGTGGTGACGCGCCCGTTGTACGTGGCGCGGATGCGGGCAGTGGCCCGCACAGCGTCCGGGTGTCCGCAGGGCTCCGCGCTGTCGACGGCGGGAACGCCAGGGTTGAAGCCGGTCCTGGGCCCGGCGAGTGGGGTGCCCGTGCTCATGTCGACGCCTTCGCCCGCCACCGGGTGAGGTGTCCGGTGACCCAGTCGGCGATCTCGTGGATGCCGTCGGCGGAGGTGAGGCTGGTGAAGATGACGGGGAGGTCGCCGCGCTGCCGCTTGGCGTCGGCGGCCATGACGGCGAGGTCGGCGCCGACATGTGGGGCGAGGTCGGTCTTGTTGACGACGAGGAGGTCGGCGGTGGTGATGCCGGGGCCGCCCTTGCGTGGAATGTCGTCCCCGCTGGAGACGTCGATGACGAAGATCTGCGTGTCGACGAGGCCGCGGGAGAAGGTCGCGGTGAGGTTGTCGCCGCCGGACTCCACCAGCACGAGGTCCAGTGGTCCGGTGCGGTCCTCCAGCTCCTCGACCGCCTCCAGGTTGGCCGAGATGTCGTCCCGGATCGCGGTGTGCGGGCAGGCGCCGGTCTCCACCGCGGCGATCCGCTCGGCCGGCAGCACCGCGTTCCGCAGCAGGAAGTCGGCGTCCTCCCTGGTGTAGATGTCGTTGGTGACCACGGCGATGGCCAGCCGGTCGCGGAGCGCCCGGCAGAGCGCGGCCACGGTGGCGGTCTTGCCGGAGCCGACCGGGCCGCCGAGCCCGATCCGCAGCGCGCGCCGGCTGCCGTCGGGGCGGTGCGGGCCGGCGGCTGAGTAGCTGTGGCGCTGCGGGTAGCGCTCGGGGTGGTCCAGGTGCATGGAAACTCCAGGGGGCGGGGGTCGGTTCAGGAGGCGAAGAGCCGCACGGTCCAGGCGGCGTGCTGCTCCGCGGTGATATCCAGGAGCGGGGAGGATGCCGACGGCAGGGCGCCGAGGCCCTCGGTGGCCGCCCGGGCCGCCGCGTCGTCAGCGGCCGCGGCGACCGCGTCCACCTCTTCGCTGAGGCGTGCCAGCAGCCGCGAGGCGTCAAGCGGGTCGAGGCTGAGCAGGCGCACCGCCGCGGTCGCCGGGCCGCTGATGCTCTCGTACGCCGCGGCGCAGGCCGCGTCCATCGGGGTGAGAGCCGCGGCCCGGGCGGCCAGGCCCTGGACGATGGGTTGGTGGGCACCCTGGGGTCGCGCGGCGGCCAGGCGGTCGAGTTCGGTGGACGGGAAGGTGGCGCGAGCCGCTCGCATCATCTGCCGCCCGAGCCGGCGGGCCACGGCACGCAGGGCCGGGACCGGGGTGCGCGCGTCGGCGGCGTCGTCCAGGAGCAGCGGGTCGCATCCGGTGGCTGCCGCGGCGGCCAGGCCGGCCGCGGTCAGGCCGGTGGTGTGCAGGCGCCCGCGACAGAGGGCTTCGAGGCTGGCACTGTCGTGGACGGCTTCGCGTGCGACGGCGGCTTCAACACCGCCGGAGTGGGCGTACCCGCCGGCGGGGAAACGGCCGTCGGCCAGCAGGAGCAGGGAAGCACGGCTCATGGGCGCACGGCTGCCTTTCGCGGGGTCGGACGGTGCCGTGGTCCGGACCGGCTGTCGGCCGGCCGGGCCACGGCCACAGGGACGAGGTTCACCATCGGACGAAGCCGGTCTCAGAAGAGGAAGTACCGCTGTGCCATCGGGACTTCGCTCACGTAGGTGCGCGGCACGGTCGCTCCGTTGAGTTCCGTGCGGACGTCCCCTGTCGTCGCCCCGCCGATGGTGACCTCGAAGCTGTCGTGGTCGACATGGAGACTTTCCGGCACCATGTCGTTCAGCTTCATGTCGGCCTTTGTCACGTCCCGGATGTCCGCCGAGATGTCCACGAACTCCTTGGCGAGACCGGGCCCTGAGGTCTCCGCCGCTGGGGCGTTCCCGTCGCTGTCCTGGAGGGTGAGGACGGTCGGGTTGAGCTTGGCGGCCACGCCCGGGGCCACGAAGTTGTACGAGTTTCCCAGCGGGGCGCGGCCCGTCGCGCCCCAGACCGGCCGTGGCAGGTAGGGCTGCGGTGTCGTGATCGACGCGTTGGCGTCGCCCACCTGTGCGTAGGCGAGCTGCCCGCCCTTGAGGACCATGTGCATCTTGACGCCGAAGAACTTGGGCTCCCAGAGCACCAAGTCGGCGAGCTTCCCGGTCTCCACGGAACCGACATGGCCGTCGATGCCGTGGGTGATCGCCGGATTGATCGTGTACTTGGCGACGTACCGGCGGGCCCGGTAGTTGTCGTTCGGGGCCAGCGGGTCAGCGTTGTGCGCGTGCCTACTGACCTGCTCCGCGTCGTCGGCGATCGGGTGGATCCGCGCATGGGCGAGGTCCTCCGGCAGGGGGCCGTAACGGGATTTCATGACGTGCGCGGTCTGCCAGGTGCGCATGATCATTTCGCCGATGCGTCCCATCGCCTGGGCGTCGGAGGACATCATCGAGATGGCGCCCATGTCGTGCAGGAGATCCTCCGCGGCCATGGTGGACGGGCGGATCCGGGAGTCCGCGAAGGCCATGTCCGCCGGAGAATCCGGGTTGAGGTGGTGGCAGACCACCATCATGTCGATATGTTCCTTGACGGTGTTCACCGTCAGGGGTCGCGTCGGGTTGGTCGAGGCGGGCAGGACGTTCGTCTCCTTGACCAGCTCGATCATGTCCGGGGCGTGTCCACCTCCGGCACCCTCGACATGGAAGATGTGCACGGAACGCGCCTTGCCGTCCTTGGTGAAGGCGGCGCGCGTGCTGTCCAGGAAACCGGACTCGTTCAGCGAGTCGGCGTGCAGGGCGAGCTGGACCTGACGGTCCTCGCACACCTCCAGCGCCGCGTCGATCACGGCGGGCGTGGCACCCCAGTCCTCGTGGACCTTGAAACCGATGACGCCGGCGTCGACCTGCTCGTTGAGGGCTTCGGTGCTGACCGTGCTGCCCTTGCCGAGCAGGCCGATGTTGACCGGATACGCGTCCAGGCTCTTGAAGAGCCGGGTGATGTGCCACTCGCCCGGGGTCACCGTGGTGGCCGTGCTGCCCTCGGCCGGGCCTGTGCCGCCGCCGATGAGGGTGGTCACGCCCGAGGCGAGGGCCTCGTGGATCTGCTCCGGGCAGATGAAATGGACGTGGGTGTCCACGCCGCCCGCGGTGAGGATCCGCCCGTTGCCGGTGATGACCTCGGTGTTCGGGCCGACCACGAAATTCGTCGGCTTCGCCGTCTCCGGCAGGGTGGCGCCTGGGAGCTCACGGCGCGGCATCTCGAACTCCGCGTCCGGGATCGGGTCCATGGTCTCGGGGTTGTACGCCTTGCCGATAGCCTCGATCTTCCCGCCGCGAAGACCGACGTCGGCCTTGACCACCCCCCACCAGTCCAGGATCAACGCCCCGGTGATGACCGTGTCCACGGGGGTGCGGCCTTCGGCGTCCCCGCCTCTGGGAATGTGGGACATGCCCATCGACTCGCGGATCACCTTGCCGCCGCCGAAGATCATCTCGTTGCCGCTGTGCTGTGGGCCACCGCTCCAGTCCGCCTCGACCTCGACGGTCAGGGCGGTGTCGGCCAGCCGGACGCGGTCCTTGGTGGTCGGCCCGTACAAGGTGGCGTACTCGGCGC
Source organism: Streptomyces chisholmiae (assembly GCF_031845445.1). NCBI lineage: Bacteria > Bacillati > Actinomycetota > Actinomycetes > Kitasatosporales > Streptomycetaceae > Streptomyces > Streptomyces chisholmiae. The sequence continues at coordinate 15,571 of NZ_JAVREO010000007.1, read as the reverse complement.
GCTTCAGCAGGTTGCTCGCCTGGGTCTTCGGCCTGTCCACGGGCCCGGTGCTGGACGGAGTACCCGAGTTGGTGCTCACTGGTACGTCACCTCGCGCAGCCCCTTGACCTGTCGATCCCCCTGGATCTCCACCAGCTCGACGCAGCACTCGTCGCCCGGTTCGAAGCGCACGGACGTACCCGCGGCGATGTTCAGCCGCCGCAGCTGGGCCGCCGCGCAGTCCCGCAGTTCCTGAGGCGGCCCGGACTCCGGACCGGGAGGAACCTCGACCCTGAGGACCTTCAGCCCGGGGTTGACCTCGGCGAAGTGATAGTGGGAACCGACCTGGATGGGACGGTCCGACATGTTCTTCACCCTGATCCTGGTCCGGCCCGCACCCGGCAACTCGGTGGCGTCCTCCTGCAGGTCCGCGTTGAACTCGATCGCCTTGTACCAGGACGCCGCTTCCTGCTCCCGGCACTTGCCACCGCACGAACCGTTGCCGGTGCCGCCGTCGCAGTCGACCGGGCAACTCGGCCTGCGTGGCGGCGACGGGTGTTCCACCTTGCCGGGATGCACCGCGGGCACCTCTGCCGCCTCCGGGAAGGGGTCGTGGATGGTGACCAGCTTGGTGCCGTCCGGGAAGGTAGCCTCCACCTGCACGTCCTTGATCATCTCCGGGACGCCGGCCATCACCTCCTCCCGATCGAACAACTGCCGACCCGAATCCATCACGTCGCTGACCGTCTTGCCGGCGCGTGCCTGCTCGAAGACGTGCACCGTCAGCAGGGCCATCACCTCGGGATAGTTGAGGAGAAGTCCACTGTCACGGCGCCGCTGAGCCACGTCAGCCGCCACATGGATCAGCAAGCGTTCCTGCTCATGCGGGGTCAAATGCACTGAGCCGTTTCCGTTTCTCTGGAGCGGACAGGGGGTGCGGCCGGGCATGCCGAAGGGCACGAAGGACGTTCCGGCGAGACGCCCGGCACGCGTCGATCTTTCAGCGCGAGAACCCGTCGGGTGGGCCACGGATCGGATCGCGTACACGATCAGGTGATCCCGGAGGCGAACGGGGTGCGGTGCCCGCCCCGCCGTGCACAGGGGCCGGCCGCACGGTGCCGCCGCTCTGTCGCGGGAGAGTCTTTTTCGTGATGTGCCAGAGCTCCCCCACGACGCCGGCGTTCGTTCTTGTGCAGGTCAGCACCCTGTTCGCCAGCGGCGTGGCGTGGTGGTCGCGCGGCGGTGGCGCGGTGGTGGGCAGGGGGCGGTCGGGGGGTGGTGGTCGGGTGGGGCGGAGGTGGTGGGGGTGGTTGGGAGGGATGGCGGTGTTCGTGCAGCACCGATCGCTGTTGGAGGCGTTCATGCACCGTCGTCGGGTTCGTGGTCCGCGGGTTGTGGCCGAGGTGGGGGCGAGGTTCTCGCCGTTGGAAGAGGTGGACCGGGGGTTTCTGGAGTTGGGGCGCCGGGCGGGGGCGCCGGTGCGGTTGCCGTTGCCGGCGGAGGAGGGGCCGGGGTTGCCGGTGGACGCGTTGCGGGTGGAGTTGGCGCACGCGGCGACGACGCCTGAGCGGCGGGCCCGGATCTGGGGGGCGGCCGTGCGGCGGGCGCAGGGGGATGGTGAGCCGTGGGTGACGGTGGTGGTGGGGTTCGCGGTGCCGGTGTTGCGGCGGGTGGTGTCCCGGATTCCGCGGGGGGTCGTGGAGCGGGGTGAGGTGGAGCAGGAGATGTTGGCGGCCGTGGTGGCGGCGGTGCGGGCGGTCGATCCGGCCGGCGCGGGGGTGGATCGGGAGTTGTTCCGGGCGGCGGATCGGGCGGCGCATCGTGCCGCCTATGCGGCGCGGCGGCGGGCCGAGACGACGGCCGCGGGGGCGGCGGTGGATCGGCCGGTGCCGGAGGCGGCTGCCGGGGTGGTGGCGGGCGATGAGTACGGGGTGCTGCGGGAGGCGGTGCGTGCGGGGGCGTTGACCTGTCGGCAGGCGCGGTTGATCGGGCGGACGCGGGTGGGGGGTGAGTCGATGACGGCGTTGGCGCACGAGTGGCGGGCCAGTCGTCGGCAGCTGTACCGGTACCGGGAGCAGGCGGAGCGGGGGCTGGTCGCCTACCTGGCGAGGTCGTGGCGATAACGGCTGTGACCTGGGGTTTGGCACACCGTGGGGTGCTGTTTCCCTATTGGGATCGAGGGCCCGGGCGTCGGGCTTCTCCTCTCGTTCCCGGTGGCGGTCAGGTTCCTGGCTGGTGCTGACGACCGAGTCCATCCCGCTGCTTTCTCCTCGTTGATGGGAGGTGCGTGCCGGCGGGGCGTGGGCTTGGCCGTCGCCGGGGGCGGGGGCCTGGTCCGTTGGTTCTGGTTGTGCTCTCGGGAGGCGTCGTGTGCTGTTCGCGTTCGTCGGCGATGTGCTGGCGGCACCGTCTCGCGCTGGCCGTGCCGGTGGCCGGGGTGTGGGTGGTGACGGTCGGGGTGGGGCTGGCGCGGGCGGCGGAGGCGTCGCTTGAGGCGGTGGTGACCAACCTGATCACCTGGATCGCCGGGATCGTGGCCCTGTTGGCGACGTTGTTCCTGACGGTGGGTGGCCTGCGGTATCTGATGGCGGGGGGTGATCCGGGCGAGGTCGAGTCGGCGAAGCGGGCGTTGCGGGCGGCTGCGATCGGCTACGGCATCGTCGTGCTGGCGCCGGTGTTGGTGGCGGTGCTCAGGGGCATCGTGGGGGACGAGTGAGCCGGTGGGGGTGCGCGCCGCTGGTGGGGTGGGTGTCGGCGGTGGTGGCCGGTTGGGCGGGGGCGCCGACCGCGGGGGCCCGTCCGGTGACGGTGCCGGGCCACCCTCGGGAGCCGGAGCCGGAGCCGGAGCCAGGGCCCGAGCCAGGGCCGGAGCCGGCGCCGGTCGAACCGCCAGGCGAGCCGCCAGCTGTGGAGGGCCCGGGTGAGCCGGCGCCGGCCGAAGGCCCGGAGGTGGGGACGCCGGGGCCGTCCCCCTCGGCCGAGGAGTTGGGGGACCTGCCGGCCGAGGGGGATGGCGGCGGGGGCGGGTTCGGGTGGTTGGGCGACTGGTTCGGCGGCCTGTTCGGCGGCGGCGTGTTCGATCTGCCGGGCATGGTCACCGACGCGCTGCTGGCGTTCGTCGCCGAGCTGGTGGAGGCGGCCGGCGAGCCGTTTCTCAGCCTGTTGGGTGAGACGCTGCTGACCACGCCGGACCTGTCGGGGCATTCGGTGCTGGTCGACATGTGGACGACGTCGTGGGGCGTGGCCCTCGGTTCCTATGTGCTGCTGGTGGTGGCCGGCGGGCTGACGTTGATGGGCTACGAGACGGTGCAGACCCGGTACGCGCTCAAGCAGATCGCGCCGCGCCTGGTGCTCGGTCTGGTGGCCTCCGGCCTGTCGCTGCTGGTGGTCGGGCACGGCGTCGAGCTGTCCAACGCCCTGTCCGCCGCGATCCTGGGCGGTGGTCTCCTCGACGGCGGCGGCCCGGCCCTGGCGCGGATGCTGATGGGAGACACGCTCGGCGGCGGCAACCCAGCCCATCTCCTCATCCTGGCGTTGGTGTTGGTGGTCCTGGTCGCGTCCGTGCTGGTCGGCTATCTGGTGCGGATCGCGGTGGTGGCGCTGCTGGCGGTCTGCGGTCCGCTGGCGTTGTCCTGTCACGGATTGCCGCAGACCGAGGGCGTGGCGACGCTGTGGTGGCGCGGGTTGGGCGGTGCGCTGCTGATCCAGGTGGCGCAGTCGGCCGCGCTGGCGATGGGGGTTCGGCTGTTCCTGGCGCCGGGGAACTCGCTGCTGGTCGGCCGGGCGGGCCAGTTGGAGACGTTGTTGTCCGCGCTGTGCCTGTTCTGGGTGCTGTGGAAGATTCCCGGTTGGGTGGTGCAGGTCATCCTGCGGGGGACGCCGGTGTCCATGCCGCACGCGCCGGCCCCGGTGCGGGCGCTGCGCGGGGTGGCCATGGCGATGCTGCTCTACCGGTATCTGCCGGGCCGACCCGGAGCGGCGGGCCGAGCCGGAGCCGCGGGCGCTGCCCCTCCCCCGTCTCCTCCGGGTGGCGGGTTGGGGCGGCGGCCCGGTCCGCCGCGCGGCCCGCGCCCGCCGACCGCCCCTGCCCCGGTGTCGTTCGGCCCCGCCGCCGCGCGTCCGCACGGCGCCGCCCCGCGGCCGGTGATCCCCCGGCCGCGGGTCCAGCGCGGCGACGCGCCGCCGAACCCGCCACCGGCCCCGCCGGCGGCCGCCCTCCCACCTCCCGCGCAGGCGAAGCCCAGACCCTCGCCGCCGGCCGGGCCCGGTCTCTTCCGACCGCCGGTCGTCGAGGATCCGCCGCCGACCCGCCGGGCCCCCGCTCCGCTCCCTCCTCCTCGGCCGCTCTTCCGGGAGCCGGCCGAGGACACCGACCGCGCCAAGAATCCACCGGAAAGGCCTGAGCGATGAGCCACCCCGTACGTATCCCCGCGGACATCGAGCGGGCGGACCGCGTGCTGGGTCCGCTGACCGCGCGGCAGACCGCGATCGTCGGTTGCGGCGGCCTGCTGCTGTACGGCGCCTACTGGGCCGGCCGGCCGGTGGTCGACGTGCGGCTGTTCCTCGCGCTGGCCGTGCCGTTGGCCGGCGCCGTGGTCGCCGTCGCGCTCGGGCGCCGCGAAGGCATCACCATGGATCGGTTCGTGCTGGCCGGTCTCGTCCACGCCGGCAGCGCCAAGAGGATGGTGCACGCCCCCGAGGGGGTACCCGCGCTGCCGAGCTTCCTGAACAGGTCCCTCACCCGGTCCGCGGGCCCCCCACCGGCCGCCGATCCGGCGGTGCCGTGCCGTGGAGTGGACGGGGCTGGCCTGTTGGACCTCGGGGACGGCGGGCAGGCCGCGCTCGCCGCGTGTTCGACGGTGAACTTCGGGCTGCGCAGTGCGTCCGAGCAGGCGGTGCTGACCGGTTCGTTCGGCCGGTGGTTGAACTCGCTGACCGGTCCGACCCAGATCGTGGTGCGCTCGCGGCCGGTGGACCTGTCGCCGGCCACCGAGGCGGTACGCGGGGCCGCCCACGGGCTGGGGCACCCCGCTCTGGTGCGCGCCGCCCAGGCCCATGCCGACTTCCTCGGGCAGCTGGGTGGAGAGCGCGAAGTCCTGCGGCGCCAGGAGGTCCTGTTGGTCAGTCGCGAGGAGGGGCGCCGGGCGTTCGCCGACCGGCGCGTCCGGCAACGACTCGGGGAGGCGGCCGAGGCCCTCGCCGGCGCCGACCTCGACGTCCAGCCCCTGGGCGCCGAACGGGTCACCGCCACGCTCCGGGAGACGTGCGACCCGACGCCGCCCGCACTTCCGAAGGACGGTGGGCCGCGTTGACCGGTCTGCTGCGACGACTTCGTCGACGGCCCGAGGCGGTCTCGGCACGGGGCCTGCTCCAGCCGGTGGGCCCGCGGGCGATCCAGGTGGGCGCGCACCAGGTCACCACGGCGGGCGGCGTGGCCCGGACGCTGGTGGTGACCGGCTACCCGGCCGAGGCCAACCCCGGCTGGCTGGCTCCGCTGCTCAACCATCCCGGGCGGCTGGATGTCGCCCTGCACATCGAGCCGGTGCCCACCGGGGTCGCCGCGTCGCGGTTGCGGAAGCAGCGGGCGCGGCTGGAGTCGGCCCGCCGGGCCGCAGTGCGTGGTGGGCACCTGGACGACCCGGAGGGTGAGGCCGCCGCGGCCGACGCCGCCGAGCTGGCCTACCGCGTCGCCCGCGGGGAGTCCCGGCTCTTTCGCGTCGGGCTGTATGTGACCGTGCACGCGCCGGACGAGGAGGCGTTGGCGGAGGAGGTGGCCTCGGTGCGGGCGGTGGCCGAGTCGCTGTTGCTGACGGTGGAGCCGACCACGTTCCGGGCGCTCGCCGGCTGGCTGGCCACCCGTCCGCTCGGCCTGGACCCGCTGCGGGTGCGCCGCACCGTGGACACCATCGCGCTGACCTCGTTCTTCCCGTTCGCCAGCCCGGACATCCCGCACACCGCCGACCACGAGGCGGGCGGTGGCGGCGTGCTGTACGGGGTGAACGCGCTCTCCCGCACCCCGGTCTTCTGGAACCGTTTCGCCCGGAGCCTGGACAACTACAACTCGGTCACCCTGGCCCGCTCCGGGGCCGGCAAGTCCTACCAGACGAAGCTGGAGTTGCTGCGGCTGCTGTTCACCGGGGCCCGGGCGGCGGTGATCGACCCGGAGGACGAGTACGTGCGGCTGGCCGAGGCGGTCGGCGGGCACACCGTGCGGCTCGGCGCGGGCGCCCGGATCAACCCGTTCGACCTGCCGGCACCGGACCCGGCCGACGGCCTCCAGGGCCTGGTCCGCAAGGTGCTCTTCCTGCACGGCTTCCTCGCCGTCCTGCTGGGCGCCGAACCGGACGCGGCGCGCACGGCCGTCCTGGACCAGGCGCTGTTGCTGACCTACGAGCGGGCCGGCATCACGCCCGACGTGTCCACGTTCAACAACCCGCCCCCCACCCTCGGCGACCTGCACCAGGTGCTGGGCGAGCATCCCAGCCCGGCCGCGCGGGAGTTGGCCGACCAGCTGGTGCCGTATGTCTCCGGCTCGCACGCACAGCTGTTCAACGGCCCCAGCAGCGGCCAGCTGTCCGGACACCACCTGTTGGTGTTCGCCGTCCGGCACCTGCCGGAGGAGGTGCGGGCGCCGGCGATGGTGCTGGCCCTGGACGCCGTGTGGCGCCGCGTCACCACCGGGCCCCGGCGGCGACACCTCGTGGTGGTGGACGAGGCGTGGCTGCTGATGCGGGAGCGGGAGGGCGCCCGCTTCCTGCTGCGGTTGGCGAAGTCGGGCCGCAGGTACTGGTGCAGCCTTTCGCTGGTCACCCAGGACGCCGACGACGTGCTGACCTCGCCGCTGGGCCGGGCGATCGTCTCCAACGCCGCCACCCAGCTGCTGCTGCGGCAGTCCGCGCAGGCCATCGACCAGATCACCGAGACCTTCCTCCTCTCCCGGGGCGAGCGCGACTTCCTGCTGACCGCCCGCAGGGGCGAGACGCTGCTCCTGGCCGGCCACCGCCACCGGGCCGCGGTCACCGCCGTGGCCGCCGGCCACGAACACCACCTGGTCACCACCGACCCCGCCGAACTCGCCGCCCGCGAGGCCGAGCAGGAGGTGGCGGAGCGGTGACCGCGCCCGACTGGCTCACCACCTACCTGGTCGACCCCGTGGCGGTGTGGCCGGCCGTCGCCGAGCACGCCCGCTCGGCGCTGGCCGAGCACCGGGCGCCGCTGACCGCGCTGCCTGCCGCGACGCTGACGGTCATCGGCGGCCGGGCGCTGCTGGCCCGGTGGCGGGCGCGGCGGCTGGCCAGGGGTGGGCGGTGCGTCGTCGTCCAGGCGCCGCCCCGGGTGGACGAGCACGGCGCCGAAGTGTTGTGGTCCTCCCTGTCCGGGCTACTGCGCCCCTGGTGGCACCGGCTCCTGGCCGGCCAGCCGCATGTGGCGTTCGAGTACGCCTGGACGCGGGAGGGCATGACCATCCGCCTGTGGGTGCCGAGGTGCGTGCCGGTCGGGCTGGTGCGGCAGGCCGTGCACGCGGCCTGGCCGGGTGCCCACACCGTCGTCGTCCCGGCCGCGCCCCCGGTCCCGGCCGGCCAGGCGGCGCGGGGCGGCCGGCTGCGGCTGGCCCGCTCGGAGGTGCTGCCGCTGCGCACCGCCCACCGCAACGACCCGCTGCGCGCCCTGCTGCAGGCGGCCGCCGGGCTGCGCGGGGCGGAGCGGGCGGTCGTCCAGGTGCTGGCCCGGCCGGCCACCGGGCGGCGTCGTGGCCGGACCAGGCGCGCCGCCCGCGTCCTCAAGACCGGGCGGACCCAGCCCCTGCGGGGTCTGCGCGGGACCCTGGCGCAGGCCACCCATCGTCCCCAACCGGGGCTGGAGGTGCGGCAGGACGCCGAACACTCCGGCGCGGTGCGGCAGGCGGCGGAGAAGCTCTCCGGCTCGCTGTGGGCGGTCTCGCTCCTGTACGCGGTCAGCGCGCCGCCCGGGCCGGACGCGCGGCGGCGGGCGAGGGCCAGGGCGCACGCCCTCGCCTCGTCGTTCGGTCTCTACACCGCCCGCAACTGGCTGGTCCGCGCCCGACTTCCCCGCCCCCACCGGCACCTGGCGCGGCGGCACCTCCCCCGGCGGGCGGCACTGTTGTCCGTTCCCGAACTGGCCACGCTGGCGCATCTGCCCACCGACCCGGACGCCCCGGGGCTGGCCAGGGCCGGGGCCCGTTCCCTGCCGCCGCCGCCCGGCATCCCCGCCCCCGCACCGGATGCCCGGCCCTTGGGGCGCGGCGACACCGACGCCCGGCGCCACGTGGCGCTGGCCACCGGCGACGCCCGCCACCACCTGCACCTGATGGGTGCCACCGGCTCGGGGAAGTCCACCCTCATCACCAACCTGGCCCTGGACGATGTCCGGCACGGCCGCGGGCTGCTCGTCGTCGACCCCAAGGGCGACCTCGTCACCGACCTGTTGGACCGCCTGCCGGCGGAGTGCGGCTCCCGGCTCACCCTCATCGACCCCGACGACCCGCGGCCGCCACCCTGCCTCAACGTCCTCGAAGGCCAGGACACCGACGTCGTCGTGGACAACGCCACCAGCGTCTTCCGCAAGATCCACCACGCCTTCTGGGGCCCGCGCACCGACGACCTGATGCGCGGCTGCTGCCTGACCCTGGTACGCCACCGCGCCGCCACCGGCCAGCCGGTCACCCTCGCCGACATCCCGCGCCTGCTCGCCGAACCCGCCTACCGTCTCCGCGTCACCGCCGGCGTGCGCGACCCGGTCCTGCGCGGCTTCTGGGCCGGGTACGACGCCCTGTCCGAACCCGCCCGCCAGGCCGTCACCGCGCCCCTGCTCAACAAACTCCGCGCGCTGCTCCTGCGGGACTTCGCCCGCCGCGCCATCGCACACGGCCCCTCCACCGCCGACCTCTCCGACGTGCTGGACGGCGGCATCCTCCTCGCCCGCCTGCCCAAGGGCTCCCTCGGCGAGGAGACCGCCCGCCTCCTGGGCTCCTTCCTCCTCGCCCAGACCTGGCAGGCCGCCACCGCCCGGGCCCGCCGCCCCGAGCACGCCCGCATCGACGCCTCCGTCTACCTCGACGAATGCCACAACTTCCTCCACCTCCCCTACCCCCTGGAGGAGATGCTCGCCGAGGCGCGCGGCTACCGCGTGAGCTTCAACCTGGCCCACCAACACCTCGCCCAACTCCCCACCGAGCTGCGCGAGGCCATCTCCACCAACGCCCGCAACAAGGTGTTCTTCGCCGCCTCCCCCGAGGACGCCCGCCACCTCGAACACCACACCCAGCCCGGCCTGGCGGCCCACGACCTCACCCACCTCGGCCGCCACCGGGTAGCCGCCCGGCTCCTCGTCCAGCACACCCCCACCGCCGCGTTCACCCTCACCACCCACCCGGCGGCCGCGCGCGTCCCCGGACGCGCCGACCAGCTCCGCGCCCTCGCCAACCAGGGCGCCACTCCCCCGCCCACGACCCGGGAGGCGACCTCATCCACCCCCACCCCCGCTCCATCCCCCGCGCCGCCCTCCAGCGCCAACGCCCCCACGCCGCCCGCGACACCGCCGCGCTCGCCCGCCGCGTGACGCCCCGCGACCTGTGGCTGCTGGAGATGCTCCACGAGCACCGCGTGCTGACCTCACACCACATCACCGCCCTGTGGCACACCGCCCACCGCGTCACCAACCGCCGGCTGCGTCAACTCCACCAACTCCACGTTCTCGACTCCTTCCGCCCCCTCACCCCCCGCGGCTCCGCCCCCGAGCACTACACCCTCGGCCGCCGCGGCGCCGCCCTGCTCGCCGCGCGCTGGGCCACCGACGTCAAACACCTGAGCTGGCGCCCGGACAGCACCGCCCGCACCGCCTTCTCCCCCACCCTCGAACACGACCTCGCCACCACCACCCTCCTCACCTCCCTGGCCGCCACCCACCACCACGACCCGCACCGCCAACTCACCCTCTGGCTCTCCGCCCGCTCCGCCGCCCGCCTCTGGGGCGACCACGCCCGACCGGATGCCTACGCCCACTGGCAACACGACACCACCGTGCTGCCGTTCTTCCTCGAACACGACACCGGCAGCGAAACCCTCCGCCGCGTCGAAGCCAAACTCGCCGGCTACGCCGCCCTCCCCACCACCACCCCCGTCCTCATCCACACCCCGTCCCCCGCCCGCGAAGCCCACCTCCACCAGCGCCTCGCCCCCACCGCCCGACACGAGAACCTGCCGGTGGCCACCGCGCACCACCCCCACGCCTGGCTCCCCCTCAACCCGCCCAGCCGCGACCGCCTCACCCTCGATCAACTCGCCCACCACTGGCCGCACCTCACCCCGGCCCTGACCCCGGAGCAGGCCGAACACCTCCCCGCCGAGGGCAGGCCCCAGTGGCGCCCCGTCCCGCCGCTCCCACTCACCGTTCGGTGAAGAAGGCCATCGGCGCCGCCCTCGCCGCCACGCTCACCCTGGTCATCGCCACCGCCGCCGGCATCACCGGCCTCTTCCAACAAGCCACCCGAGCCGGGACACCCGCGCCGCCCAGCCGCGCCGCGCTCGACGACATCCCACCCACCTACCTGGCCCTCTACCACCAGGCCGCCACCGAATGCCCGGGGCTCCCCTGGACCGTGCTGGCCGCCATCGGCAAGGTCGAGACCGACCACGGCCGCCACCCCACCATGGTCTCCACCGCCGGCGCCATCGGCCCGATGCAGTTCCTCCCCAGCACCTTCGTCCGCTACGACCAGCCCGTCCCGCCCGGCGGCTCCGACCCACCCACCCCCTGGGACCCCGTCAACGCCATCCACGCCGCCGCCCGCCTCCTCTGCGCCCACGGCGCACGCCACGGCGCCGACCTCGAACGCGCCATCTGGCACTACAACCACGCCGACTGGTACGTCGACCAGGTCCTGGACCAGGCGGACCAGTACGCCGCCCGCCACGAACCCAGCGGCACCGCCCCCGCGCCGAGCCGCCAGGCCGCCATCGCCCTCGCCTACGCCCGCGCCCAACTCGGCCTCCCCTACCAGTGGGGCGGCAACGGCCCGGCCGCCGGCGACCCGGGCTTCGACTGCTCCGGCCTCACCCAGGCTGCCTACGCCCAAGCCGGCATCCCCCTCCCCCGCGTCGCCCATGACCAGCACGCCCACGGCCCCCAACTCCCGCCGGACACACCCCTGCTGGCCGGCGACCTCGTCTTCTACGGCACCCCCGACCACATCCACCACGTCGGCGTCTACATCGGCAACGGCCACATGATCAACGCCCCGAACCCAGACGCACTCATCCGCGAGGAGCCCTACCGCTACCCGGGCGACGACTACCTGGGAGCCACCCGACCCTGGGCGTCCCACCCCACCGGGACCTGAACATGCGCACGGCGAGAAGGAAGAGTCGGTGAACGAACTCATTTGCTGACCGATGCGAAGGCTTCCTGCTTCACCTCGGCGCCAGCGCCCCTGATGCTCATCGGCGGCGTCTCCCTCGAAACCATTCGACGAGAATACCGGTGTCCGATCTCCTTGCCGGCGGCACCAGAGATCTTGGACGATTGAACAGCGCAATGGATATGACTGAGAGAAGGCACGCGAAGAACACCATGAAGGCCACGATCGTGAACGGTCCGATCGACTCACTTACCAGCTCATCCCACACCAGGATGCACCAAATGGACTCGACCCCTACGAGTGTTACGGGCAGGGCGCGAACAGCCGCCCGTCGACTTCGAGGCTTACTGAGATAGAAGTAAGTGTTCTCCGCTACCTCGACAGCTGGAACGGAGCGGATTGGGCGGTTCTTCCACAAGCCCACTATGAGCCAGTTACCCAAACCCACGAAGAAGACACCCATGAACACAAGCACGATCAACAAAGGGGGAACCTTTCAGATGAGGCTTGAGTCTCACGCTACAACCAGCCCGCCACCGCGCCCCGGGCCCTGCCAGCGACGTTACCAACGGCCGGAGAGGTAAAGAAGCCAACCCCGGCCCCACCAAAACCCCTGCCCGGCGCCGATGATGGCCCGTAGCACTCCAACCGTAGATCGTGATCTCGTGAGTTGGGGGCGCCGCTGGCACGCCACGGCCACCATGGACCATCTCGACGAGACCGGCCGCGCCATCGGCGGCGTCCATCCTTCTCTGCCTACGTGAGGCCGCCGAGACGAAGGGCGTCCTCGATCTCGCTGAGCTTCGCGGACGGCAGGACGCCCGCCCGCCCAATCAGGTCTTCCCTGGCCAGGGTGACCAGCCAAGTGCAAGGGATGAGGCCGGGACGGGGAAGCGCGACTCTCAGGACGCCTTCGAGGGGCAGTCCTTCGGGAGCACCTACCGCCACCTCAACGGCCACGCCGCTGATATCGGTGCCCGCGGGAGCGACGACCTGCATCGCCAGGAAACCGGACGCCTCATCTCCCGAAAGCAGCACGACTGCCCGCTGCTCGTCAAAGTTCGCCCACCAGACTTCGCCACGTCACACATGTCCTCCTGCTACGAGACGGCGCGCCAGCGTCGCCCTTCCGACCACCGCCTACTCCCGGATCAGATCGCGATGTTGGCTGGTCAGGGCCGGTGAGAAGACGGCTGCGGCCACCGATGACCATCGTGAACCGTGTGGACAAACGAAGATCACAAGATGGCCACCGCTTACAGCGTAGACCTGCCCGGTGGCAGAAGACGTTCGAGGGGAGCGGAGCGAGCTGTCGCAACGTCAGGTTCGTTCGCCAGTAGGCCGTGACGGCAGCACTCGGTCCTCCAGGGGCAGACTCCACGGCCGGCCTCGGTGGACCGCATCTGCTCCATCGCGTCGGAGCGTGGTCAGCAGTGTGCCGGAGCAGCGCGGGCCCGGCCCCGCGAACGGGGTTATCCAGGACGGCTCCGATGCCGTGATCACACTTGCCACATCGTGATTTTCACTCAGGCCGGCGCTCGCTCAGGAGCATGCCCACAGCTACGCTGATCGGGGCAGTCCGCAGTGAGCAGAACCGGGGGGAAACCGTGAACCGACCTCTGCTGTTCCTCGACGTGGACGGGCCGCTCAACCCCTATGCGGCCAAGCCGGAGAGGCGTCCCGACGGCTACACCACACTCCGAGTCCCCCGGAACGACGCCCATCAAGACGACAGGGGCCTATCGTCCCGACGACGTCCCCTGCGAGTCTGGCTCAACCCGCAGCACGGACGAATCCTGCTCCAGCTCGGCTTCGAGCTGTGCTGGGCCACCACATGGATGCACGACGCCAACCGGTGGATCGCACCGGTCCTCGGCCTTCCGGAACTTCCCTTCGTGGACTTCGGCGACGCCCTGCTCCAAGAACGCCCTGATGGGGTGCACTGGAAGACCGGACCGCTAGTGGACTACGCAGGCGGCCGCCCTTTCGCCTGGGTGGACGACGAGCAGGGCGAGCTGGATCAGGCCTACGTGACCGCGCACCACCAAGGGCCTGGACTCCTCCACCACATCAACCCGCGGGCCGGCCTCCGGGAGCACGACTTCCACACGCTCGCCGACTTCGCCCGGTCCGTGGGCACCTCACGAACCGCCGGCTGAGCACCTCGCCAGCTCTGCAAACGGCTCCGTACTCGGAGCCAAGATCTTTGCGGGACAGCCCATAGACACAGGGACGGCCCAAGCGCCGCGACTGTGCCAGCCGGCGAGGGGGCGGGAGTCTGCACTGGTTCCGGCACGGTCGTGCGTCGGCTCACGCCGAGGGGCCGGGGACGCTGTTCCACCGCGCGCTGTCGTGGCTTCGACGACACCGCGTGCCGCCGGGGGTTGTTCAGCCATCCCGTGAGCGATCACGTTGGGGAGGGGTCGCCCCGGGGGATGCCACTGATGGTCCGCGGGTTCCCGCTCCCGCGCTTCGGAAGGGACATGCGTCTTGTCTGCGTCGCCCGTGTTTCGTAACTACGCCGAGATCATCCTCGACGGCCTGAACGACGAGCCGGGCCACCCGGTCGTGGTGGCCGGTACGCGCCGTCTCACCGCTGCCGAGTTCCGTTCCCTGGTCTACCGAATGGCACGTGTGCTGCGGGAGCGCGGCGTCGGTCCGGGGCGGACGGTGACGCTGTTGTGCGGGAACCTTCCCGAGACGATTGCCGTGCGCTATGCCGTCAACCTGCTGGGCGCGCACTTCAACCACCTCTACAACCGGCTCGGGACCGATGTGCAGGCGGCGATGATGGCCGACGTCGAGACCCACGCCCTCGTCGTCGACCCGCGCCTCGCCGGGCGAGCCGCCGAACTGATCCGGGCTGTGCCCCCGATGGCACACGTCCTACTCCTGGGCGACGACCCCGAAGACGTGCGCGCGCGGGGTGACAGCACACCGGGAGGCCTCGGCGACGACCTCCTCGCTCTCGCCGGGAAACAGCCGGGCGCCCCGTTGCCGAGCGGTGCGCGACCCGATGACCTCTGCTTCATCCGGCACTCGGGCGGGACGACCGGCCACCCCAAGGGGGTGCGGAGCACGTTCGGCCGGATGCAGGCAGGTATCGCCCTGACTCGGCAGCTGTTCAGCGGCACCGGTCGCCGGGACCTGGTGTGCACGCCGTTGTCCCACGCCGCCGGGTTCATCGCGGACGGCACCCTCTCCGCCGGGGGCACGGTCGTGCTCCACTACGCCTTCGACCCGGCCGACATCCTGGCCACGATCGAACGTGAGCGGATCACCAACATGATGCTGCTGCCCCCGCTGCTGTACCAGCTCCTCGACCACCCGGACGTCGAGCAGGCCGACACCTCCAGCCTCCGCCAGCTCACCTACGGCGGCACCCCTTCCTCGCCGGTGCGCATCTCCGAGGCCGTGCGCCGCTTCGGGCCCGTGCTCCAGCAGGGGTACGGGCAGTTCGAGGCCGGCGCGGTGAGCGTGCTGTCCGCCGCCGAACACGACCCCAACCGCCCCGACCTTCTGCGCACCGCAGGGCGGCCGGTGCCCGGGGTCGAGGTCGAGATCCGCGACGAGGCGGGCCGGGTACTGCCGGTGGGTGAGGTCGGCGAGATCTGTGTCCGCTCCGAGCAGGTGATGGAGGGCTACTGGAAGAGCCCCGGACTCACCGCTCAGGTCCTGCGCGACGGATGGCTGCACACCGGCGACCTCGGCCTGCTGGACGCTCACGGCTACCTGCGCGTCGTCGACCGGATCAGAGACATGATCGTGGTGGTCGGCGGCCACGTGTACACCACCGAACTGGAGGACTTCCTCAACACGCACCCCGCCGTGCGCCAGAGCGCGGTCTACGGTGTGAAGGGCGACAGCGGCCACGAACGCGTCCACGCCACCGTCTGCACCGATCCCGCCGTCGCCGTCACCGCGGACGACCTGCGGACCTGGGTGAGCGAAGGGCGCGGCGCCATGTACGAGCCCGACCACATCGACTTCACCGAAGCACTGCCCCTCACGGACGCGGGCAAGCCGGACAAGAAGCTGTTGCGGCGACGCGGTGCCCAGGCGGGCAACCAGCTCACGTAGGTCCCTGCCCCTCACCTGGCGGTGCTCCCACCGATTGGTGGGAGCACCGCCACGCGGTCTGCTATCGAGGTGCCGGAACCGGGGCGCTGCCTCTGGTGGGTGGGTCGGGCGGGTTGACGCGGTAGCCGCGCGGTG